>JBDSND010000169.1:0-31812 GCA_039915505.1 Casimicrobiaceae bacterium
GCTTGGACTCATCTTCGCCCAGCCGCGGAATGTGCGGGAAAACGCGGTGGCGTCCGAATAGTGCAGCGCCCCCGCGACTTCCGACAACGGCAGCGCGCCGCCTACTACTCCGCAGACGTCCCCCGACGCACAGACGTCTGTTTGCTGCGACCGCAGGAGACGTTGCGTGTGCCGAAATCTGGCTACCTGTTCGCGAGTATCGGCATCTGGCGCCCGCCGTCCAAGCCTTTGCGTCCGGTACTGGGCCGTGATATTCTGGTCAGCATGACTAGAAAAACGCCGACCCTGGCAGCACCCACCGCGCAGCCTCCGCGCAGTCGCTGGAGCCTTCAAGACGCCAAGGCGCGATTCAGCGAACTCGTGCGCATGGCGCACAGCGATGGGCCGCAGCACGTCACGTTGCACGGCCGCGATGCGGTGGTGGTTGTCGACGCAGACGAATTCAATCGCCTGAAAGGCGCGCGAACCGGCGAGTTGCTGATCGAAGCTCTGCGAGCGTCACCACATCGCCAGATCGAGATCGAACCACGCCGTTCTGCGATGCCAGTGCGGACAGTCAAGTTGTGAGTGGCTGGCTGCTCGATACCAATGTGACTTCAGAGTTGCGTCGACCGCGCCCCAGTGCGCGGGTGCGCAGCTTCATTATGGGCCGACGGCTTGAAGACTTGTTCGTCAGCACGGTCACTTTCGCCGAAATCCGATTCGGTATTGAGGGAGTCGGCGATCCGATTCGCCGCGCCGAACCGAATGACTGGCTGCTGCATAGGCGCCGCGCCGGGAACCTCCAAGCGGACGACCAGCTTATCGCGGAGACGACGCCCGAGGGCCCTGCTGCGGCCCCGGTGACGCACCAATTCGGCGCTCTGTACGGGCGTACGGTGCGTGGCGTGATCATTCATTCGCCGCGGTCGCTGGCTGAGGCGCTCCTACTCTAGCGGGATTGCCGCGAGTATCCAGTTCTGTATGTCGCCTGGTCTTGCCGAGGTCCTCACTCTCCGTGTTGTCAAAGAGAGGGCCGACGCACGGACGTTCGCGCGTGGCGACTCCTAACCCCGGCCCCAGATTACTGAGAGCCTCGGGGGTCAGCCGGACGCGGTCTCGGAAGCATGCGGCAGCAACAGGGTTGCATCGGGGTCGAACGACACGCCGACCGCGGCACCGCGCGATAGCGGGGTACGAATCGCGGCATCGAAAATCAGCAATTCACCCCATGGACTCTGCACCACGTACTCCATGCGACTGCCGAGATAGGCGGCCCGCCGGCACTGCGCCTCCAGCAGACCCGACCCGGGCGGCGTGAGGCGCAGACGATGAGGTCGGACCGCGAGGGTCGCAGGACCGGCGGGCTTGCCATCCGCGCGCACCGGTACGCTCACGCCGCCTGCGGTGAACTGCGGACCTGCGCTGGTGTGGGTGAGCTCGCCTTCGACAAGATTCGCGTCGCCGATGAAATCGGCCAGGAAGCGGCTGGCAGGCGTCTCGTAGAGCTCGGCAGGCGTGCCGCGCTGTGCGATGTGCCCGCCCTCCATGACGATGACGTGGTCGGACACCGCCAGCGCTTCCTCTTGGTCGTGGGTCACGTAGACCACCGTGAGGCGCAGCGATTGCTGTAACTCGCGGATCTCGTCGCGAACGCGGCGGCGCAGCTTGGCATCGAGGTTCGAGAGCGGCTCGTCGAAGAGCAGCACCGCGGGCTCTAGCACCAGCGAGCGCGCCACGGCGACGCGCTGCTGCTGGCCCCCGGAGAGTTCCGAAGGCAGCCGGTGCTCGAGGCCCGCAAGCCCGAGCATCTCGAGCTTCGCCTGGGCGAGCTCCCTCGCCCGCGCCTTCGGCGTCCCTTCCGACAGCGGCCCATAGCACACGTTGTCGAGCACGCTCATATGTGGAAACAAAGCATACGACTGGAACACCATGCTCACGTCACGTTCGCTCGCCGAACGCTGGGTGACGTCCTCCCCGCCGATGGAGATTCGCCCGCCGCTCACGGACTCGAGGCCGGCGATCATGCGCAGTGTCGTGGTCTTGCCGCATCCCGAGGGGCCGAGCAGGGTTACGAGCTCCCCGGATGCGACGTTGAACGACACGTCGTCGACGGCGGCGACGTCGCCGTAGCGCTTGGTCACGTGCTCGATGTTGACGCCGCCCGCGGGTGTGGTCATGTCAATGTCCGGTGACGAGGACGCCGGTTGGTCGGCGGCCGAGCCGCGTCTCGCCGATCGCCCGCTGCAGCGCCAGGAGCGCGATGAGCATGATCACGATGAGCACCGACGAGTAGGCGATGGCAAGTGGATATTCGCCGGCCTCGACGCGATTGATGATGTAGACGGTGGCGAGGTTGTACTTCGCGGTCGCGAGGAAGATCACGGCGCTCACCGCGGTCATGGCGTGGGTGAAGCTGAACACCAGGGTCGTGAGCACCGCCGGACGCAGCAGCGGCAGGATGACGTGGGTGAGGGTGCGCAGAGTCGAGGCGCGCAGCGTGGATGAGGCTTCGTCGAGCGTGCGGTCGATCTGCGCGAGCGCGGCGACGCCGGCCCGCACCCCCACCGGCATGTTGCGGAACACGAAGCAGATGACGAGGATCGCCATGCCGCCGGTGAGCTCCAGCGGGGCGACGTTGAAGGCGACGATATAGGACACGCCGATCACCGTGCCGGGGATCGCGAAGCTCACCAGGGTGAGGAACTCGAAGGCGCGCCGACCCGCGAACCGCTGCCGGGTAATGACGTAGGCGGACAGCAGGCCGACGATCGCCGTCAGTGGCGCGGCGACCGCGGCGACCTGGAGGGTGGTGAAGAGGCTGTCCCAGGCCGAGCCGCTGAAGAAGAGGCCGCGCGGTCCCCATTCGACGCTGAACCCCGCGGCGAGGTGGGTGAACGTCGGTGTCATCGCCCCCCGGCCGATATCCTTGACGATGCCGCAGGTGAAGATGACCGCGTAGCAGACCAGCGTGAACACGATCCAGAACGCGGCGATCGCGAAGCACGCGCCCCACAGCACCGGCGGCAAGCGCGCGGGTGAGCCTCCATCGCCCTTTCCGCTGATCGTGACGTACGACGCGCGCCCGAGCCAGCGCTGCTGCAGCCAGAACACGCCCAAGGTCATGGCGAGCAGCACGCCGGCCAGCACTGCGGCCCGACCCGGATCGTGCTGGGCGCCGGCGATCGCGAAGAAGATCTTGATCGACAGCACTTCGAAGTTGCCCGCGAGCACGATCGGATTGCCGAAGTCGGCGAGGCTTTCTACGAAGCTCAGCAGGAATGCCGCGGCCAGCCCCGGTCGCAGCAGGGGCCAGGTCACCGTACGGAACACGCGTCCGGGCGTAGCCCGCAGGGTCTGCGCCGCCTCCTCGAGGGCAGGGCTGATTGCGGACAGTGCGCCGAAGAGGATCATGAAGGCGATGGGAGCGAAGGTGAGGACCTGCGCGATCGAGACCCCCGGCAGGCCGTAGATCCAGCGCGAGCGCGGGATGCCGAAGACGGTGTCGAGCCAGCCGGTGATGAGGCCGGTGCGGCCGAACAGCACCACCAGCGCGAGCGCGATCACAAAGGGTGGAGTGATGAAGGGCAGGATGGACATCACCTTCAGGAGGCCCGCGTAGCGCTGGCCACCGCGCTGCACGACGAGGGCGAGCACCAGCCCGATGGCGGTGGCGGCGAACCCCACGATCGAGGCAAGGAGCACGGAATTGATCGCCACCCCGCAGCGCGTGCCCCCACCCAGGCAGCCCAGCCCCCAGATGTCGTCGGTGAAAAGCCGCTGCGCGGCGAGGCCCGGGGCAAAATGTCCACGGGAATCCTGCACCGCCGCGATCAGGGCGTTGCCGACGGGAAACATGATGAACAGGAGCAGCAGGGTGGCGGTGATCACGACGATCACCGCGATCGCCCTGTTGCCGCCGAACAGACCGAGACGGGCAAGAGCCTGCGCGAGGCAGACCGTGAGCGCCGCGAGCGCCACGCTCGCACCGATGCCGAAGGCGGGACCCTGGACCCCTATGGCGAAGCCCTGCCCAAATCCCCAGAGCAAGGCGGCGGCGGCGAGGAGGGCGGTCAGGCTCGCCGGCCCGCGCCATGCGAGCACCGCGAGTGCGGCTGCCGCGCCTACGAGCGGCGCCAGGGACAACAGGGCGGGGTAATCGGGCCACGGCGCCTGGGCACCGGCCAGGGCGAGGCGCAATGCCGAGAGGGGACTGGCGGTACTCCAGGGCAGGACCACCAGGGCGAGCAGCGCGACAACCGCAGTGAGCGGCATCGCGTAGGCACGGCTGACCCGGCCGACGCGCACGGGGAGTGACGCGGCGGCCGAGGCGGAGACGGGCGTGGCCACGCAGTGCCCGCGCGTCAGCCCGTCAGCCCGTCACTTCGGCAGGGAGGAAACCTCCGTGTCCCACTTCTTTAACAACCGGGTGCGCTCGGCCGACGAACCGTACTTCGCGAAGTCGTAGTCGATGAGCTTGATCTCCGACAGGTTGGGTGCCTGTGCAGGGACCGGTGCCTTCTTGTTGGACGGCACCTGGTAGGAGACCTTCGCCTGCGCGCCGACACCCTGGGCTTCCGGAGTGAGCGCCCAGTCGTACCACTTCTTGGCGTTCTCCATGTTTTTCGCGCCCTTGATGATGCTCATGCTGCCGATCTCGTAGCCGGTGCCTTCGCAGGGTGAGACGATCTTGACGGGAGCCCCGCCGATGGCTTGCACCACGGCATCGTGCTGGAAAGTGATGCCGATCAAGCTCTCGCCGGTGGCGGCCGCACGGGCCGGCGCGGCGCCCGATTTGGTGTACTGGTTGATGTTCTTGTGCAGCGCCTTGAGGTAGTCGAAGGCCTTGTCCTCGCCCATGAGTTGCACCAGCGTCGCCAGCATGGTGTAGGAGGTGCCCGAGGAATTAGGGTTGGCGACCTGGATCTCGTCCTTGAACTGCGGCTTGACGAGGTCGGACCAGCACTTCGGCTCAGGCAGGTTCTTCTTCTTGAGTTGCTCGGTGTTGTAGCTGTACCCGAGAGCGCCGGCGTAGATGCCGACGGTGCGGAACTTCGATTGCTCCGCCTGGCGCACGGCCCAGTCCTGGAGATCGGCGAGACGCGGCGACTTGTACGGCTCGGTCAGACCTTCTTCCGCCGCCTGCAGGTGCGGATCACCCGTCCCGCCCCACCAGACGTCCCCTCGGGGGTTGGCGGCCTCGGCCTTGATCTGGGCGTAGAACTCACCGGAGCTCTTGCGCGTCATCAGCACCTTGATGCCGGTGGTCTTCTCGAATGCCGCCACCATCGGCCGGCACCACTCCTCCTGCACCGTGCAGTACACCACTAGTTCGCCTTGTGCCGCGGCGACGAGCGGCATCGCCAACAATGCCGCAGGCAACAGACAACGTAGCAGCTTCGAAATCCGCATGGATCCTCCTGGCTTCATCATCTTTTAATGGGTATCCCGACAACCTCGGCGAGTGTAGCGCAAAGTGCGGCATTGGTCGCAAGCAGGGGATTGCCGGCGGCCAGACCGTCGCCGGCGAAGAAGTCGCTGACGTGCCCTCCGGCCTCGGTGACCAGCAGCAGGCCGGCGGCACAATCCCAGGCGTTGATGTGGAGCTCGCAGTAGCCCTCGATGCGTCCGGCCGCGACGTCCGCCAGGCCGAGCGCCCCCGAGCCAGCGCGACGGATCGAGCCTCCGGCCACCAGCACGCGATCGAGGAGCGCAAGATAGTCCGCGGTGGGACGGCGCGTCGACCAGCCGCACTCGACGAGCGCGGCATCGAGCCGCGCGCACCCGCTGACGGCCATGCGCCTGCCATTGAGCCAGGCACCTTCACCCCGCGCGGCACTGTAGAGCTCCTGCGTGCAGGGATTGAACAACACGCCGACGGTCGGCAGGGCGTTTTCCATGTAACCGATCGAGACACAATAGCGCGGAATGCCACGCGCATAGTTCGCGGTGCCATCGATCGGGTCGACGATCCAGACACGGTCCCCGCCTACGCCGCCATCCTCTTCGCCGATCACCGCGTCGTCGGGAAACCGCTCGGTGATCGCGGCGCGGATGAACCGCTCGACTTCGAGATCCATCGCGGTGACCACGTCCTGGTGCCCCTTGGCCGTGCTCGCCGCCGTGCCAAAGGTCGTGTGTGCAAGCGCGCCTGCCTTTTTGGCGAGTTGCGCGGCGAAATCAAGGCGTTCCATCGTGCGGTGACTCCAGTTGACGGCACGCCAGCATACACAAAGTAGGGTGGCGACGGTGGTGCGGCAATGGTGCGGCCGTTTCTTATGCGCGACAGGCGGCCGCGCTCCGGAAGTCGGGGGCGTGACCATCCGAAGGCGCTCCGCGCCGGCTCCGGTGAACTTCGTACGAAACCGCACACCGTAGGCTACGTCTGGCCGGCCTCGCGCCACTGGCCGGAAGTGGGGTCTGACCCTATTTCTTCTTTGACCCTACTCCTTCCTCCCTGATCGACCTCCGCAAACTCGCCCACGCCATCGTCATCGCTTTCGGCGCCGCAATGTCTGCCAACGCACAGACGCCTGCATAATCACTCCATCAGAATGAGCGACGCATATGGATCAGCAGACGAAGGCAACGCGCAGCTTGCATGAACAGATGGGCGAACGCCAAGACGTGGATGGGAAACGGATGGAGATGATCCAGACCATGCATGCAGTCCATGCACGGTCGACCGGCTGCCGCCGGAACCGGCGAAGGAATGAGGCACCGCATGAGTGAGACACACCGAAACCCTGAACCCGACAATGGCCCCGCCTATGGATTCAGCTGCGAACTGACAGGCAGAGACTTCCCCATCGCCATCACGCGCGTCACCGAGGCAGTGTGAAGGGCCGCAGACCCACGGCTAGCCGCAGTGCCCGCATTGGCAAGGCAAGCGGGGTCTGCACCGACCCTGCTCATGACGGTCCGCCGAACCAGATTAGGAGCGATACGATGGACATGCCTGCGGAGCAGCGCCACAAAGGTCATGCCCACCACGGACACGATGGAGGTGACGCCGGGCCGGGCACGACAAGCGCCGTGAAGGACCCGGTGTGCGGCATGGGCGTGACGACGGCATCGCAACACCACCTGGAGCATGGCGGCAGTCCGTACTACTTCTGCAGCGCCAAGTGCAAATCGAAGTTCGAGGCCTCGCCCGAAAAGTACACGAGCGCGCTGGAACCGGCGACTCCGTCGCCACCCGAGGCCGCGAAGGCCGGCACCATCTACACCTGCCCGATGCACCCGGAGATCCGCCAGGATCACCCCGGCAACTGTCCCAAGTGCGGCATGATGCTCGAACCGGAGATGCCGACGCTGGAAGAGGGCGAAAACCCCGAACTCGCCGACTTCAGCCGCCGCTTCTGGTGGACCTTGCCCTTCACCGTGGTGGTCGTGGCCTTGGCCATGGCCGGTCACGGCCTTTCGATGTTCCAAGATCTGTTCGGCAGCGTGGGCCAGAACTGGGCCGAACTCGTGCTGACGCTGCCCGTCGCGCTGTGGGCCGGCTGGCCTTTCTACAAGCGCGCCGCGCAGTCGGTCATTAACCGCAGTCCGAACATGTGGACGCTGATCGGCCTGGGCACCGGTGTGGCCTTCGTCTACAGCGTCGTCGCCACCGTGGCGCCGCAGGTCTTCCCCTCGACTTTCGTCATCGACGGCCGCGTGGCCGTGTACTTCGAGGCCGCCGCCGCGATCATCTCGCTGACGCTTTTCGGCCAGATCCTGGAATTGAGGGCGCGCTCGCAGACCTCGGCCGCGATCAAGTCGCTGCTCGGCCTGGCGCCCAAGACCGCGCGTCGCATCAATACCGACGGCAGCGAGGAGGACGTGCCTCTGTCGCATGTTCACGAAGGCGACCAGCTGCGAGTGCGCCCCGGCGAAAAGGTGCCGGTCGACGGTGTTGTGGTCGAGGGCAGCAGCGCGCTCGACGAATCGATGCTGACCGGCGAGCCGCTGCCGGTGACCAAGCGACCCGGCGACAAGCTGATCGGCGCTACCATGAACACCAGCGGCGCGCTGGTAATGCGCTCGGAGCATGTCGGCTCTGCCACGGTGCTGTCGCAGATCGTGCAGATGGTGGCGCAGGCCCAGCGCACGCGCGCGCCGATGCAGCGCATGGCCGACGTGGTTGCCGGCTACTTCGTCGTCACCGTGGTGTCGGTCGCGCTGCTGACTTTCTTCGCCTGGGGCTTGTTCGGACCGCAACCGAGCTGGGTCTTCGGCCTGATCAACGCCGTGTCGGTGCTGATCATCGCCTGCCCCTGCGCGTTGGGTCTGGCTACGCCGATGTCGATCATGGTGGCCACCGGCAAGGGGGCGACGAACGGCGTGCTGTTCCGCGACGCCGCGGCGATCGAGAACCTGCGCAAGGTCGACACCCTGATCGTCGATAAAACCGGTACGCTGACCGAAGGTCGCCCGACCTTCGAGCGGGCTGTTCCGACCAAGGATTTCGACGAGCAGGAGGTGCTGCGCCTGGCGGCCAGCCTGGATCAGGGCAGCGAGCACCCGCTGGCGGCGGCCATCGTCGCAGCGGCGAAGGGTCAGGACTTGAAGCTGTCGAAGCCGGACGCGTTCGATTCCGAATCGGGCATCGGCGTGCGCGGCACCGTTGACGGCAAGTCGCTGGCATTGGGCAACACGGCGTTGATGGACCAGCTTGGTGTGGCCGTCGAGAACTTGAAGGCCGAGGCCGAGGAACTGCGGAGCCAGGGCGCCAGCGTGATGCACCTCGCGGTCAACGGCAAGCTGGCGGGACTGCTTGCGGTGTCCGACCCCATCAAAGCCACGACGCCCGATGCACTGAAGACGCTACGCGATGCCGGGCTGCGCGTGGTGATGGCCACCGGCGACGGCTTGACGACGGCCACCGCGGTTGGCAAGCGCCTGGGCATCGACGAAGTGCACGGCGAAGTCAAGCCGGCCGACAAGCTGAAGCTCGTCGAGAAGCTACAGACCGAGGGCCACGTCGTCGCCATGGCCGGTGACGGCATCAATGACGCACCGGCACTGGCTCGGGCCGATGTCGGCATCGCCATGGGTACCGGCACCGATGTGGCGATGAACAGTGCCCAGCTCACCCTGATAAAGGGCGACCTGCGCGGCATCGCGACCGCGCGGGCGCTGTCGGTGGCGACGGTGGCCAACATGAAGCAGAACCTGGCGTTCGCCTTCGTCTACAACGCACTTGGCGTGCCGCTGGCCGCCGGTGTGCTGTACGCGTTCACCGGCTGGCTGCTGTCACCGATGATCGCCGCGCTGGCGATGAGCCTCAGCTCGGCGTCGGTGATTACGAATGCCCTGCGCCTGCGCAGCCGGGATCTGCGGGCGAACTGACCGGGCGCCCCGTCAATGGACATCGTTGCACACGGTCGACACTGCAAGCACGCGCCGAGCTTGCCGTTGCCGTCGTGCGGCCTGTTGTTATCGCCGACTACCCTTCGAGAGGTAAGACGTGAACCGCCACATACCCACCCTCAGTCTTGCTTTCATCGCGACCGCCACCATGGTCGCATGCGATCGCGTGGATCCTAGCGCGGTCGACCACGCCAAGGCGGCCGCGGCGCCGGCGACCACCGGCGGCTCGAAGCGAGGCGACCTCGGTCCACCGCAAGGCGAGCCGATCAAGGCCTTGCTGACGAGCCCGCCGATGGTTCCGCCTGCCACCGGCAGGACCGCGCCCGCCAAGGTCATCGTCGAGCTGGAAGTGATCGAGAAGGAAATGCCGATCTCGGAAGGCGTCAGCTACATGTTTTGGACGTTCGGCGGGACTGTGCCCGGCAGCTTCATTCGCGTCCGTCAGGGTGACACGGTGGAGTTTCACCTCAAGAACTCGCCCGACTCGAAGATGCCGCACAACATCGACCTCCACGGCGTCACGGGCCCCGGCGGCGGCGCTGCGTCGAGCTTCACGGCGCCGGGCCACGCGTCCCGCTTCACTTTCAAGGCGTTGAATGCGGGCATCTTCGTCTATCACTGCGCGACCGCGCCGGTGGGCATGCACATCGCCAACGGCATGTATGGCTTGATTCTGGTCGAGCCGCCGCAAGGTCTGCCCAAGGTCGACCGCGAGTACTACGTGATGCAGGGCGATTTCTACACGACCGGCAAGTACCGCGAAAAGGGATTGCAGGGATTCAATATGGAACACGCGATCGACGAGAAGCCGACGTACGTACTCTTCAACGGCAGCGAGGGTGCGCTAACCGGCGACAAGGCGCTGCAGGCCAAGACGGGCGAGAGCGTGCGTCTTTACGTCGGTAATGGAGGTCCGAACCTCGTGTCGAGCTTCCATCTCATCGGCGAGATCTTCGACAAGGTGTGGTTCGAGGGCGGCAGCCACTTTCAGGAGAATGTGCAGACGACGCTCATTCCCGCCGGAGGCGCCGCAATGATGGAGTTCCACGTCGAAGTGCCCGGCAGCTACGTGCTCGTCGACCACAGCATCTTCCGCGCGTTCAACAAGGGTGCGCTCGCCATTCTCAAGGCCGAGGGACCGGAAGTGAAAGCCATCTATTCGGGCAAGGAGGTCGACGAGACGTACCTCGGCGATCGCGCAGGCTCGAATCTCGCGGCCGTGGCGGTGGCGGCCAGTGCGGCGAGCAAGGGGGAACTCACTGTGGACGAGCAGGTCAAGGCCGGCCAGGCGCTGTTCGCCGGAACCTGCTCGACGTGTCACCAGGCAAACGGTCAGGGACTGCCCGGCGTATTCCCGCCGCTTGCCAAATCCGACTACTTCGCGAAGGACCCGATCCGCATGGTTGACGCCGCGCTGCACGGACTGTCCGGACCAGTGACGGTAAACGGCCAGGCCTTCAACTCGGTTATGCCGCCGATGAGTCAGCTCACCGACGATGCGATCGCCAATATCGCCACATTCGTGCTCAACAGCTGGGACAATGCAGGCGGCCACGTGACCAAGGAACAGGTTGCGAAGCGTCGCAAGGATCCCACGGCGTCCACGGTGGCTGCAAAGTAGGCTGCGGGCCATGCGGGTCCATCTACTTCTGGCCTGTCTGCTGCCGTTCGCCGCGATCGCCGACGATGGAGGAGGCTACGTGCGTATCCCCCCCGGTGAATTCGTCACGGCGCTGCAATACGAGGACGCGCGCGGGCCGGCAAGGATCCCGGCCTTTCAAATGATGGCGCGGCCCGTCACCAACGCCGAGTTCCTGGCCTTCGTCACTCGGCATCCGAAATGGCGGCGCGAACGTGTGGCGGCGGTGTTCGCGGGCACCGGGTACCTCGCGCACTGGAAGGAACCGCTTCGCCTCGCCGCCGGTTCCCAGGGCTCGCAGCCGGTGACGCAGGTGAGTTGGTTTGCCGCGACCGCATATTGCGAAGCGCAGGGCGCGCGCCTGCCGCAATGGCTCGAATGGGAGTACGCGGCCGCGGCAGACGCCACCCGTCGTGATGCGCGGCGCGACCCCGCGTGGCGCGCGCGCATTCTCCAGTGGTATGCGCAGCCCGCGTCGCATGCGCTGCCGGCGGCGGGCGCCGGTGCGCCTAACGTGTACGGCTTGCGCAGCCTGCACGGCGTGGTGTGGGAGTGGACCGAGGATTACTCGGCGCTCCTGGTGAGCGCCGACAATCGATCCCAGGGCGATCCCGATCGGGCACGCTTCTGCGGCGCCGGTGCGCTTTCGGTTTCCGATCGCGAGCAGTACGCGGTAATGATGCGCGTCGCTTTGCTGTCGTCACTCGATGGCAGCGACTCGACCAAAAGTTTGGGTTTTCGTTGCGTGCGGGAGTTGCCATGAAAGTACTGAGCATGTGCGTCTTCGCGGTGGCGATGTCGGCGATGCCTCCGGCCAATGCTTCGCCAGAGCCGCCCCTGCCGGCCGATTCGGTATACCAGGCGAGCATCGAGCTCACCGACGCGCAGTCCCGTCATTTCGCGTGGGGCGAGAAGCGCGGGCAGCCCCAGCTCGTGTCGATGTTCTACACCTCCTGCACGTTCTCCTGCCCGATGCTTGTCGAAGCTGCCAAGGTCGTCCGGCAGAGCCTTACGGCCGATGAGCGCGCCCGGCTTGGCGTGACGCTGATCAGTCTCGACCCCAAGCGCGATAGTCCCCAGGTCCTCGCACGGATGCAGAAGGCGCGAAGCATCGACGAGGTGAATTGGACGATCGCGCGACCCGCCCCGCGCGACGTGCGCAAAATTGCCGGACTCCTTGGCGTCCGCTATCGCGTTCTCGCTGGTGGCGATTTCAACCATACGAGCGTGCTGGTACTTCTTGATGCGGATGGCCGCGTCGTCGCGCGCACGGAGGAATTGGGCGGCGCGCCCGATCCGAAGTTTCTCGCCGCGCTCCGAGGATCGCTTGCCGCGCACTGACCCCTTTACTCCGGATGGATATGTCGAGGGCGGTGAAGATAGGTTGGCGGCGAAGGATTGAAAACGTGGCGAGCTTGATATGGCGATTTCTCCGCGCGAGGACGCGGAGCACCAGCGCATCACCCTCAGAATCCTCTCCGCCGGAGTGAATCTGCGCCGCTGCCTATCGCTCCGACCTCGGTCCGCCCCTGGTGCCTATCGCGCGACCTTGGTGAAAACCTTGCGGAAGAAACGCGCAACTGCGCCGAACGTTGGTCTTGTCGCAAACGGGACGCGGCGCTTGCCGTCGAGGCGCGCACCGCTACGCTTTGCGCGCCGACTCGAATGCCATCCGCGAGTGCGCTCCACGCCTTGCCGGTCACCGCGTCTCCATTGCTATCTCGTCACGCAGTAGGGTTCCTCTGCCACGGGCAGACCTTCGGTGTTTTCGCGCAGGATCGAGTGGTCGATCGATGCCGGCCCAAAGCATCGCAGCGGCCCACGAACGCCGGGATACAGGTTGATCAAGCGCACGTTCGCCTTCGCCAATGACTCGGCAGGCTACGTCCCGCAGCTTCCTCCCGTCGCCGCCAGAAGTCGAGTCTGACCCCAATTAATGAGTCTGACCCTCCCGTCGCCGCCAGAAATCGAGTCTGACCCCAATTACTGAGTCTGACCCCAACTACCGGTAAATACGCGCCGCTCACCCGGGCCCGTCGGCGGCCAGCAGCTCCTCGACTGTCTGCACGGCCACGACGTAGCCCTTGGCACCGAGTCCGGCGATCACCGCGGTGGCGACCCTGGACACCAGCGAGCGATGATAGAGCTCCTCGCGGCGATGGATGTTGCTGATGTGGACTTCGATGATAGGGCCGGGAAACATCTTCAGGGCGTCGAGGATCGCGATCGAGGTGAACGAATAGCCGGCGGGATTGATGACGATCGCGGCGCCGCGGTCGATGGCCTCGTGGACGCTGTCGATCAGCTCGCCTTCCAGATTCGTCTGGCGGAATTCGATGGGACGCTTCCCGGCCGCATCGCGGCATAGCGATTCGACCTGGGCGAGCGTCGTGCTGCCGTAGATGCCGGGTTCACGGGTGCCCAGCCGGTTGAGATTCGGGCCATTGAGTATGTAGATCGGCTTGGTCATTCAGGATCCTTGGTGTCATCCCTTGTAGCCCATGATGCGCGGGAGCCAAAGCACAATGTCGGGGACGAACGTGATCAGCGCCAGGACCACCATGGCCGCGGCGATGAACGGAGCGGACTCGCGCACGATGGCGACCAGCGGCTGCTTGGTCATGTTGGCCACGATGAAGAGCAGCAACCCGAACGGCGGAGTGAGCAGTCCGATCATGATGTTCACCACCACCACCACGCCGAAATGCACCACGTCGATACCGAGCGCCTTCGCGGTCGGAATGAAAATGGGAACGATGATCAGGAGGATGGTGGTGCCTTCCAGCAGGCATCCCAGCGCGATGAGGATCGCGTTGACCATGAGCAGGAAGCCGATCTGGGTGAGATGGAAGCTCCCCACGAACGCAGCGACCGACGCCGGCACGTTCTCGATGGTCACGACGTAGTTGAACACCAGCGCGCCGGCGATGAGCATCCCAACCGACGTCGTCGCGCGCGCGCTCGACAGCAGCACGTCGTAGAGCTGCCGCAGGGTCATGGCCCGGTAGATGAGGGTTGCCGCCAGCAATGCGTAGGCGGCCGCCGCAGCGGCACCCTCGGTCGGGGTCATGACGCCGCCGTAGATGCCGACCAGCAGGATCACCGGGAGCATCAGCGCCGGGAATGCACTGGCGGCGGCACGAGGTATGTCGCGCCATGGCACCGGCGGCTCGACCGGGTAATTACGCCGGCGTGCGATAAAGCCGTTCATGGCCATGAAGGCGATGCCAAGCATCAGGCCGGGGACGACGCCTGCAAGGAACAGGAAGCCGATCGATGCGTCCGAGACCAGGGCGTAGATGACCATCGGGATCGAAGGCGGGATGATCGGCCCGATGATGGCGGCCGATGCCGTGATCGCCGCGGCATACGAGACGGGATACTTGCCGTCGCGCGTCATCATGCCGATGATGATCCTGCCGATGCCGACCGCATCGGCAATCGCCGAGCCTGACATGCCCGCGAAGATCACGTTTGATACGACATTGACGTGCCCGAGCCCGCCGCGGAAGCGACCGACTAGCACCAGGCAGAACCTGAGGAGCCGGTCGGTGAGGCTGCCGGTGTTCATCAGGTCCGCGGCGAGGATGAATAGCGGCACGGCCAGCAGGACGTAGCTGTTGTAGAGCCCGTTGAGTATCTGCTCCGCCGCCGTGCCGGGATCGAGGTGCGCCACCATGAGGTAGAGGATCGATGCACCGATCATCGCCAAGCCGATGGGGAGTCCGATGGCCGCCAGCGTTACCAGCACGACGATGCACAACGCAAAGGGCGACAGGCCCATCATGACGGGCCTTCGTCGGACGCCGTGGCCTCGCCGGCTGGCACACCGCGTGCAGCCAGCCACACGAGGCGGGCCTGGCGAGCGATGACCGCGACCGCGAAGACGAGGTAGATCGCGTACAGAAAGTCGAAGCGCATGTGCAGGTATGCGGAGTGCTCGCGCTTCATGAACACGACGTACCGCCATGTCGCCGGCAGCGATAGCACGATGAGGACGATCAGTGCCAGACCGGCGATTACCGTGAACGCCCGCCGCACCGTGGGCGAAACCACGTTGAAGAGGATGTCGAAGCGGACCTCGTCGCGGTCCGCCACGATGAACGACGCGCCCCACAGCACCACCCACGTCCAGCAGAGCACGGTGACTTCCTCGGTCCACCCCAGGGGCTGGTTGAGCACGTACCGGAAGACGATCTGCAAGAGGAACGAGACGAACATCGTCGCGATCAGCGCGACCGCGACGTTCTCGGCGCGACGCCGCAGCCAGCCGACGAGGTGCGGCTCGCCGGGCGGCGAGGGGCTTCCGGCCATCACCAACCGGCCCGGCTACAGTGCGTTGATGCGCTCCAGTGCGCCCTTGGGCCAGTCCTTGCCGTACTTATCGACGTAGCGCTTCTGCGCAAAGGTCCGGAAGGCCGCGACGTCGGGCGTGTACACCTTCTTGCCTTCGCCCTTGAGGGAGGCCACCACGTCCTTTTCCTGGGCCTCCAGCTTGGCGGTGTAGTCGTCGATCGCCTTTTCCGCAGAGGTTCTAAAGCGCGCCTGCTGGTCGGGCTTCAGGGCATTCCATGCCTTCGACGATACGGCCATCATGTCATAGCCGATGACGTGCGAGGTGAGGACGAACTGGGTCGTGACCTCGTCGAATTTCATGAGCTTGCTGAGCACGAGCGGGTTGTCCTGCCCATCGATCGCGCCGGTCTGCAGCGCCGTGTACACCTCGGCGAACGCCACGGGGGTCGGATTGACGCCGATGGCCTCGCCCAGGAATTGCCAGAACTCGCCCGGCGGCATGCGCAGCTTGATGCCAGCGAGATCGGCCGGGGTGCGGACCTGCTTGTCCGGCTTCAGGTTGACGTGGCGGGCGCCAAAATACACCGGGGTGATCAGTTCGATCTCCAGTTGGTCGCGCGCTATCTTGATGAACTCGCGGCCGACTTCGCTCTTGAACGTCTTCTTGAGATGATCGGCGTCGCGGAACAGGTACGCGGACGTCATGAGCGACCACGCCGGCACCTGCTTGGAGATGTCTTGCGGCGCGAGGTTGGCGATCTCCAGGTTGCCGCGCTGCAAGGCGACGAGCTCGGTACCCTGCTTGAAGAGCGTGTTGGCCCAATACGGCTGGAAGTCGATGTCGTTTTTCATCGCCGCAGCGAACGCCTTGTAGCCCTCCGCGCGCAGGTCCTGCTCCGTGAAAGCGCTGCTGAATCGCATCTTCGGCTTCTCTTGCGCCATGAGCCGCGGGGCGGCGGCGAGCGCAAGGGCGGAGCCTGCTGCGCGAAGAACGGTACGGCGGGAAACCGTCGACATGGTCGAACCTCCGGGTTGATCCGTACGGCGCACTGGCACGACGCCGGCGCCTCTTTGAGGACCAGACGATAGCTACTTTATCCGATGATTGCAATATGATCGGATTATCGTGCCGCGCCGCCGAGTATCATCAAGGGTGGCCGCCCTCATCGTGCGGTCCCGGGAAGCCATGCTCGCAGAGCCGCTAGACACGACAACGATTGGTGCCAAGACCTATCGGCGCATCCGCGCGGATATCATCTTCGGCCGGCTACCCCCCGGCGAACGGCTTACGCTCGATCGCATGCGCACCGCCTACGCCACCGGCGTTAGCACGCTGCGCGAGGTACTCAACCGGTTGTCCTCCGAGGGACTAATCGTCGCCGAAGGCTCGCGCGGCTTCGAAGTGACCCCGATCTCGGCCAGCAACCTGCGCGAAGTCGCCGCCATGCGCTGCCTCCTCGAGTCGCACGCCATTCGCGAATCCTTCGAGGCGGGCAACATGGACTGGGAAGGGCAGGTCGTGGCGGCCCATCACAAGCTTGCGTCGATGGAGCGCAAGATGAGCGCGGGTGAGCGCGCGATGGCGGAGACCTGGAAGCGCTACGACCGGGAATTCCACCATGCGCTGATCTCGGCGTGCGGCTCGCGCGTGCTGCTCGAGACGTACGCCACGATCTACGACCGCTATCTGCGCTACCAGATGATCGCGGCGGTCTATCGCGGCGACATCGCGGCGGTCGAGCATCGACGCTTGCTCGACTGTGCGCTGAAGCGCGACTGGAAGACCGCGCAGAACACGCTCACCAAGCACGTGAACGACTGCGTCGAACACATGATTTCGAAGCGGTTGGTGCGGTAATGTTGGGTGGACCGACACGGCGAGCGCACGCAGCTTGCCGCTCTGCACGTGGGCTCACGAGTAGCCGCGGCGTCCGTCGAGGCGCCAATCGACCGGTAGGGGACGAGCTTGGGCAGGCCCCGACCGTTGACTCCTCCGCAGGATTGACGGCTGGAAAGACACCCGCAATTGGCGCAGCCATAGCCGTGCGAAAGGAAAGTCAAGGCGCATTTCGAACGGTCGAGGCTTCCGCCGCGTATCGACGATGCCGTCGAGCGCGTCCTGCCCTCTGGGGAGCGTTTGTCACCCAGTGCCGAGCCAGTCCAGCATGCGCGCCGTGACGTCGTCGGGCTTTTCGCGGTGCAGGAAATGCCCGGCGCCGTCAATGACATCGTAGCGGTACGCCCCGTCGAAATATTGCGCCTGGTCCGCCATCAATTCGGAACGCAGGTCGGCACTCCCGCAGAGCGCCAATGTGGGCACGGTGATGGGTCGCTCCATTGCCGCGCGGGTAGTCTGCAACTGTGGGTCGGCACGGCGCGGATCGAGCATCGCGCGGTAGTAGCCCAGCGTAGCCGCGAGCACGCCCGGCGTCCGCAGCGTTGCCTTGATCTCGGCGAGATGGGCGTCGTCGGTGTAGCCCGGTGCGCTCCAGAAGCTCCATAGATAATCGATGAATGCAAAGTCGTGTGCCGCGATAGCCCGCTCCGGAAGGTCCGGGATCTGGAAGAACCACCAGTGGAACGAGCGGTGCACGTGCTTGGCGTCGAGCATGCTGCCGGCCACCACCGCCGGATGCGGCACCGCCATGACGATCGCGCGCCGCACGAGCTCCGGAAATGCGGCCAGCACGCCGTAGGCGATGATCGCGCCCCAGTCCTGTCCCACCAGATGCACCGGCTGCCCCTTGCCCAGCGTGCGGACCAGCGCGGCGATGTCGGTCACGAGTGTGGCCTTGTCGTAATAGCCGTCCTGCGGGACTTCGGTCGGGGCGTATCCGCGCAGGTAGGGAGCCAACGCGCGATAGCCTGCAGCTGCGAGTGCCGGCAGTTGATGGCTCCAGGTCGACGCTGTATCCGGAAAGCCGTGGAGGAGGATGACCAGCGGTCCGTCCCCAGCTTCCAGATAGGCGAAATCGAGCCCATTAGCGTGGGTATGGTTCAAGCTCATCGGGTGCATCGCGCGACTCTCCTCGTAGACGCGTTGGCGGGGGCCGGGCCGGGGCGCGCTTCATTGCAGCCTCACCGGGTGAGCGAAGGTCTGCCAGCGACGTTGCTGCGCGAGCGGTCCGGGGCGCGTTGATCGCGACCGATGTCACCTGCCGACGAGGCGCGCCAGCTCCACCCCGGTCAGCAAGCGCATCCTGTGCGCTGCTGCGAAGGCCAGGGCGTTTTCCGTTACCTCACCCGCAGTAACGTAGAGGCACTCGTGGGCGTCACGCGCTTCGCGGGTGGCGTGGAGATCGCGCACGGGTTCGAGGCCGGTGCGCGCGACTTTCCAGCGCTTGCATGCCACGAGGGTAGTGCGTCGGTCGCGCTCGAGCTCGAAGTCCGCGGCTCCACCCTTTAGCCGCTTCACCGCGTAGCCCTGGGCGCGGAAAGCCGCTTCGACCCGATCGGAAAATACGGGCCAGGTCATCCCGCGCACCGTTTCCAAGGTCTCTGCAATCCGGCGGGTGCTAGGTGAACGCAGCGCTCTCCAGCCCGAAATGCAGGCGATGACCAGGAAGGGCACGGCCCCGGCGGCCCCGTAGATCACGTACGCATCCGACAGCAGGAGTCGCGCCGCCATGCCGATGATTGCCGCTACGACGAGGCTCATCCACCAGGGTGAACGCAGCAGGATTGCGAACAGCGAGTTCTTGCGCATGGCGAAGTTCATGGGGCCTGCTTGTGCATGGAAGTCTGTAGTCCACGGAGACGGCCGCGCCGAGCATCTTGCCGTGGGCCGATCCAAAATCCTTACCGGTTCGACCGGGACCGTACTGAAGCGCGGCCTCGACCGTCGCCCGAGCCGGGCAGACTACCAGCACTCGCGCGGTTTGGGCGTCGCGGGTTCGCGCCAGCTGAGATTACCTCTGAACGAGCATCCGGGGGAAGGACGGATCAGCGCCAGCGCGTCACACGAATCCGGCCACGCGACTACCTGATGGTGTCGCGCGGTCACGCCGTCCCGATGGACTCGCGCGTCCGCTCGCCCATCCACCCGGCTCAGGCGGCGATGAGTTGATCGGTGCCAATTCTTCGCAGCTCCTGCCCCAGGTAGCCCGCGATGGCACGCATGCCGAAAAAACCGGCCTTGGCTTCAGCGTCGCTGTTGTAATTGGTATTGGTGTTAACGTCGTACGTATAAGCGTCGCCGTTCCGGTCGGTGATGAATTCGATGCCGGCGATGCCGATGCCATTGGCCGCGATGAAGCGGCGATAGCGTTCGACGAGCGGGTGTTGGAACCGTTCGATGATGTCGAAACGAGGACCCGGCGTGTCGCCCACCGGACAAGAAGCATCGCCGATCTGGCACGCATCTGCGGGGCAGAGCTCGAACCCTTGCGAAGTGTCGACGCGCACGGCATAAAGAAACTTGCCCCCGACGAATTCAACCCGAGTGATGAATGGCTCGGGCGCCTGGATGTATTCCTGAATCAGGGTGATACCGTCGATGGGAGCCTCGAACTCCGGCGATGCCACGTAAGCTTCCAGCGCTGCCACGGTCTGAAATAGATGAACGCCCAAGCCTTTGCCAGCACGATTGTGCTTGGTGATGAACGGGCCCGTCATGCGCCGTGCTGCGGCGACGACGTGCGCGCGGCCCACGGCGGCGATGGTGCGCGGCGTGCGGATGCCGTGGCGCTGCAAGGCGGCGTACTGCGCCATCTTGCTGATCTCGAGTTGCAGCGCCCGGCTGTTGTTGATCACCCGTCGGCCGTGGGCTTCCAGCCAGGCGAGGGTGCCGCCCGTTAGCTCGGCCGCATAGCGATGGTCGCGGGTGTGGGACGACGCGCTCATGCGGTTGTAGAACACCCCTTGAGGAGGCGGCTCGGCGAAATCGAGCATTCCTTCGCTCAGGAACCATTCCGCGAAGGACAGTCGCTCCTCGGCAAGAGCGGCGCGCAACGGCTCCACCCAGGCGTCGTTCTCGTGAATCACGTAGATCTTGCTCATCGCCAACTCCAGCAAACCAGACGCAATGCGTCGAAGCAGCAGGATAGCGGGAGCGGCGCGGCGCCGGAAATAACCGTTGCTTCCAAGCTTGTAACCGGCGCGACAACCTGTGAAGCGGCGGGATCGAGCGGGGCGTTTACCGGTCCAGTTGGCCGGCGCTACTGGATCAGGCGATCCGCGCGCAGCAGAAGCGAGGCAGGCACGGTGATTCCGAGCGCCTGCGCTGTCTTCATGTTGATGACCAGCTGGATCTTGTCCGGACCTTCGACCGGAATGTCGCGGGGTCGCGTACCCGCGAGGATCTTGGCCACCAGCCGCGCGGCCTGCGCGCCGACATCGTGGTAGTCGGCGCCGTAGGCGACCAGTCCCCCGTAGTCCAGCCAGAAGGCCGAGCTATACACCGTGAGCTTGTGCCACTCGATCAGCAGGCCGCCGATGTTGGCCGACGTCGCGCGCTCGAAGGTCAGGGCGCCGTCGGTGACTGGCATGGCGGCGATCACCTTCCGGGCCTCGTCGGCGGTGCTCACCAGCCGCACCTCGAGCTCTAACCCAAGCGCCTTGGCGGCTTCCCTGGCTTTCTGCACTTCGGTGCGCGATTCTGCGGCCGTCGGATCGTAGACCGCCCAGACGCGACGGAGCCGGGGCGCGAGGGCTTTCAAAATCTCGAGGCGCTTGGGGACGAGCTCGGTCGTGAGGTTGGACACCCCGGTGATGTTGCCCCCGGGGTGCGCCAACTCGCGCACGATGCCGGCCGCCACTGGATCGCCGACGTTGGCGAAAACGATCGGGATGCTCTTGGTGACCTTGGCTGTCGCGAGAGCCGCGTTCTCGGCCGCCGCGAAAATGACATCGACCCGGCTCGCTACGAGCTCCGCGGCGGCTCCCGGCATTGCGTCGACGTTGCCTTCGGTGTAGCGATGCTCAAAGTCGACGTTGCGACCTTCGCGAAGACCGAGTGTAGTGAGGCCCGCGCGCAAGCCTTCGACCGAAGGATGATCCGGCCCCCAGGCCCCGGTCAAGGTGCCGATGCGCTGCTTCCGGGACGGTTGCGCCCGCGCCGCGCGCGTCGTGCCCAAGAGCCCACCCGCGACGCCAAGGCCGAATGTCCGCCGATCCATCAGTGGGCGTAGACGGGACAGTCGGCATCGACTGGACGAGCCGCGGATCGCAGGGTGCCGACGAGCGCCATGGAGGTCGTGAGACGGGTCCCCGGACATTGCGAACGGACGCGTGCGTCGTACGGGTCCGGCAAGCCCGCGATCGGGCTTTCGATCCGTTGCGCGCGTCTCTGTAAGATAGCATGCGGCTGCTCCGACCAAAGGCAAGGTGAGCGGTAGCGCGGACCGGCCCGTTACGGGTCCGAGTGTCGAGTCACCACCAGCATTCCTACCCTCACAGGAGGCACCCAATGAAGTTCCGCGCCCGAACCCTGAACTCCGCACTCGCCGGTGCGTTGGCTCTCGGCCTTTCCGGTCCAGGCGCGTTTGCAGCATGTGCCCCGTGTGCGCCCAAGAAGAGCGCCATGGAAAAGGTCAAGAACCCCTGCGCGGCTGCCAATCCATGCGCGGCCAAGAGCGCGAACCCGTGCGCCGCCAAGAAGGCGAACCCGTGTGCTGCCAAGGCGGCGAAAGCCGACGGCGCGAAGAAGGCTAATCCGTGCGCCGCGAAGCCCAATCCTTGCGCGGCCAAAGCCAAGACCGCCGCGGCTAAGGTCAACCCGTGCGCGGCGAAGGCCAATCCATGCGCGGCCAAGGCCAACCCGTGCGCTGCGAAAGCCAATCCATGCGCCGCGAAGGCGAACCCCTGCGCCGCCAAGAAGTAGTCACGGCCGCCCGAGGCAGTCCGGATATGGAAGCGGTCGCCACTCAGTCCTCGGCGGGCGCCGCTGGGAACCTTGGGGATGCGACGCCGCAGTCACCGGCGTCGCCGCGGTTCGATCCGACCCGCCTGCCGCGCGCGGAACTCGAAGCGATGCAGGCAGCGGGCGCGGAGGCTGTGGAATGCATGCGCGTCCTGACCAAGGGCGGCATCGATCTGGTGAGCGAAGTGCTGCGTGGCCACGGCACGTTCTATGAGTTGCAGCACTACCCGCCTGACGACGTCTTCGATCACGAGGGTCACTCGCAGTACTACTACCACGCCCATCGGGGTGGGGAGCATGGGCATTTCCACACCTTCTTGCGCGCGTCGGGGATGCCCCCCGACGTCTCGCCGGTGGCCCATGAAGGCGGTGAAGTTTGGCCGCGCGGTGACGACGCCATCGCCCACCTCGTCGCCCTCGGCATGGATGCCCATGGGCGGCCGCAGAGCCTGTTCACGGTGAATCGCTGGGTCACGGCGGAGACCTGGTATCCGGCGGCGGAGGTCATTCGGATGGTGCCGCGTTTCCGAATCGATCATGCCTATCCGTCGTGGCCGGTCAACCGCTGGCTCACTGCCATGCTGCGGCTTTTCCGGCCGCAGATCGAATGGCTCCTGCGGGAGCGGGACCGAACACTGGTCGAGTGGCGGCAGCGTCACCCCGGGACCGAGCTTTTCGAGGACCGCAGTCTCGAGGTGATGAGCGAGCTGCCCATCGACATCGACCGCCAGCTGGCGGCGATTCGCACGGCGCTCGAGCCATCCGCGCGTCGCCAAGCGCCTTTAAACGGAGGACGGACATGAATGCATCCAGCTATTTCGCAGCCATTGCCGCGGCGTGCCTCGCCACCGTGATTACGACGCCCGGGGCGGTGGCGGCCAAGCCCATCGTGGTCAAGCTGACCCAGGTCCCCTGCCAGTTCCTGGAAAGCGAAGGTGGAACCAACCGGGCCTACCAGAGCCAGAGCATCAAGGACTGCGAAGCCATCAATGCCCAGTCAGGCGCCGAGCGGGTCGCCGCTGCGAAGGTCCTGAAGCTCAAGGCCGGCGATTATGTGTTCCGGGTGAAGAACGAGAACGTGCCGTACGAGCTCGGCTTCTGGTTGCGCGGCGCGGGTGTGGCCAGTCGCCTGCGGCTGCCGAGCGTGTCCGGCGGCGGGCTCACCGAAGGCAAAACCCAGGACTATGCGATCACCCTCAAGGCCGGCGAGTACCTGTACTCCTGTCCACTCAATACCACGCCGGATTACAAGCTGGTGGTTACCGGCTGATGATTGAAGGCTAACGTTGGCCGGCCGACAGGACACGCTGTGCCCGCAGCATCACCATCATCTGTACAAGGATTCGAACATGCTGGATCACCTTATGTCCCGCTCCCTCGCCGCAAGTCTGGGCCTCGCCGCGGTCCTGGCGCTCGGGATCGTGTCGGCCGCAGGCGCGGCCACTTCCCTGCCGGGAACGATGACCGTGACGTCGGCGCATGGCTTCGGCGATACGGTGACGCGTCTCGAGCAGTCCGTCGAAGCGAACAAGATGGGGTTGGTGGCGAAGGCGAGCGCCAGCGCCGGCGCAGCCGCCCGCGGGGTGAAGATTCCCGGCAACACGGTGTTGATGGTATTTCGCAACGATTATGCAGTGCGGATGCTCGCCGCGAGCGTGCCCGCCGGCATCGAGGCGCCGATCCGGCTCTATGTCACCGAGGAAGCCGATGGCAAGGCCAGTGTGACGTATCGCACGCCGTCCGCGCTGTTCGCCCCGTACGGCAACGCACAGCTGGACGCCATGGCGCAGGAACTCGATCCGATCTTCGCGAGCATCGTGCGCGGTGCGGTGACCAGCAAGTAGCCTTGGGCCGCCGCCGCGACCCGGGCTGCGGGGACGTGGCGCGCCGCGCCCTTGTCTGGTTGGCGTGCGCCCGGCGGCGCGGCTCGGCCTTGGGAGTAGAGGTCGCGTGCCGTCGAAACGGATGATGTTTCTCGAGCGCGGACCGTCGCTCCCTTCGCTGCGAGGTGATGCGCTCAGGGCCGCACGTAGGCCCAGCCTTGCTGCTGCTTTTTCATGATCTCGGTGACCCCTGCCGGCACGTATCCGACCTTGGGCAGCATGTCCGCGTAGGTCAGCTTCTGGGCGTGCATGGTGTTCTCGCAGGCGACCACGGTAATGCCCTTGGCACGCGCGTCGTCGACCCGCGCGCCCACTTCCGAGTCCTTGGTCAGCATGCCGATGCCGGGTCCGTAGGCCACGATCTCGATCTCCACATTCTCCTCGCCCAAATCCACTTGCACGTTGCGGGCATTGTTGAGGGCGAGATTCCACTTCTTCGGATCGTTATCGCTGACCTGGATGACCAAGCGGTTCTTGACCGGGGCGGCCACCCTGGTCGCGGTGTCGGCCGCCGAGGCGACCAAACTGCCACCGAGCAGGAATGCGCCTACGAAGCTCAAGGTCATGATCAGAGTTCTGCTGTGCATCGCATCTCCTTGCCCGTTCCGGGCGCTATGAATGGCGTCGGGGTGGGTAGCCTGCGCGCAGCTTGCCCGCGAGGCTCCCACACGGGCCGTAGCTTAGCTTAGACGAGGGACGCCGACGTTGCTTACAGCCGCTGCACCTGGTATCGGACCGTGAATGTAAGGTTCGCAGCCCAGCCCCGGTCTTCTCCGTATCGCCATCTCTCCTTCGCAGTCTACGGAGCCCCGCGTGGGCGCCCCGGTGTGGGTCCCCCGGTGGACTCCATCTGGCGCGCGCCGGGAGAGGACGCTCATGGAGGGCTGGCATGCGCACGACAGCGGCACTGGACAACGAAGCTCTGGCGGCGGAACGTCGCTACCTGATGGCCTATGCGATGTTCAAGCTGCGGGACACCACGCTTGCCGATGACGCCGTTCAAGACACTCTCGTTGCGGCCATGGCAGGCAGCGGAACATTTGCCGGGCGTTCATCGCCACGAACCTGGCTGGTGTCGATCCTGCGGCACAAGATCTGCGACGTCCTGAGTGCGCAGCGCCGCGACATCCTGGTCGGCTTCGACGAGAGCGATGGAGTCCCGGATTTCCTGCCCGGCGCACTGTTCGATGTCCGCAAGGCGATTGCCGCGCGCGATGAGGATCGCGGATGGGGGAGTCCCGAGGCGACCATGGACCGGAAGCAGTTCTGGGCGATATTTGCGCAGTGCCTCGACACGATCCCGGTTCGCTTGCGGGAGGTGTTCGTGCTGCGCGAAGTGATGGGCGAGTCGATCGAGGCGGTGTGTAAGGATTTGGCGATCAGTGCGTCCAATTGCTCGGTGATCCTCTATCGCGCCCGTGCAAAGTTGCGGCCTTGCATGGAGCGGCATTGGCGAGGCGACGTGGCGTATCGGACGGAGGACCCTGGACTCACCCGGCGCCTTGCATCCGAACGCGTCACCACGCGGTGCATGTGTACGGTGGCTGCGCCGCCGTCGGCGCAAGCGGTCGCCGCCTGAAGCACATGGCGCTACCGTTCATGGCGATACCGTCCTTTACCAAGCGCGGTCGATTCGAGCGGGCCGTGCGCGCCTACTCGGGCGATCTGTATGCGTATGCCTACTGGCTGTGCCGCGATCGCCAGCAAGCACGGGATCTGGTCCAGGAAGCCTGTCTGCGGGCCTGGAGCGGATGGGGCGGGTTGCGTGACGACAGCGCGGTCAAGGCATGGTTGTTTACCATCGTACGCAACGAGCACGCGCGGAGTTTCGAGCGCAAGCAGGTTGCCATCGCCGACGACGACCCGGATTCGCTCGCGGCGCCCGCCGACTTCGCGCTCGAGAGCGCGCTCGAAGTGCGTGAAGCG
The DNA here is from genome assembly GCA_039915505.1 of Casimicrobiaceae bacterium. Classification (GTDB taxonomy): domain Bacteria; phylum Pseudomonadota; class Gammaproteobacteria; order Burkholderiales; family Casimicrobiaceae; genus CAIWHR01. Next base: position 25,940 of record JBDSND010000169.1, read on the forward strand.
CTGGGGGTGCTTCCCGAAAGCCTTCGTGAACCGTTGCTGTTGCAGGTGCTGGGCGGGTTCACCTGTGGCGAGATCGCGGCCATGCTGGAGACCACGGAGGGCGCCGTGATGACCCGCCTCACCCGTGCAAGACAGGCCATGCGGCATCTCATCGAAGGTTCTACACCGGACAACAAGGAGCGGTCGATCTCATGAATTGTCTTGATTTTCGCCGCATCGTGTTGGTCGATCCGAGGGGTCTCGACCCCGCGGCCCGGGAGCATGCGGCCGCGTGCCCGGCTTGCGCACAGTTCCATGAGCGGGCGCTCGAACTGGACGACGAGGTGCTGGATGCCGCCCGGATTACGGTGCCCGCCGGCCTGGCTGACCAGGTACTCGGTGCCGTCGCGACGCCGTCGCGCCTGCGCCGTTCGCTCTATGCGATGGCTGCGTCGGTCGTGCTGGCGGTGGGCCTTGCGGTAGGCGCCTGGTATCCCCACGATGACCCGCTGGCGCGGGCCGGCATCGACTTCGTGGTCGACGAAGAGGCTTCCGCCATCCTTTCGGCGAAGCCTGCGGACCAGGCGGATCTGCAGCGCGTGGCGCGGGCCCTGGACGTGCATCTGCCCGACCAACTCGGCACGATCCGCTACATCGGCACGTGTCCGTTCGGGGGTGTGATCGCGCACCACGTCGTCGTGACCTCGCCCACCGGCAAGGTCACCTTGCTGTTGCTGCCCGATCGCAGCCTCTCCGCACCGGCGAGTGCATCCTCGCGTGGCTTCCGCGCACTCGTAAAGCCAGTCAAGGGCGGCAGTGTGGCGATCATCGCGAACACGGCGCGAGGCGTCGAGCGCACCAGCGAAATGCTCGTACACGGTTGATCCACCGTACCACGAGGCCGGGAACCCGGTCCCCAACGAGGAGGAACCATGCAACCGAGACTGACTTGCCTGACCAAGGCCCTAATCTCCGCGGGCGCACTTTCGTTCGCGCTGGGCGGTGCCGCCGTACTGGCCGCCGCACCTTGCAGCCCTTGCACCGCAAAGCCTCGCGCCAAGGGATCGGCCAATCCCTGCGCGGCCAAAGCCAATCCCTGCGCTGCGAAGGCCAATCCCTGCGCTGCGAAAGCCAACCCGTGCGCCGCCAAGGCGAACCCCTGCGCCGCCAAGAAGAACCCCTGCGCCGCCAAGAGCCCTTGTGCGGCGGGGGACAAGTTGAATCCGAAACTCGTCACCCGGCCTGCGGGGTACAAGCCATATGCGGGTAACCATGCCGAGCTAGCTACCCAAGGCAAGATGCTCTGGAACGACACCAAGCTCAGCACCAACGGTCTGTCGTGCAACACCTGCCACCAGGGTAACAACGCGTTCGAGCCGACCTTTGCCAAACCCTATCCCCACGCCGTAGCGATGGCCAAGGACCAGAGCGGGGTGAAGCAGGTGCACCTCGACGAGATGGTGCAATTCTGTATGGTCGTGCCGATGGCGGCCAAGCCGCTCGCCTGGAATTCCAAGGAACTCGCGGCCCTGACGGCCTACACCGCAGACGTGCAGAAGGGTTTCAAGCCCGTCGGCGGAAAGCAGAATCCCTGTGCAGCGAAGAATCCCTTCGCGGCCAAGAGCCCCTGCGCAGCCAAGAACCCCTGCGCAGCCAAGAACCCCTGTGCCGCGAAAAACCCCTGCGCGGCCAAAAACCCCTGTGCAGCGAAAAAGAAGTAGCCGCGTCGATCGCATCCGGCCGCCTGCGGGTTGATTCACTCCCGCCGGTGCCTGCCGACGTATACCATCGCTGCATGAGCACGCTCTCGACGCCAGCGGCCTCCCCCGTGGGGACCGCGACGGAGGACTCCCCGGGCATTCCGATCCAGCGCGCGGTCGTGGCCGGCGCGGTGGCGCTCGCCCTCGCGCTCGCAGCGCCCCTTGCCGGCTTCGGTTCCCGATTGCCGCTACTGCTGGTAATCGGTATTGCGTGCGGGATCACTTTGCATCACGCCGCATTCGGTTTCACATCGGCCTATCGCCGCATGTTCCTGGACCGCGATACGGCCGGCGTCGAAGCGCAACTCCTGATGCTGGCGACCGCCACGGTTCTGTTCGCGCCGGCCCTTGCGGCCGGCTCCATCCTCGGCACGCCCGTGGTGGGCGCCAATGCCCCGGTGGGCTGGCAGGTCGCCATCGGCGCATTCGTTTTCGGCCTTGGCATGCAGCTCGGTGACGGCTGTGGATCCGGCACGCTCTACAAGGTGGGAGGCGGCAGTGTGCGGATGGTCGTCACCCTGGTCACCTTCTGCGCCGGCGGTTTCTGGGCGAGCCTGCACATGGGGGCGTGGCAATCACTGCCCGACCTCGGGACCCAGGTGCTGGGTGAATCCCTGGGCTGGCGCGCGGCGGTCGGTGTCCAGCTCGGCGTCCTGGGCCTGCTCTATGTCGGATTGCGCGCCGTGCGCCGGCCGTCGCCGCAAGGCGCGGCCCGAACCGCGGCGCGGGGATGGCGGCGTGTCGTTGCGGGGACGTGGCCGCTCGTGGCAGGGGCGATCCTGCTCGCGGTGCTCAACTTCACCACCCTTGCGGTCGCAGGTCATCCATGGAGCATCACCTGGGGGTTCACGCTCTGGGCGGCGAAGCTGGCCCGGCTTGCCGGCTGGGACCCGGACGGAGCTTCGTTCTGGGCCGGCGACTTCCAGCGCGAGGCGCTCGACGCTCCGGTCCTGGGCGACTCGACGTCGGTGATGAACGTCGGCATCATCCTCGGCGCGGTGCTGGCGGCGGCACTCGCCGGCCGCTTCGCGGCGCGCGGGCGGCTTCCCCCGCGATCCCTGCTAGCGGCGGCGATCGGTGGATTGTTGATGGGATATGGCGCACGGATCGCCTTCGGCTGCAACATCGGTGCTTTCTTTTCGGGGGTGGCGTCGACCAGTTTGCACGGCTGGCTATGGATCCTGATGGCACTCCCCGGCAACTGGATCGGCGCACGGCTGCGCCCGCGATTCGGACTGTCGACGTGAGGCGACCAAGTCCTCGATGGCCGCACCCGGGGCTAACCGGCCAGGCAACTTGGCGGCAGCTGGCAGGCCAACTCATTCCCCCTAATCCGCGGCAACCAAGGCTCCCATGACCACCGTCACCATCCGCATCCGTATTGGTCTCCCTATCTGGCTCGCCATGGCGGTCGCGCTACTCACGGTCGGCACGATGTCGACGGCGTCGGCCGCGTTCGACCAGGGTCACGCCGCCTGGAATAGCTTGTTGCGCAAGCACGTGGTCGTGACCGGAGGCGGCAGCGCCTCGCGGGTCAACTACGCCGGCATGCAGCAGGACCGCGCGGTGCTGCAGGCCTACCTCGACACCCTGACCCAGGTATCCCGCGCCGAGTACGACGGCTGGAGCAAGCCGCAGCGGATGGCGTTCTTGATCAATGCCTACAATGCGTTCACAGTTGAGCTCATCCTTACCAAGTATCCGGATCTGCAGTCGATCAAGGACCTCGGCGGGCTGTTCGGAAGCCCGTGGAAGAAAAAATTCTTCAAGCTCCTCGGCGAGCCGATGTCGCTCGACGGGATCGAGCATGACATCTTGAGGAAGCGTGGGGCATTCGACGATCCACGCGTGCACTTCGCCGTGAACTGTGCATCGATTGGCTGCCCCATGCTGCGCGAGGAAGTCTTCGTGGCTGATCGTCTGGACGCGCAGCTCGCCAACCAGGCCCTGCGGTTCATGTCCGATCGCACCCGCAATCGCTATGACGCCAAGTCCGGCAAGCTGGAGGTCTCCAGCATCTTCGACTGGTATGGCGATGATTTCCGAGCCGGTTTCCGGGGTTGGAAAAGCCCCGCTGATTTTTTCGCGGACTATGCCCGGTCCCTCGCCAGCGATGCCGGTGCACAGAAGCGAGTAAGCGAACGCGACGTACCCATCGAGTTCCTGAACTACGACTGGAAGCTGAACGATGTCCGGCCCTGATGTCCGGCCCCCTGATCGCGGCCTTGCGTGTGTGATCGCCGATGGGGCTGCGACGATTCCGAGTTGTCCGCGCCGTAGCGGTATCCGTTGGCGCAGGCTCTTGCTGAGCACCGTCGACGTGGTGCGGGCACTCAGGATTTGGCCTGGCAAAATCACCTAACCCGCCATCGCGGTTGGAGGTAGGCGCGCTTCGCTGTCGTGCATCCAGGGAAGATCGAAGGGACGACGCTCGGAGTTGAACGCCGTCCCTTCGTGGTCCGCCGCCGTACGGGGCGTGACTTTCGCTCGCCGACTCCCGGAGCCAAGCGGTGCTTGGGCGGGCTCGGACTGCGAAACGACTATTTCTTGGCCGGGGCCATGGTCCCGCCATCCTTTTTCATGTCGTCTTTCTTCATCATGTCGTCTTTCTTCATCATGGCGCTATCTTTTTTCATCATCTCGGCGCAGTCGGCATCGATTTTCATCGCGGCACCATCCTTCTTCATACCGTCTTTTTTCATGCCGTCCTTCTTGGCCATGCCCATGTGATCCTTGCACTCCTGCATGGTCATTTCCTTTTTCGCCATGCCGTCTTTGGCCATCGAGTCCTTTTTCATGGCTTGAGCATTCACCCCGACGGTGACGAACGACATGGAAGCGCACGCGAGAATTGCCGCAACGGTTTTGATTTGCATCGAAAGCTCCTTTCGTTTTACTACCCAGTGATATCGAACGGCCCGTCGGGCCGCCTTCCGGCGTCGGCCCGAAATAGCGGCCGGCGATTACTGTATACGAAGTCGGCCCAAGCCGGATTCACCTTACACCTCTGGATTTGCGTCGGGCGGATGTGATGGTGGGGCATCGCTAATCGCAAAATCCACGCGTCGGTAATAGCTACGCGTTTTCAAACCCATCGCTTGTACGCAAGCCGCCGAAACGGGCGCCGCGCCGGTCCGGCGGAACTGTCCCTCAGGAGGTGGCCCGGGCACGTCGCCAGAACCCGGTTCGGCGACTCGCGGCACCCCAGGCCTGACAGTTTCCGGGTGCGCTCGCGACTAAAACATGATGAAACCTTCTGCCGCCGTTCGTGCGTGGCTATTGGCTTGGGGCATCGGACTTGCCGGCGCCACCGACGCCCAGATGATCAATGGCTTCGATCTGCACGGGGCGTTGGTGCCTCCAGACCAAATACTCTCCGGCGGACCTTCGAAGGACGGCATCCCGGCGATCGATCATCCGCGGTTTGTGCCCGGCGACGCGGCCAAGCTAGCTCCTGGCGACCGGATCCTCGGCGTCGTTCGCAGTGGCATTGCCAAGGCTTACCCGGTCCGAATCCTGAACTGGCACGAGATCGTCAACGACCGCTTCGGTGACGAGCCGATCGCGGTCACGTATTGCCCGTTATGCGGCACCGGCGTGGCCTACCGCGGTCGTGCCGGCGGCATCGATACCACCTTTGGAGTTTCAGGGCTGCTCTACAACAGCGATGTGCTGCTGTATGACAGGACCAGCGAGTCGCTTTGGTCGCAGATCCTCGCGCAGGCGATCTCCGGACCACTCAAGGGGCAAAAGCTTACCCCCGTCGCCATGACCCACACCTCATGGTCGGACTGGAGGATGCGCCACCCCGGCACCCTGGTACTTACCACCGACACCGGCTACGTGCGCGACTATAGCCGCGATCCCTACCAAGGCTACGAATCGAGTCCGAACGTCATCTTTCCCGTCGCTTCTACCGACGAGCGATTCCCGCCGAAGGAAACCGTGCTCGGACTGATCGTGAGCGGTACGCGTAAGGCCTATGCGTTCAGCGAACTGAGCAGGGCACTGGGCGACAAGACCCGCGGCGTGATCGTCGACCGCATGGGTGATACTGCCCTGACGATCCGCTTCGATCGCGAGCACCGGACGGCGCAGGCGTTCGACCGCGACGGGCGGGAGATACCTGGTATC
>JBDSND010000001.1:0-32143 GCA_039915505.1 Casimicrobiaceae bacterium
GTCGACGAGGCGCGTGACCGTAGGCGGAGTGGCCATCCCGGTCGTGTCGCCCAAAGTGACCGCGTCGAAGCCCAGCGACGCGTAGGTGTCGACCAGGCGCATCGCGGCGTCGACCGGGACGTCCCCCTCGAACGGGCACCCGAACGCGCAGGCGACAGCGCCGCGGATCTTGACCTTGCCGCGCACGATGCCGGCCACCTCGGCCACGTTGGCAAGCGCGTCGCCGATCGACGCATTGAGATTGGCGCGGTTGTGCGTCTCGCTTGCCGACACGAAGCACACTGCCTCGTCCACGCCGGCGCCGAGCGCGCGCTCTGCGCCACGGGCGTTGGGCACCAGCGCAGCGATGTGGGCGTCCTTGCGCCGCGCGAGTCGCGAGAGCACGTCGTGGGCGTCGGCGAGCTGCGGCACGGCGCGCGCGCTGACGAACGACGTGGCCTCGAGGCGACGGATGCCGGCGCCGATCAGGGCATCGATGACCTCGGCCTTGGTGGCCGCCGGAATCAGCACCGGCTCAACCTGGAAGCCGTCGCGTGTGCCAACCTCCGTGACATGCACCTTGGGGCGTTCCCGCATGGGCTGCGTGAAATTCATGGTTGCCTCCTTGATGGACCTGCCTCGCGTCCCCTCGCGCCCCACTTAGTGCACGCGCCGTGCCGCCAAACCGGCGCGTGGAGCGAGGCCAACCGCGCCTCGTCCCGCGAAATACGGGCGATGGGTGTGAGACCGACCACCCCGCAAGCCCGGTCAATTCCCCTATCGTTATCGACTGAGCGCCCGCGCCCGCGCGAACGCCGGGCTACGCCCTTGGGCAACAGCTTCGCGTGCACCCGCGTGCAGCATGCTTATCGCGCGAGGCAAAGAATTCGGGCGCGGGTGCCCGCAATGCTATCGCGGGGCGATGGCCATGGCGAATCTGGGAAAGCAGACCCCGATCGCACCCGAGAAGTTTCGCAACAGGACGAACCATCTTGAAAACCGTGGAATAGCGCGCGGATGCTATAAAATCCGGGGCGCTCGCAACCAGTCCAGGGGAGAAGGCGCCCGATGGCGCTGCTCGAAATTCAAGACGTCACTCGCAGGTTTGGCGACTTCACGGCCGTGGATGGCGTCTCGCTTGCCATCGAGGCCGGCGAGTTCTTCACCCTCCTTGGTCCCTCGGGCTGCGGCAAGACCACGCTGCTGCGTATGATCGCGGGCTTCGACCAGCCCGACCGCGGCCGAATTGTCCTCGATGGCCGGGATCTCGTCGCCGACCCTCCCGAGCGGCGGCCGGTGCGAACTGTGTTCCAGAGCTACGCCCTGTTCCCGCACATGACGGTCGCCGGCAACGTGGCCTTCCCTCTGCAGATGGCACGCACGTCGGCGACGGAGACCACCCGCCGGGTGCGCGAAGCACTCGCCGGCGTGCAGCTCGACACCAAGGCCGACCGCTATCCGAACGAGCTATCCGGTGGCCAGAAGCAGCGCGTCGCCATCGCCCGGGCACTGGTCACCAAGCCGCGCCTGCTGCTGCTCGACGAGCCACTCGCCGCGCTCGACGCGAAGCTGCGCGAGCAAATGCAGATGGAACTGATCAACCTGCAAAAAGACGTCGGCATCACTTTCGTCTACGTCACCCACGACCAGACCGAGGCGTTGGCGCTGTCCCACCGCATCGCCGTGATGAGCCAGGGCCGGCTGGAGCAGGTCGACGAGCCGTCGCGGCTGTACAGCTATCCTCAGAGCCGTTTCGTCGCTGATTTCATCGGCCACTGCAATCTCTTCGACGGTCAGGTGACTGCCCTGACCACCCTCGGCGAAGGGGCGCTCCTGGATCTCGACGTCACCGGTGTAGGCACGATCAAGGTGCGCAGCGGCGCTGCGATACCCACGGGCAGTGCGGGCTCGCTGGCGCTGCGACCGGAAAAGATCCGGATCTCCGGCAGCATCGGGCAGACGTCCGACGAGAACCATTGCTCAGGCCGAGTGGCGGGATTTCTCTACATGGGCGACGTCACCGTCTACGTCGTCGAGACCGCAGGCGGCGCGCGCCTCGAGGCGCTGCTCGCCAACTCTGCAGCCGGACGCACGCAATTCTTCGAAATCGGCGACACCGTCGAGCTCGCCTGGCGCTTCGATGCCGGACACTTCATCACCGGCTGACGCGCCGGCGCGGGCGCCGAGCTGGCAGGCGCGCCAGCTCGGCTGGCGACGCTTCATTGTGAGCGGTCCGCCGCTTGCCTACCTGGTCGTCTTCTTTCTCGTCCCAACCCTCATCATGGGCGCGGCGTCGTTCCGCGTGCCCGGCGAGTTCGGCGGCCTTGCGCCGCTCTTTGAGGACGGGCAGCTGACGCTCACTCTCGACGCGTACCACCGTTTCCTGGTCGAGCCGATCTATGCGCAGATCTTCCTCAAGTCGATCGTCTACGCCGCGATCACCACCGTGGCGTGCCTGGGGCTCGCCTACCCATTGGCGCTGCTGATCGCGCGCAGTCCGAAGAAGTACCGCGACATCCTCATGCTGCTGGTGATCTTGCCGTTCTGGAGCAACTTCCTGATCCGGATCTACGCCTGGATGATCATCCTCGGTCCGCAGTCGGCGTTCACCCGTGGCTGGAACGCCGTCACCGGGTTGTTCGGCTTCGAGCCGATGACGCCGCTCTTCAGCTCGTTCGCGGTGCTGATCGGCCTCGTGTACGTCCACCTGCCGTTCATGGTCCTGCCGCTCTATGCGAACCTCGAGAAGCACGACCCCGCCCTCCTCGATGCCGCCCAGGATCTCGGCGCCGGCGCCTGGCAGCGCTTCTGGCGGGTCACCTTCCCGCTGTCGCTGCCCGGGGTGTGGGCTGGTGCTGCGCTGGTGTTCATACCGGCACTGGGAATCTTTGCCATTCCCGACATCCTGGGAGGCACCAGCGACTCGCTGATTGGCAATGTGATCAAGCAGCAGTTCCTGGAGACCCGCGACTGGCCTTTCGGCAGCGTGCTATCGATCGTGCTCACCGCCGGCGCTCTGCTGCTCGCGGCGCTGGCTGCGTGGGTGTCGCGCCCACGGCGGAAGGCCTGAGCAAGCCCACCGTGCGCCGCCGCTCGTACGCCCTGCTCGTCGCCGCCATCTTCGGCTACGTATTCTTGTATCTGCCGTTGGTGATCGTAGTCGCCTACTCGTTCAACGACTCGCGCCTCAATGCGGAGTGGGTCGGTTTCACCCTCGACTGGTATCGCGTCCTCGCCGACGACGACGAAATGCTCAGGGCCGCCGGCAATTCCCTGATCATTGCCTCGGTGACGAGTCTCGTCGCCACGGTGCTCGGCACCATGGCGGGCCTGGCTATGCACCGCCGGGGCTCGCGGTTCCTGTCCGCGCTGGTAATCGCGCCGATCGCGATACCGGAGATCTTGATGGGCGTGAGCCTGCTGATTTTTTTCGTGATGCTGAACTTCACGCTCGGCCTGGTGTCGGTGACCATTGCGCATATCGCGTTCTGCATCGGCTTCGTCGCCATCGTGGTGCGATCGCGCCTCGCCGGCATGGATGAGAGCCTGACTGAGGCTGCTCGCGACTGCGGGGCGACGCCAGCGCAGGCTTTCCGGCTGGTGACCCTGCCGCTCATCATGCCGGCGGTGATCGCAGGCGCGCTGATGGCGTTCACCCTGTCGATCGACGATTTCGTGATCACCTTCTTCACGTCCGGCGCCGGTACGGTGACCTTGCCGCTCCAGATCTACTCGATGATCAAGATCGCGGTGACCCCGGAGGTGAACGCCGTGTCCTCGCTGTTGATGCTATTGACGCTCGCGCTGATCATCATCGCGTCGAGACTATCGCCCAGCCTCCTACGCTCGGAGTGAATACCATGAACCTAATTCGCACCCTGCCCCGATTCATCGCCACCTTCGCCGCGCTTGCGCTTGCCCTTCCCGCTGCCGCGGCGGACCAGCTGCATCTCTACAACTGGAACAACTACATCGCCGCGGAGACCATCAAGCGCTTCGAGGCTCAGTGCAAGTGCGAGGTCGTGCAGACCTATTACTCGGACAACGAGGAGATGCTCGCCAAGCTCGCCGCCGGCGCCAAGGGCTACGACGTGCTGGTGCCCACTTCGAACGCCGTCCAGGCGCTGATCCGTGGTAACCAGCTGCGGCCCATCGACAAGTCCAAGATTCCCAACCTGAAGAACGTCGAACGCGCCTACCTCGACACGCCTTTCGACCCGGGCAACAAGTACTCGGTGCCGTATGCCATGTCGACCACGGTGATCGGCTACAACGACCAGAAGATCAAGGAGCTCGGCGTGCCGACGGACACCTGGGCGGTGGTATTCGATCCGAAATACCTCGACAAGCTCAAGGGCCGGGTGACGGTGCTGGACAGCGCCAACGAACTCTTTGCCGCTGCGCTCAAGTACCTCGGCTACTCCGCCAACGACGTCGACGAAAAGCACTGGCGCGAGGCGGCCGGCGTCATCCGCAAGGCCAAGCCGTACTGGGCGGCGTTTAACGCGTCGTCCTACATCAAGGAGCTCACGGTCGGCAACATCTGGTTGGTGCACGGCTATTCGAACGACATCTTCCAGGCGAACCTCGACGCCCAGGCGGCGAAGCGGCCGTTCCACATCCTCCACGGCATGCCCAAGGAAGGCGCGGTGCTCGCGGTGGACAACACGGTGATCCATAAGGACGCCCCACGGCCGGATCTCGCCCACCAGTTCATCAACTTCATGCTCGAGGGCAAGAACTCGGCGGATCTCACCAACCTCATCGGCTCCGGCAACCCCAACACCGAGGCCATGCAGTCCATCAAGCCCGAAATCCTCAAGAACCCGGTGATCTTCCCGGACAAGACCGTCGTGCCCAAGCTCGAGCAACTTAAAGACCTGACGGCGGCACAGCGCCGCCTGCGCAACAAGCTGTGGACGGAGATCAAGGCCCGGTAAGCGATCCGCGGGCGCTTCGCGGCAGGCGACAAGGTCGACGGGTCGAAGGCATCGGCGGCGGCGGCGAAACGCGCCTTTGCACCAGGGCGCGTGAGCGCAACCCGCACCGCCGCTTCGAAGGCACGCTGGAAATCGACCCCCTGCTTTGCAAAGACGTCGGCCGCGCCGTAGCACGACGCGCGCTCCCGGAAATCGGGCATCCCTTCCGCGGCCGCGCGCAGTCGATCAGCGGCCTGGGCCAGGAAGCCCTCCGCCAGGGTGCGGGCGATCTTTTCGGCGCGCGCCCGGCACGACGCGAGGATCGCTTCCGTGCTCGGCGTGACGCCGCGGACAGCGGGGACGGGAGGCGGCGCCCCTGCGCTCGGCGCCTGGGGCGCCGCGCGGCGCCCAGCGGCGAGATCGCCCGCCCGGTCGGATCGCGTGCTGGCGCTGGACCCGGAGACGCTCGAGAGGTTGTCTAGCGGAACGTCCGATGAAGCACCCGCGTAGTCGCGCAGTGCCGCGAAGGTCTCCTGATCCGTTGACTCGAACGCTACGCCGATCCCATGGGTGCCCGAACGCACAAGACGCCCGCGGCAGGCGAGTTGCCTGATTCCGGACCGGCTAGGCAAGGCGCAGCGCACGTCGACCAGGTTCCCCCGTGCCGCGTCGAGACAGCCCCGATATCCCGCACGCGGGGTTTGGCTACGGGCGCCGTGGAACGTGTCGCGAAAACTACGGTTCTAAGCGGTCGGTATGCAAAGGGTCGATCCACCACGCCATGAATCGCGATAGCCGCTGGGACGTACTCGTGGCCGGCGCCGGTCCGACAGGACTCGTCCTGGCGCTGTGGCTCACCCGCCTGGGTGTGCGGGTACGTATCGTCGACAAGACCGACGGCGTCGCAACGACCTCCCGCGCCCTCGTCGTCCATGCACGCACGCTCGAGTTCTACCAGCAACTCGGCATTGCCGAGGATGCTGTCGCCCGCGGCCGCAAGTTCGCCGGCGTTCAACTCTGGTCGCACGGCGCGGTACGGGGCCAGGTCGTGCTCGGGGACATCGGTGCGGACCTGAGCCCGTTCCCCTACATGCTGATCCTTCCCCAGGACGTGCACGAGCGGTTGCTGGTCGATGCCCTGGACGCCGCCGGCGTCGCGGTCGAGCGGGGTACCGAGCTCGCCGCCTTCATCGCCACGGACGACGCCATCTTCGCCACGCTGCGGCGCCGCGACGGGATGGAGGAGTCCTGCGTAACGTCCTACCTTGCCGGTTGCGACGGGGCGCATTCGACGGTGCGTCACGGCATGGGCGTGGGCTTCGCCGGCGACGCGTACGCCCATCTCTTCTACGTCGCGGACGTCAAGGCAGGCGGTGCCGTCATGAACGGCGATCTCAATCTCGCGCTCGACACCAGTGACTTCCTGGCTGTCTTCCCGCTGCCCGGCGAGGGCAACGCGCGACTCATCGGAACGATCGAGCGGGGCTCCGAGGACGAGCAGCGTGCCCTGCGCTGGGATGACGTGAGTCGCGGCGTCCTCGATCACCTGCCGCTGGAGATCCACAACATCAACTGGTTTTCCACGTATCACGTGCACCATCGAGTCGCCGCCCGCTTCCGCGCCGGGCGCGCGTTCCTGCTTGGCGACGCCGCGCACATCCACAGCCCGGTGGGCGGGCAAGGCATGAACACCGGCATCGGCGACGCCGTGAACCTCGCGTGGAAGCTCGCGCTGGTGATCGAGGGCCGCGCGGACGATCGGCTGCTCGATACCTACGAGTCCGAGCGTATCGCGTTTGCCCGGCGGCTGGTGGCGACAACCGATCGCGCGTTCACCTTCGTCACCCGCGACGGCTCGATCGCTCGCGTCGTGCGCGAGGATGTCGCGCCCCGGGTGATCCCCGAGCTGCTGCACGCCGAAGTGGCACGGCGTTTTCTGTTCAAGACCGTTTCCCAGATCGAGATCGAGTATCGCGACAGCGCGCTCAGCATCGGCAAGGCCGGGCGCACGCACGGCGGCGACCGGTTGCCGTGGATGGGCATAAACTTCGAGCCGCTGCAGTCATTGCAGTGGCAGGCGCATGTCTATGGCGAGGCTTCGGATGCGCTCGTCGCGCTCTCGCGCGAGCTCGCCCTTGCGTTGCACGTGTTTCCGGGGAGCCGCGACGCCGGCCTCCCCGCCGACACCCTGCTGCTCGTCCGGCCGGATGGCTACATTGCCCTTGCCGATCCCGCTGCCGATCCAGCACGGTTGCGGTCGTACTTCGGTGCGCGGGGCCTCGCGTTGTAGGCGATGTGAAGGCACCCGCGGCGATACGCCCTGACCGACACGCGGGGGATGGTCAACGTACGGGCCGCAACGCGCGCACGCCGCACGGCGCCGGCATTAACCCCGAGAAGACCCTCCGGAAACTCGACCCGCGGCCATGACGGCGGGTTTCGCCGTGCGTCGATACTGCGGAGCAACGCGCCGCCGATGACTCCGGAGGCCCCGATCACCACGGCATCGTCACAGCGCGAAAACAGAGTTGAGGGCATGCAGTCAGCCGGGCCGCAACACGGCCCACAGGAGGGCCGCGAGCTGTCCTACGTTGGTTAGCACGCTCGCCCGATGGATGAGGTCAAATCGACGATCATCGTCCTGGTCGCGAGCACGATTGATCGCTGGTATGAGGACTTTCCAGCTGACCAGAAGGAGTAGCGCGCAGATCGTCGCCGTCACCCGCTCGATGATGCCCCGCGCGAACAGTGCGGCCATCGCAAAGGCCATGCCGAGTGAAATGTCATAGCGGGGCAAGCACGCTCGCGCATACCGCCCCGACCACTCCGGGGGCAGGACTCTGAAAATCGTAGGTGCCGCGATGGCGGCGAACAAGAGCATCACGCCGGCGACCGCGGCGATAAGAGGACTGCTGAACGGAACGGACGACATGTTGTATCGAAATCGTGAATGCAGCATGGCCGGAAGCCGGGCGTGACGGGCCCCGGCTTCCGGCGCTGGCGCTGGCGCCTCTAGTTGGGGATCATGACCTTGTCGATGACATGGATCACGCCGTTGCTGGCAACGATGTCCGTCTTGACCACGTCGGCCTTGTCGACCATGACCGAGCCATTGGAAGTGGTGATGGTCAGGTTCTGACCTTCCACCGACCTGACCTGCCCGGCTTTCACGTCGGCGGCCATGACCTTGCCGGGAACGACGTGGTAGGTCAGCACCATCGTGAGCCTCTTCTTGTCGGCGAGCAGAGCATCCAGCTGGGCCTTCGGGATCTCCGCGAACGCCGCGTCCGTCGGGGCGAACACGGTGTAAGGGCCCTTGCCCTTCAACGTATCGACGAGTCCCGCGGCCTGGATCGCGGCGACGAGGGTATTGAATGAGCCTGCCGACTTCGCCGTATCGACGATGTCCATTTCTGCCGCGATGCTCGAGGTGGCCGTAGCCGTTGCGGCAACGAAGCCGAGGGCAGCAATAAGCTTGGTGACTTTCATGGAGGATCCTTTGCAGTTGATGGAATGGAAGGTAGAACGGATTGCCGTGCGAACCCCGCGCTGCGGTCCTGGGGGTACGCCCTCGGCCGTCTTCGGTGACGAATCGATCGGGGTGCCGGACGCGTCACCGAAACTTTTTCCGGCCGGCACGCGGGGTCATGTCTTTTTCACCCAGGCAGCGCACCACCCCTTGGCATTGACTTGCTTGCCGCCGAAGGCCCCGCATGGCGCCCAGGGATCGGTTGCCTTGCCCTGGTAGAGCTGGCAGCCGGCACAGTTACGTCCGGCGCCGTAAGTCGGTGACTTCTTGGGATCGACCTTGGTCGCGTCGTGCTTGTAGCCGAGGGCGATCGCGGTGGGATCGGACTCCTCCAGTCGGGCCGCCTGTGCGGTCGCCAGGCGACCCGCCCCCAGGAGGATGGCGGTGGCAGGAAGGGCAGTGAGCAGGTTGCGTGCGAACGATCGACGGGTGGTCATGGCAACTCCGTGGGGTGTTGGTGGTGTTGGTGGTCATTTTGGTCAAGGCAGCTTGATAAGAGGGTTCAGCTGACGCGCTCGGCGTCGCCAGTCAGCTCGATTTCGGCCTCCTCCACGCGCGCGTCGAAATGGAAGGGCGTCTGGTGGCGGACCTCGAACTCGCCATCCCGGGGCAAACCGCCAACGCAGTCGGCAGTGGCCGTGCTGTCTCCAAAGCGCACGATCGAGAAGCCGCGGATGGGAACGGCTACCTGATCGATTGCCATGCCTGCCTCCTTTGTTGAACAGCCATTGACTCGAAATATAGCCGCTTGTCGATCTTATGTCTAGGACATGACCCGACTATTGCCACAATTTATCGGTTCAATTTCGAGTCATTGATATATACTCGTTGCTTTGCAACCCTCAAGGGGGCCGATCGCATGAGTTCTCCTCACGATGTGAATCCCGCTGCGCCCGCGTATCGCAGCGGCGTCGCAGCCCGACTCGCCGGCGTCCCGGTCGAGACGCTTCGCGTCTGGGAGCGCCGCTATCGAGTCGTCGGACCCAACCTCAGCGCGCGCGGCCAGCGGCTCTATTCCGCGGAGCAGGTGGCGCGGCTCACCGTCGTCAAGCAGCTTGTGGACATGGGACACCCGATCGGCGCGATCGCAAGCTTGCCGACTGAAACCCTCGTCGCGATGCGCGCTGCGGGCAAGACCCTTTCGGGGGCGCGCGCCGGCAACACCGGTGCGCCGCGAGGCATGGTGCGCATCGCGCTGGTGGGTCCGCTGCTCTCCGAGCGGCGGCTCGAAGAGACGCTTGCCGGAAATGCGTTGACCGTCGTCGGGCGCTGCATGAACGTTGCCGAGGCGCCAGGCGTTCTGGCCGGCGCTCATGCCGACGTGGTGCTGGTCGAACTGCCCTCGCTGAACGACGGCTCCCTCGCCACGATCGCCGCGCTCAACCAATCCTGTGGGGCATCCAAGGCGATCGTGCTGTACCGCTTCGCACCAAGCGTGGTCATCCGCCGGTTGCGCGCAGCCGGACACGAGGTCGCACGGGCACCATCCGATGCGGTGGAAATCGAGTCGCTGTGTCGCGCCCTGCTGCAACTGCCGGGCCGCGAGGGGGGCGAAGTCGATGCCGCCCGGACCACCGCTCCGCCGCCGCCGCGCTTCGATAGACGTTCGCTGGCGGAGCTCGCCGGAGCGTCGAGCACCGTGTATTGCGAATGCCCGCGGCATCTCGTCGATCTGGTGATGAGCCTAGGCGACTTCGAGCGCTACAGCGCCGAATGCGCCAGCCGCACCCCCGATGATGCCGCGTTGCATCGCGATCTGCAGCGCACGGCTGCCCATGCGAGGGCTTTGCTCGAGGACTCGCTGCTCCGCGTGGCGCGCGCCGAAGGCCTGCCCCTGCCTGCCAAACCGACGTCCGCGTAATGCGTGCGGACAGGGGGGCTTTCGGGCCCGCACCGGGTGCCGCCTTGCACTCGGCGTCGGTGGCCTCGTTCCGTTCGTCGGACTGGCGTTGCTCGCGGTGCTCGTCCCGCAGTGGGATGCGATCTGGCTCGACGCGGGGGCCAAGTCGGTGGGTCATCGTGGCGCTCGTCGGTGGCCTGCTCTGGGGTCAGCGCTCCGCGCCGAAGCTAGGGTCCGAGGGCAGGGCTGCAGTACGGGTGGAGCATCGTTGCGGCGTTGGTCGGTGGCTGTCGCTACAGACCGGAGGCGAAGGGCTTCGGCCCTCCCTTGCCAAGTCCGCGCGGTTGCCGCACGATCCGCCCGCACGGCTCGAGGGCCTCGTCGAGGCGTCTCCCCGCGCACCTCGCACATCGAGCACGCATCATCAACGCGCACGCCAAACTTTCCCTGGGTCGCAAAACCTGGCGAGCGCGCCTGCATCCCCTGCTCGACGGCGACGGTCGCACGGTTGGAAGTGGGGCGCTCCGGATCGTCATGGTCGTGGCGATCACCCTCAATGCCGCCGCGACGATCCTGGCCACGGTGAAGACGTTTGCGGCTGCTCACGGTGGGCTCCTCGACGCGACGACCACCGTGACGCTGTTGCTGTTCGCGCTCGACTATGCGGCGCGCATCTGGACCGCCCCCGAGGATGAGCTCGCTGCCGGCAAGTCACCCTGGCGCGCACGCTTCGAGTACCTGCGCTCACCGCTGGGGATCATCGACCTGATCGCGGTACTGCCGCTCGTGGTCGGTGGATTCGTTCGCGGCGATTCCGACTGGTACCGGGTACTGCGCCTGATGGCGCTGGTCAAGATCACCCGGCATGCGCCCTCGTTGCGGCTGTTCGTCGCGGTGATCCGCAACGAATCGCGGGTGTTGCTGTCCGCGCTGATCGCGATGAGCGTCAACTGGATCCTGGCCTCGGCCATCATCTACGCCCTCGAGCACGAGGTTCAGTCCGAGGTGTTCTCGAGCCTCCCGCAGGCGATGTGGTGGGCGATCGTCACCATGACTACGGTCGGCTACGGCGACATCGTGCCGTTGTCGCCCGCGGGCCGGGTCTTCGGCACCCTGGTAATGGTGCTCGGCATCGCCAGCGTGGCGGTGCCGGCGGGCATCCTGGCGAGCGCGTTCTCGACGGAACTACGCAAGCGCCGGTCGATCGCGTCGTGGCAGATGGTCGCCAACATGCCGGCGTTCGCGCATCTGGAAGCGTCCCGCATTGCGGCCATCGCCCGACTGCTCAAGCTCGACGTGGTGCCGCCGCGCTACACCATCGTCCGCCGCGGCGAGCCGGGCGAAGCCATGTTCTTCATCGTGTCCGGCGAAGTCGAGGTCGAGGTCGAGCCTCACCCGCTACGCCTGGGACCGGGCCAGTACTTCGGCGAGATCGCGCTGCTGCGCAACGTGCCGCGCACGGCCACGATCGTCTCAGTATTCGAATGCGAACTCCTTGTGCTGTCCGCTGCCGATTTTCGCAGGCTGCTGGAGGAGTACCCAGCATTGCGCGAATCCATTCGCCAGGTCGCCGAGCACCGGCTCGGTAAGGAACATCCGTCGCACCTGTGACCTGTTTCAGCGCTTCACAACCGGCGCGGGTACCGCCATGCCGCGCCGCTGCATCACCTCGCGCATCCGATCGGGATAGTCGCTGATGATGCCGTCGACACCCCATCCGATCAAACGGTCGGCGTCGGCCGCGTCATTGACCGTCCAGGGAATCACCTTCACGCCGAGTGCGTGCGCGGTCCTGACGGCGTCGGCGGTCAGATTACGGAATGCCGGTGACCAAATCGCGCCGCCCGCGGCCTTGACCATGTGCGGAACGCTCGGAAAGTCCGTGATCCGCATCCCCGCCGTCCACGTGCCATCGCTCAGCGTGTCGAAGTCGCTATTGCGGGCAGTGAGATAGACGGTGTCGATGCCAGGCTCCAGGTGCTGCACCAGCGCTAACGTCCGCCAGTCGAAGCTCTGGATCATCACCCGCCGGGTCATCCCGGCCTTGCGTATCACGTCGAGCAACGTCCGCACGAAGGTTTCCGGTGCGACGGTATCGTCCGGACGACTCGGAAAGATCTTGGTCTCGATGTCGAAGCGAACGGCGTCCGCCCCCAGTTCGTTGACCTTCGCGAATACCGCCGCGAGGGTTGGGATCCGCTGGCCGTCGACGGGCCGCTGGTCCGGAAACTGCCGCGCATAGGCACTGCCGGGATCGATTCGGCCCACGTCGAATGCCGTGAGTTCGGCCGCGGTAAGCGCGCGGATCAGGGGCCCTCGCCCCGCTAGCCAATGACCCTGGCTGTCGCGGGTGATGGCCGGTGTCAGGGCAGGATCGTGCGAGATGACCACCACCCCATCGGCGGTGATCGCCGCGTCCATCTCCAGCGTGGTCACCCCAATCTCGAGCGCGCGCTCGAAAGCTGCCAGGGTATTTTCCGGTGCCCAACCGCGAGTACCACGATGGCCTTGCAGATCGAAGGCCTGGACCGGGAGTGCCAGCGCCAGGAGCAACACGGCGAGGCAGGCGCGGTGGCGTTGAATCATAGCGGCGGATCCGGTCGGTTATCGCGGCGCACGAGCGGGCACCGCACGCAGCGCGGGCTGTGCCCAGCCTGGCGGACGCGGCCGGTGCGCGGTCAAACAATTGCGTGCACGTTACTTCAAATCTACCGTGCAGCGCTAGCGCGGTGCCCCCTGGGTCCGGCACCGGCGGGGTCGCCTGCGGGCGGCTCCAGCGCCCGAACCGTGGCCCCACACCTTTATCGCCACGATGCTGACGAACCGACGAAACTCCCTTGCGAGCGCGGCTCCGCTCGAGGGAAGGTCGCATCAGTGACGCACCGTGGCAACACTGATGCGGACGAGGCCGGATGCCGCGCGATCCTCCGGCGGGGTCGGCAACGGGCTCGCGTTCCAGGCAGAGTGGATCGGGTGCCATCGCAGGGCGCGGGCGCCACCTGCCGCCACTGCCTATCCGCGTTGCCTTGGGCGTCGCCAGACACGCCGCTAGCCGCCATGCAGCAGCGCTTACCGCGGTGAAAATGCAGGCATACCGTGGTCGCGCCGGCGCACGCCCGGGTCAACAACGCGCCCGGCCAGACCTCCGATCCGTGCCGCCGTCAAGGGCCGCCGCTCACAGTCCCGCGTGCGTGGTGGCCTGCCGTTGGATGATGCTGTCGTGGTCGAGGCGATGCACGGCGAGCGCGGGTCCGTCGAAGTCGACGCCATGCCCCGGCCGGTCCGTCAGCGTGATCCTGCCCGCACACACTTCGATCGGTGTCTGGGTCGCACCGAGGTCGAACAGGTCGCTGCCGAAGATCTTCTCGACCATGTATCCATTGGTCGTGGCGGCCACGAGGTGCTGGGAGAGCTCCAGCGCATTGTGCGGGGCGATCTGCAGGTTCGCCGACTGAGCGAGCGCCGCGATCTTCATCCACTCGGTAATGCCCCCGACCTTCCACACGTTGGGTTGGAGGATATCCGCGGCCTGCTCGCGCACGTAGTTCCAGAACTCGAAGCGATTGCAAAGCTGCTCGCCGACGGCAACCGGAATCAGGCTATGGGCGCGTACGTGGGCATGCCCCGCCACGTCATCGGACAGGATCGGCTCCTCGATCCAGCCCGGATTGATGTCGGCGAATGCGCGGCAGCGCTGGACGGCCTCGGCGGCCCGCCACTTCTGGTTGACGTCGAGCATCAGTGCCCGCTTGTTGCCGATCATCTTGCGCACCGCGCGGCAGCGGTCCAAGTCCTCGTCGGGGTCACTGCGACCGATCTTGAGCTTGAATGCCGAATAGCCCTGCGACAGGTGTTCCTCGACCTGCGCCAGCAGCGCGTCTTTGGACAGATGCAGGTTCACAGCACTGGCGTAGACCGGGACCTCGGTGCGGCCGCCGCCAAGCAGCCGATGCAGCGGCTCGCCCACCGACTTGGCCTTGATGTCCCACAGCGCGGTATCGATGGTCGCGATCGCCAGCGTGGTCAGCCCGCCGGGCCCCGCGAAGTGGCAGTCCGCCCAAAGCATTTCCCACAGCCGCTCGGTGTGGCGCGGGTCCTCGCCGACCAGGAGTTGGGCGAGATACGCATCGACCAGGCTCTTGATCGCAAGGCCGCCGACCCCGACCGTCGTGCACCAACCGGTGCCGGTGATGCCAATATCGGTCTCGATCGTGGTCAGCACCAGCTCCTGATGAGTGATCAGGTACTTGGCCGACATGAAATGCTCCTTCAGCGGGAGCCGGTAGGCGGTGGTGGTCAGGCGTTCGATCTTCATGGGGTCACAGGTTGCGCAGGAGGTGAGGCACGAACAGGACGACACTCGGGAACACGGCACAGATCAGCAGCACCAGGAACAACGGAATCAGGAAGGGTACGAGCGCGATCGCCAGACGCTCGACCCGGATCTCGGCGATGCGGGCGACTGCATACATGACCAGCCCGACGGGCGGGTGGACGAGGCCGATCACCAGCGCCAGCACCGTGACCACCCCGAAATGCACCAGGTCGATCTGCAGCACCTTGACCGCCGGGAGCAGGATCGGCACCAGCAGGATCATCGCCGCAACCGGCTCCATCACCAGACCGACGAGGATGTAGAAGCCGACCAGCAGCAGCATCAGGATGGTCGGGCTCGCGATCTCGGCGCTGAGCCACAGCGCCACCTGCGCCATGACTCCGGTGCGTGCCACCATCCAGCCCAGCAGGGTCGTCGCCGCCACCAGCAGGAACAGCGCGCCCGAGGTAGTGACCACGCGCACCACGATGTCGAGCAGGTGGCGCAGTGTCATTTCCCGATACAGCGTCGCAACCAGCAGCGAATACGCCGTCGCGACGATCGCCGCCTCGGTCGGCGTGAACAGGCCCGAATAGATTCCGCCGACGACCAGCACGGGATTGATCAGCGAGGGGATCGCATCTTTCGCAGCGGCCCACACTTCGCCCTTGGGCTGCTTGCCCAGGGACGGGCATTTTCCCATCCGCGAATAGATGTACACAGTGATCATCAGCGACAGGCCCATTAGCAGGCCAGGGACGATGCCGGCGAGAAAGAGCTGGCCCACCGACGCACCGGCGAGTGCCGCGTAGATGACCATCGGCACGCTCGGCGGGATGATCGGGCCGATCGTCGAGGATGCTGCGGTGAGTGCGGCGCTCATCTCGACGTCGTAACCGCGCTCGCGCATCGCCTTGATCTCCATGGTGCCGAGCGCTACCGCTTCGGCGAGTGCCGAGCCCGTCATGCCGGCGAACAGCATGCTCGCGACGACATTCACCTGGCCGAGACCGCCGGGAAGCCGGCCCACCAGGGCGGCGGCCAGCCGGAATATCCGCCGCGTCATCCCCCCGGTGTTCATGATCTCGCCGGCCAGCATGAAGAACGGCGCGGCAATCAGCACGAAGCTCGTCAGGCCATCGACCATGACCTGGGCGGCCACGAGGTGAACGCGCTGGCCGAGCTCGAGCACCGTAGCAGTCAGCGCGACTCCACCGACGCCGAACGTGATGGGCAAGCCCACGGCCACGAGCAGCAGGATGACCAGTACGGCACCGCCGAGTAGCATCGCTTCGCTTTCTAGTGAGGGTTGGAGTGCACGAGGCGCCTCGACCGGCAGCCCCGGCGCCGTCGAACCTAGATGATGCTGGCCGAATCGCCGTGCGGATCCGGTGGTCCGGGATCGGCGCCGCGCCGCCACTGGGCCACGAGCCGCCCGAACGTCGCGACCATGCATCCGGTCACGCCGACCAGTGCCCCTAGATAGAGGTAGCCCACGCGGTAGCCGGGCAGCAATCCGGGGACGTGGTCCCAGGTCTGGACGGTCATCCCGACCAGGCCGGCTATGACTACGGCGTAGAACACCAGCGCCGCGAACGCCAGCATCGCGTCGAGCGAGCGCCGGCCATCCGGCGAGAGGCGTCGCGACACGGCGAGATAGCCGATCTCGACATAGGGATGCTCGCCGCGCCGCGACGCGATCGCGGCGCCGATGAACACGATCCAGATGAACAGCGGAATGCTGAGCTCGCCGATCCAGACAAAGGATACGGCGAACGGCCGCAACAGCACCTGGACGAGCAGCGCCACGAACAGCAATCCGATCAGGAACACCGCGACCTTTTCCAGGAACGCGAGCTTACGGGGCGGACCGGGATCGATCGCTCCGCCGGTCGCGGTGATGTCGCTCACCTTACTTGACGGACTGGATGCGGGCGAGCAGCTTCGGGCCGTCCTCGCCCATCATTTCGCGTGGAACATCCTTGACAAGGTCCTTGATGCCGGCGAAATCGGGTTTGATCAATTCCATGCCGCCCTTGCCCTTCGTGGTCAACCACTGGATATCGGTCTGTTGCGCAGCCTTGGCCTGTTCGGACGTCCATTTGGCCGTGTCCTGGAATGCAGCTTCCAGCATCGCGCGCTGCTCCGGTTTCATCGCCGCATACTTGGCATCGGCAATGAAGAAGGCCTGCATTTGCGGATAGTGGTCGCTCAGGATCAGGTATTTCTGCACTTCGAACAGCTTGTTGGCGATGATGAAGTTCGGCGGATTCTCCTGCGCGTTGACCGTGCCGGTCTGCAGCGCGAGCTGCAACTCGGTGAACGCAACGTTGGCGATGGCTGCCCCCGTCTTGTTCCAGGTGGCGACCCACATCTGGGCTGGCGGCATGCGCAGCTTCAGGCCCTTCAGGTCGGCGAGGGTGCGCACCGGGCGGTTGGCAGTCAGCTCGCGGGTTCCGACGTACTGCCACGCAACCAGGTGGAGCTTGTTCTTCTCGCTGAGGTACTTGCCGATCTCCTGGCCGATCTCGCCGTTCATCGTGTTCAGCGCGTGGTCGGGATCCCGGTACAGGAACGGCATGGAGACGAGGATGTAAGGCTTGGCGTAAAGGCTGATCACCAGGTCGCCGGTCAGCGCGAGATCGAGCGAACCGTTCTCCAGTTGCTGGAGGTTGGCGCGCTCATCGCCCAGGCTGCCGCCGGGAATAACGGTGATCGTGGTCGCGCCGTTACTGCGTTGCTTCACCAGATTGGCGAAGTAGGCCGCGCTCTTTCCCGGCAGGCTGTCGGGCGCGAACTGGTGCGCGAGCTTGAGATCGTCGGCGTGCACCAGGGGGCTGGCGCAGGCCAGGAAGACCGTCAGCGCTGCCGCGGCCATAACGGAGCAACGCGATCCCTTCCGGACTTCGGCCGAATGCGGCGAAACGGTCTTGCAACGGACATCTTCCAAGGTGTTCTCCAAAGTGGCGGCCAGAGTGCTGGCTCATGCTTTCCGGGTTCGAGGGGCTGCCGGCGGATCGAAACGGATCGGACCGGGCGGCTGCTCCGAATCGATCATAGGACCCGGCGGGTGTATCGTCCAATACCAATAAATCGATGATCCATGCCTCAAGGTTATGGCCCTGACCCTCCGCCACATCGAAGTCATCCGCGCCGTGCTGCGCGCGGGCACCCTGACCAGCGCCGCGCGCCAGCTCGCCGTGTCCCAGCCCGGAATCAGCCGCGTCTTGCGCAATGCCGAGAACCGGCTGGGGCTCACGCTGTTCGAGCGGCGTTCCGGCCGGCTGTACCCGACTCCGGAGGTGCTGGCGCTCTATCCGGACATCGAGAAGATCTATGCCGAGATCGAGGCAGTTCAGCGCAGTGCGGCCGACTTGCGGCGCGTGCGCGGCGGGCGGCTGTCGGTCGTCTCGATTCCCTCGATCGCCGCGACGATCCTCGCGAGGGCGATCGGCCAGCTTGCCAGCACCAGTCCCGAGTTGCGGGTCACGCTGCGCACGGTGCTCAATTACGAGGTGATCGAGAACGTGCGCGCCGGCAATGCCGAGCTCGGATTCACCTTCGACGCCACGAGTCATCCGGCGGTCACGGCGACCGAGATCGGCCAGACGCGGCTCGTCTGCATCCTGCCTCGTGGTCATCCGCTCGCGACCAAGGCGAGCCTTGACGCACGCGATCTGCACGAGGTGCCACTGGTATCGTTCAGCGGCACGCTAGCGATCGGCGCCGTCCTGGAGAAGGCCTTTGCCGAAGCCGGCGCAACGCGTCGGATCGGGGTCGAGGTCGGGCAGACATTTCTGGCCTGTGCCCTGGTCAATGCGGGCGCGGGCGTCGCGGTGGTCGACGAACTGGTGGTAAGCGATCTCCGACGCGGGTTCGTCGTCAGGCCATTCCGGCCGCAACACCTGATCCGCCTCTACGCAGTCACGCGTCCGGAACGGCTTTCGCTCGCAGCACAGGCATTGCTCGACGTAGTCGCGAAATCGGCTAACGTCCCCCCGCCCGCAGCGCCGCCCGATTCGGCGGTGAAGCGGCGTCGCAAGGCTCGATGACGTCACCCGCGCCGCGCAAGCGGAACCGGGTTCGGCGGGTAGCGGCAAGCGAGGGATCGACGCAACGGAGAGGCGCCCGGAGGCGGCGTCGCGCCGCCCCCCGGCCAGGCTGGTCCGCCGTGTGCCAGGATTCACCCGCCACCCGGATATACGTTCGACAACTCGCGCGAGCAGATGGCGGTTCTCCCTATAATGGCGCGCCGGTTGCGTGGCATCGCCACCCCGCGTCAAAGGACACCAGCATGCATCTCCGGTTCGTCGCAGCCCTTCTCTCCTGCCTCGCCCTTGCCGGCTGCGCGGCCTTGTCCACGCCGGCGGACGTCGGTTCGGCCGATCTCGTCCTCACGAATGGCAAGATCCTCACGGTCGACGCGGCATTCTCGGTCAGGGAGGCCATCGCGATCCGCAACGAACGGATCGTCGCAGTCGGCCGCGATGGCGATATCGTCCGCTACGTGGGGACCCGCACGCGCGTGATCGACCTCGGCGGACGCACGGTCATACCCGGGCTCATCGATGGGCATTTGCACAACGCGGGGGGCGGGCCGAACGTTGCGCTCGCCAACACCCGTTCGCTTCCCGAGTTGCTCGCGGCCGTGGAACGCGCGGCGCAACAAGCCCACCACGGCGAACTCCTTATGTCCAATCCGGACTGGCACGAGGCGCAGCTTCTGGAAAAGCGCCTGCCGCACCGCACCGAGCTCGACCGGGCGGCCCCCGACAGTCCGGTGGTGCTGATCCGTGGCGGTCATCAGTACATCCTCAATTCGCGCGCACTGGCGCAATGGAACATCACCCGCGACACCCCGTCGCCGGCTGGGGGCGAGATCGGCCACGACAGCAACGGCGAGCTGAACGGCGAACTCGCCGACACCGCTCGCGGCCTGGTGAAGCTTCCTCCGCCACCCAAGCTCGTTGCCGAGGAGATCGTCGCCCAGATGGCCCGGCTCAACGCGGTCGGCATCACCGGCATCCGCATTCCGGGGGCGTTCCAGCTGGGCGGCGACACCATCGGCCCCTATCGCTTCTTCCAGCAGCTCAAGGCGGAAGGCAAGCTGACCCTGCGGGTCAATTACCTGATGCGGATCTACGATTACTCGAGCCCCGACAAGATGCGGGATCTCATCAAGAGCTGGAATGTCGCGCCGAACGAAGGCGACGAGTGGCTTCGCGTCGGCGGCATGAAAACGCTGGTCGACGGCGGCTTCGAGGGAGGCCACATGCGCGAGCCCTACATGGAGCCTTACGGCCGCAACGGCAAGTACAAGGGCATCGAGGTGGTGCCGCGGGAACGCTTCGTACCCATCGTGCGCGAGCTCAACCGCCTCGGCTGGCGTGTCGCCACGCACGCGGTCGGCGATGCAGCCATCGACGAGGTGCTGGACGCGTACGAGGCCGCCGATCGCGACCAGTCCATCCGTGGCAAGGCATGGGTCATTGAGCACGCGTTCATCGCGCGGCCCGATCACTACCCGCGCATGCGTGCACTCGGCCTTGCAATCTCCGCGCAGGACCATCTGTATTTGGCAGCGCCGAGCATGAAGACGTACTGGGGCGCGCAACGCGCCGAAAACGTCACGCCCATGGCTACATTCCTGCGGGAGGGTTTTCTCGTGGCATCGGGTACCGACTCGCCCGTGATCCCGTACTCGCCCTTCTGGGCTCTTTACCACTTCGTCACCCGCGACACGATATCCGACGGCGTGTACGGCCCGCACGAGCGTATCTCACGGCAAGACGCCCTGCGCACTTACACGATCAACAACGCTAGGCTTACGTTCGAGAGCGACATCAAGGGCTCGCTCGAACCAGGCAAGCTTGCGGATCTCGTCATCCTGTCCGCCGACTACTTGACCGTCCCGGACAAGGGGATCGAGAGCATGCGTGCGCTCGCGACCATGGTCGGCGGCAAGTTCGTCTACACGGCACCGGACTACAGGCCGTAGTGGCGAAAGGCGTTTGGGCCGGTCGCATTCGATAAGGACACCGGGGCCGGGACATGCCGGTCGCGCCGCGGGCACTCCCGGCTATTGCGTACCGTGCAGTGGCGTATGCTGCCATCGGGAGACTGTTCTCCCGTAACCGGAGTCCAAACATGACCGTTGCCCGAATCACCGAAATCAGCAGCATCAGCGGCAAGAGCTTCGAAGACGCCATCACGCAAGGTGTCGCACGCGCCAATCAAACTCTGAAGAACCTCAAGGGTGCGTGGGTGAAGGACCAGGAAGTGACCATCGAAAACGGCAAGGTCACCGGCTACAAGGTGATTCTCAAGGTGACGTTCGTACTCGAGTGACCCGTGCCAGCAATGGGGCGTGCGGCCGGCGGCCGGCGCCCGCCGTTCGGCGTGGCAATGCAAGACGGCGCTCGGGTTCGCAACCCTCCGGTCGTGCCGCGGCGGCGACGCGAAAAGACCAGACTGCCTGGGACTAGCGCAATCGCGTGATCGCGACTCACCAACCCTCTGACAAGTCGTGGGGAGGACACCCGTCCGGCTCAACGCCCGCGGTTCGATCGCGATTGAGGCGGACTAGAATAGGGGGTTCCCCCACCTGCCACCCTAGGAAACTCCATGAGCATCTCGATGTACCAGGCCAGCGTCCCGCGCTTCATCAACATCCTCGGCAACCTCTCGGCCATCCTCGAAAAGGCCAAGTCCCAGACCGAAGCCAGGAAGCTCCAGCCGACGGCGCTCACGTCGTTCCGTCTGTTTCCCGACATGCTGCCGATGACCTCGCAGGTCCAGATCGCATGCGACACGGCCAAGGGCGCCGCCGCGCGACTCGCCGGCGTGGAGATCCCGTCGTTCGAGGACAATGAGGCGACGCTGGACGATCTGCAGGCGCGGATCGCCAAGACCATCGCCTTTCTCGAGACGGTGAAAGCCACGCAGATCGATGGCACCGAGGACAAGGAAATCGTGTTGAAGCGCGGCGACAAGGAAACCCGCTACAAGGGCATGCAGTTCCTGCTCGGTCATGCGGTGCCGAACTTCTATTTCCATGTCACCACGACGTACAACATGCTACGGCACAATGGTATCGAGATCGGTAAGCGCGACTATCTCGGCAATCCGTAGGCCGGGAGCCTCCGGAAGCAGGCGACTGCCGTCTCCTGCCATCGCACCATCCCGCCGGCGATCGTTCACGGCGCCGCGGGGGGCGCCGCAGTCGCCTGCGCCCGCCTCGCCCAACCAGCCGGACCGATCGGTACCGGCACGGCATCGCCACGGGCGTCGCGTGATTCGCCGGACGGTGCCGATTCCGTCAACGGGGTCGGCGTGCCTGCCGCAACGCCGGCCTGGCCTGTCGACTCGCGTCGGCAACGATCACTCCCGACGTGACGATCAGGAGGATGGATGAAGCTGACACTCTTGGGCACGGGTACGCCCACCCCCTCCCTCAAGCGTGCCAGCTCGAGCTACCTGCTCGAGATCGGCAAGGATCTGATCCTCCTCGACCACGGCCCCGGGTCGCACGAACGCCTGCTGCAAGTCGGCAAGCGCGCCATCGACGTCACCCATGTGTTCTTCAGCCATCTGCACTACGACCATTGCTCCGACTACATTCGCCTGCTCCTGACGCGCTGGGATCAGGGCGCCGGCCGGATTCCCGAACTCAAGGTGTTCGGACCGCCGCCGATCTGGAAAATGACTGAGCAGCTGTTCGGCGAGGATGGGGCGTTCGCGCCCGACCTGAACGCGCGCATCCGGCATCAGGGCTCGATCGACATTTTCGTCGCGCGCGGCGGCGTCCCGCCGCGGACCTGGCCACAGCCGGAGGTGCGCGAGCTGGAGCCCGGCGACACCGTCAAGGGCGACGGGTGGCGTTTGTCGGTCGCACCCGCATCGCACGTGCAGCCCTATCTCGATTGCTACGCATACCGCATCGACAGCGACGAAGGATCGGTCTGCTATTCGGGAGACAGTGGCGGCGTTGCGCCGGCACTCATCGAGCTCGCACGCGGCTGCGACGTGCTGATTCATATGAACCACTACTTCAGCGGTACCGAGCCGACGGCGGTGTACCGCGCCGTTTGCGGCAATCACGAGGACGTCGCCCAGGTGGCGAACGAAGCCGGCGTAAAGACCCTGGTGCTCTCCCATTTCCTCGAGCAGATCGACCAGCCGGGGCTGCGTGAGCACATCGTGCGCGAGATCGGCAAGGGATATTCCGGCCACATCGTATGGGGTGAGGATGGCATGGAGGTCCCGATCAAGGGTCCGAAGATGTTCCGCATGGAGTGAGCGCCCCCCGATCTCGACCCGCGATGGATGGCGCCTGGTACCGTCGTCGTCGTGCCGCGCCTTGCGAGGATCAGCGCATTGATTCACTACGTCGACCGCTCGCCGGTCTTCGAAATCTACGTCGAGCGAAGTTACGCCCGCTACCTGCGGACGTGGTGGTCGACGCCATGGTCGAGTTCCTCCAACCAAAGGAGCGATGATGAAGCTGATCTCGAATCTGCTGCTGCTGTTGACGTTCGTGGCTGCCACCCTTGGGTTCTGCGCCTCCGCCAGCGCGCAGCGATATCCCGCGCATTCGGTCAGACTCGTGGTGCCCTATTCGCCCGGGTCCGCGACCGACGTGCTCGCGCGCACCGTGGCCGAAAAGCTGGGAGAGGCCTGGGGCCAGGCAGTGGTCGTCGACAATCAGCCTGGCGCCAACGGCACCATTGCGACCGCCACCGTCGCCAAGGCGGCGCCAGATGGATACACCCTGATCATGATCGCCGCCAATCACGTGATCAACGCAAGTCTCTACAAGAACCTTCCCTACGATGACGTCAAGGACTTCCGCGCGCTGGCGCGCATCGGCCAGGCGGCGTTCGTGCTGTGCGTCAACCCCGCGCTGCCTGTGAAGACTCTGGGCGACGTCGTGGCGCTCGCCAAGCAGCAACCGGGAAAGCTAAACTATGCGTCGCCCGGCAACGGCACTCCCGGGCATCTTGCGATGGAGATGATCAAAACCCTCTCGGGCGCCGACATCGCGCACATTCCCTACCGCGGCGCCGCGCAGGCGAACACTGATCTCGTCGGCGGCCAGGTGCAGCTCGGGTTCGTCGTCGAGTCCAGTGCGATCCCGCTGATCAAGGCCGGCAAGTTACGCGCCATCGCGATGTCCAGCGCCGCGCGCTCGCGGCAGCTGCCCGATGTCCCGACCGTCGCGGAAAGCGGCTACCCAGGGTTCGACGTTGTCTCCTGGATCGGTTTGGCCGGTCCTGCGCAGCTACCGGCCGACGTCGTGGCGATGATCAGCGCCGATACGGCGAAGGTGCTGAACTCGGCGGAGGTGCAGGCGCGCATCGCCGGTCTCGGCCTGACCGCATTTCCGGCCGCGGCCGACGAGTTCGGCGGCTACATGGTGACCGAGCACGCGAAATGGGCCAAGGCCGTCAAGGACTCGGGCGCCACCATCGACTGAGTGCCGCGAGTTCCCCGGGTCCGGCGGGCGATCATCGGAGTGCCCTGGACGATAGCTTCGTTCGCGCGTCGGCCCTTCTGGCAAGTCACCCTACGTCGAGCCATGCGGGTTGACACGGACACATTCGGCGATCCGACTCAGGAACAGCCGACGCAGTCATTGAACCCAACCTCGCACGCAACCTCGGACGAGGGCACCGCTACAGGCTCGCACGCGTCGCATACCCGGGTTGCCTTCCGGCACACGACGGCCAAACGGTATACACTACGTATATCGAAGGAGTCTTTCATGTCCACTGTGGCTGGCGCGCGGCAGGGCAAGTCACTGGGGATCAGGCCGCGCGCGCGGGAAAACCTGCGCCCCGACAACCTGGCGGAGCAGGCGTATCACAGCCTGCGCACCCTCATCCTTGAACGCCAGATCGCGCCGGGTGCGGCGGTGGTCGAGGGGCGCCTCGCGGAGGAGTTGCGGATTTCGCGCACCCCAATGCGCGAGGCATTGGTTCGCCTGGTCGGCGAGGGGCTTCTGGAGCGCGCCGACGCTCGCTCCTATTCGGTTCGCAAGATCTCGCCAACGGAGTATTTCCAGTCGATGCACGTCCGCGCGCTGGTCGAGACGCACGCGATGGACCTGGCGATCGATCGCGTGGCTCCGGCCTTAGTCGATGCGCTGATGCGCGACATCCGTCGCCTCGCTAAGGAACGCGAGCAGGAGGCGCTTCACTGGCAGGCGGACGACACCCTGCACCTGATGTTCGCGCGGGCCAGCGGCAACGCCGTCCTGGTCAGCGTCATCGAGACGTTGCGGGTGAACACACGGCTATTCGAGATTGCCGGACCATTCCGACGGGTAGCGACCGATGGCGGGGAGCACCTGGCGATCCTCGGCGCATGGCGGGAAGGTGACCTGCAGGGCGCGAAAAAGGCCTTGGTCGCGCACCTTCGCAGTCTCGAGCAGGAAGCCCTGGACGTCCTCTCCGGTCGCCGCGTCTAGCGCGCGATCGGCTGGCTGGCTGGCTGGCTAGAAGCCGCCGGTCTCGCCACGGCGGAGGAACTGGCCCCGCCCCGGCTTGCCCAGCCAGGCCTCGCCGTCGACGATGAGTTCGCCGCGCGAGAACACCTGCTTGACCCGCCCCACGACTTCGGTACCTTCGAACAGAGTGTAGTCGCAATCGCCGTGCTGGGTCTTGGCCGAAATGACGTGCCGCGCGTCCGGATCGAAGAGGACGACATCCGCATCCGAACCGACGGCGATCGTGCCCTTGCGCGGGAAGAGCCCGAACAACTTGGCCGGCGCCGTCGAGGTGATCTCCACGAACCGGTTGAGCGAGAGCCGGTTGCGGCGTACGCCGCCGTCGTAGATCACGGTCATGCGGGTCTCGACTCCCGGGACGCCGTTGGGGATCTTGGAGAAATCGTGCCGGCCATGCGGCTTCTGCCGGACACGTCCACGGTGGCCCTCCTTCATGCAGAACGGGCAATGGTCGGTCGACACGATCTGCAGCTGGTCCATCCGCAAGCCTCGCCAGAGCGCCTGCTGCGCCGCCTTCGAGCGCAGCGGTGGGCTCATCACGTACTGCGCCACCTCCCATTCCTCGGTCTGATAGGACGAGTCGTCGAAGAAGAGGTAGTGCGGACAGGTTTCCGCGAACACGGGAATGCCGGCGGCGCGAGCCTGCACCACCTCGGTCAGTGCCTCCTCGGCGGAGAGGTGGACGAAGTAGACGGGCGCCTGCGCGAGCTCGGCGAGCTTGATGCCGCGATGAGTCGCCTCGCCTTCCATCAGCGCCGGTCGCGTCAGGGCATGGTACTTAGGTGCGGTGTGCCCCTGCTCCAGGGCCTCCTGAATGAGCAGCTCGATGATGGTGCCGTTCTCGGCATGCAGGCAGATCATCCCGCCATGCTGACCCACCATGCGCATCGCCCGGAAGATCGCCGCGTCGTCGACCATCACTGAATTGGGATACGCCATGAACATCTTGAAGCTGCTGACGCCCTCGTGCCGGATGGCGTGCCGCATGTCCGCCAGCGTGGTGTCGTCGACGTGGGTGGTGATGACGTGAAAGCCATAGTCGATGGCCGCGGTGTCCTGGGCCTTGGCCTGTCCGGCGCGGATGGCCCCCAGCACGCTGTCCTCGCGGCGCTGGAAGGCGAAGTCGATGATTGTCGTCGTGCCGCCGAACGCCGCCGCACGCGTCCCGGATTCGAAGGTGTCGCAGGTGGTGGAGTCGCCGAAGGTGTTCTCCATGTGGGTATGGCAGTCCACGCCGCCCGGCAGGACGAGCAACCCGCGCGCGTCCACGACCCGCGCGTCCGGACCGGCCTCGAGGGCTTCACCGATGGCGACGATGCGCCCATGGTGGAGCAAGAGATCGGCGACGTAGTCGTCCACGGCGGTAACGATGCGGCCCTGGCGAATGAGCGTGGCGGTCATGACGGAACTCCTGAATGGGTGCGTGGCTGCGCCGGCCGCGGCGAGCCGGCCGGGGGCCTGTCCATGGGGAGTCCTACGGCTACGAGCGTCGCTTCCAGCCGTGCGATCTCCCCAGCCGGGAGCGCCCCGACGGGCGCGCGCATCGAGTCGCGGTCGAGCTTGCCCAGTAGCTTGAGGCAGGCCTTGAGACGGGCGTTGGCGTGGACCCCGGGCGCGGTGCCGTATATGGCCGTCGCGAGGGGATAGATGCGGTCGTTGAGCGCGCGGGCCGCGGTCAGATCCGATGCCGCGACGGCGCGGTCCAACGCCACGATGAGATCGGGGACCAGCACGGCAAGGCTCACGAGACTTCCCTCGCTGCCAATCGCCATGCAGGTCAGCAGGTGCTCGTCGCCCGACGCCATCACGGCGACGTGCGGCGCGACCTGCCGAACCAGCCGCCGGTTGGCTTCATACCGAGCGCTTTCCCAGCTCCCTTCCTTGATGCCCACCACCCTCGGCAGCTTCGCCAGCTCGGCGAGGGTGGGCGCGTCGTAGGCGAGATCACCGGTCCCGACGCCGGCCTGGTAGAGCATCAGCGGCAACGACGTCGAGGCCGCAACGTGGCGGTGGTGGTTGAGCGCCATGGTCGCGTCCCGGGAAAGGGCCCACGAGAATGGCGGGAAAACGAGCAATATGTCGCCCCCCGCTTCCTCGGCATCGCGACCATGGAGCGCCGCCTCGATGGAGCTCTCCGCGTTCACCCCGCACACCAGGATGGCGCGGTCACCGATGGCAGACCGGGCGACCTCGACGACCCGCTTCTTCTCGGTCCGGGAGAGCGTCGCGTTCTCGCCCGCGTGGCCATTGATCAGCACGCCGACGATGCCATCGGTGGAGGTCACGTCGATGAGGTGCTCGGCCAGTGCGGACTCGTCGATCTCGCCATCGGCCGCGAATGGACAGATGGTCGCAGCAAAAATGCCGTGCAATGCGTCGGGTCGGGAAAGGACCATCGGGATATCCATCCAATCAGTGGGGCAGTGACACGCCGACGAGGCGGGCCGGATCGAAGAGTGGGTGCGTTGGGTTCGCGCCGAGCACGTGCTCGGCGAGCAGCTTGCCCATGTACGGCCCGCTGGTGTAGCCGGAGTGCACGCTGCCGATCACGTAGGCCTCGCGTACGCCCGGCACCGGTCCAAGCAGGGGTAGTGCATCCGCGGTCTCGGCTTCGAGTCCCAGCCAGATGCGATTGACGCGGGTGGCAACAAGCGCCGGCACTGTCCATTGCGCCAGCCGCAAATTGCCGACTAGGTTGTCGGGAACGGTTTCGACACCGCCGCGCTCGGGGTCGCCGAGGCCTTGCCAGCCGCCGCCGATCAATACTGTTCCGTTGCGGAACTGCTTCAGGGACAGCAGGCCGCTGGCCACGCTCAGAACGGTGCGCATCACGGCAGGCATGCGCTCGGTGACGATGAGCTGGTTGATGAGACACTTCAAGGCGATGTCGACCCCCAGCCAGGCGAGCATCGTGCCGAGCCACGCACCGCCCGCGAGCACGACACGGGACGCCATCCACGCGGTACCCGTCTGGGCGCGGATCGTGAAACCGCGGTCGCTCTGATCGATGGCGAGGACAGGCTGCTGCTCCACGACGTCGACCCCCGCCGTCGTGAGCGCCTGCCGGAAAACGCGACCGGTGAGGTAGGCCGATGCATAGCCGTCGGTTTCGCAATAGGCGGCGCGCAGCAGCTGCGGATTCAGGCCGGGTTCGATCTCGGTAGCGCGGCGCGGGTCGATGATCCGGATGTCGGCGCCGTGTTCCCGGCGCACGGCCGCACGTCGTTCGAGCATCTCGACTTCGGCATCGGTAAAGGCGAGGGAAAGACCCGGCGTCGCGACCGCATCCACGCTGGCGCCCAGCCATTCCGAAGTCGAGGTCCACATGCGCCATCCGGCCTGGGCGTACGGAATCAGCGCCGCCCGGGTCATGTGCAGGGTGAGCGTGCCGGCGTTCACGCCCGACGCCTCGCGGCACAGCTCCCCGCGGTCGATAAGGACGACCGACATGCCGCCGCGGGCCAGGAATAGCGCGGCGCTGGCGCCCATGATGCCGCCACCAATCACCGCGACGTCGTACGGCTTGCTCATCGTGCCAAGGCCTTGCACGAAAGCAAACGGGTAAGGTACGTGCGCCGCAGGATCACAACGGTGCGGCCTTCGGGATCGGGATGTCGGCGTACGCATAGTCGCCGGTCAGCGCCGCGAGGGGAACCGGTCGTAGCGGCAGCCGGCCGGTGAACCAGCCCGCAGCCTCACGGCTGCCTACCCGCTGCGCGACGAGCTCTCCGACTACATCACCACAGGTGCGGCCCTGGCAGGGCCCCATCCCGCAACGGGTCCAGGCCTTGACCTGATTCACCTCACGCGCGCCGTCGTCGATCGCCGCCTCGATCTCGGCGCGGGTGACATCCTCGCACCGGCAGACAATGGTATCCAAAGGGATCGCGCCCACTTGCGCAGGCCGTAAGGCCATCAGCGAGCCCATCGCAGCGCCGAAGCGCCGGGCACGCCGTAGCTGTTGCTCCGCGCGTACGGCCGCGCGCGCGTAGACCGGCTTGGCGAGCGTGCCCATGTCGTGTAGTACGCTCAGCCCGACCAGCTCGCCATGGCACTCCGCAGCGGCGGCACCGGTGACGCCGCCGCCGTCGCCCGTGACATACAGGCCATCGACGGACGTGCGGCCGCGGGCATCGGTGGCCGGCACCCATCCGCCGAGCGCCTGCTCGTAGCGATGGTCCGCGCGTAGCACCCGTGATATGTCGTTGCGCGGCACGAGGCCGTTGCCCGCCACGATACAGTCGGCGACCAGGCGGCGTTCGCTTCCCGCGACAGGGGCGCCGCCTGCCTCGACCCGATGCACCGTCGCCTGCAGTGACCCGGCTTCCTGAAGTACTGCCGACAACGCATGACGCGAGAGTAGCGGCACCTTCGCGGCCCGCAGGGTACCAACCCAGCCCATGCCGCGCGCGAGGAGATCAGGGCGCGACAGCAGCGCCGGCAGACGGCGAAGCCAGTCACCCGGCCCGGCGATGTCGACGACCGCGACGACGCACCCCCCCGCCTTGACGATGCCGGCGGCCACAGCGACCAGCAGCGGACCGCAACCGGCCACCAGCGTCGCACGGCCGGGGAGCATGCGCTGGGACTTGATGAGCAGCGTCGCCGCGGCAAGGCCGAGCACGCCTGGTGTGGTCCACCCCGGGAAAGGCACCACACGCTCGTGGGTGCCGGTGGCGACGACGAGTCGTGGCGCGGTCAGTGCGACCGGCCCGCCGGGGCCAATGGCGTGCACGTGGAAACCGGGGCCCACACTCCACACCTGGTGGGCGAGCAGCGTCACCGCGCCGCTGGCGCGAAGCAGCGCGCGCAGTCGCTCGCCTTCGATGTGCTCGGGCGATGGTGGCGAAGGGGATGGAATACCGGCAGGGGTCGCCTTGTAGACCTGCCCGCCCGGCGCAGGACTTTCGTCGAGCAGCGCCACCGCCGCGCCATGACGGGCCGCCGTAACGGCCGCCATCAAGCCGGCGGGACCGGCGCCGACTACGAGGAGGTCGTAGGCGCGGGCAGCGGCCGTCATTCCGGCTGAGCCAGCGTGCCGCTGCGAACTTCCAGGCCGGCGCGTACGGGCTCTTGGCAGGCCGCGACCCGCCGGCCCGCAATCTCGACGATGCATTCCTGGCATGAACCCATCAGGCAGAACATGCCGCGCCCCGAACCGGTACGCGGGCTGTTCCGAAGCGTGCACACCCCGGCCGCGAACAGCGCGCAGGCGATGCTCTCACCCGGGCAGCCGGTGATCACCCGCCCTTCGAATAGAAACTCGATCGTGGCCGCACGGGCGTCGATACGAAGGTCCCACGTCGGGATTGCCGTGCCGCGCCGATTGGGGCTGTAATCGCTTGACATGCCGTTATCGAAGTGATTAGATACGAATCGTATACGAGAAGTATACCACTCCTTGGAATGCGTTCAAGAGCAGCGTTCGCAAGGAGCCTTGGTTGTCGTCTGAAAATGACGGCATCTTCGGCAACGTTTGGTTACCCCGACGCTCGTCGAGGCGACCTCCACCACATCGCAGGGCAAAGCAAATCGCGCGCAAGGAGATGGCACAGATGAACGGATTGAAATCGTGGTTGACGGGCGCCATAGCCGGTGTCGCCGTCGTCGCGTCACTGGTGGCCCCGGTCGCGGCGGCACGCACGCTCGACGAAATCATGGCGTCCAAGAAGTTGGTGGTCGGCATCAACCCGACGCTGCCGCCACTCGGCGTCTTTAACGACAAGAACCAGATCGACGGGGTCGATGTCGACATCGCTCGAGCGATCGCGGCCAAGATGGGCTTGAGTCTCGAGATCGTCCAGGTCGGCTCGCCCGATCGGATTCCGTTCGTCAACAGCGGCAAGATCGACATGGTGATGGGCGCCATGACGTGGACCGCGGAGCGAGCCAAGGCAATCGACTACACCCTCCCCGTCTATACCGAGGTGCTGGGGGTGCTGACGACCAAGGCAAAAGACTGGAGCGACTGGAAGCAGCTCGACGACCCGGGCGTGCGACTGGTGCAGGTGCGCGGAACCACCCCGATCAAGTTCATTGCCGAGAAGCTGCCGAAGGCCCAGGTGCTATTGCTGGACAATTATCCGGACGCCGTTCGCGCCATCGCCCAGAATCGCGCCGACGGCATGGTGGATGTGCTCGACTTCCTCACCGAGCACACCAAGACCCACAAGGTCGACTGGAAGACGGTCGCCACTCCCGTCGACGTCTACGTCTGCGGCATCGGCATCGCCAAGGGCAACGACGCGCTGCGGGTCAAGCTCAATGGCGTGATCAAGGACCTGCATGCGGAAGGCGTCATCGACAAGGCGTGGCTAAAGTGGTTCGGCGCGCCGATGCTCTTCGATCCGAAGAAGAGCCCACTCTGGCAGCAGTTGAGCTGACGATCGACTAGGGCATCGGGCCTCGGCCCGGCGGGAAAAGCCCCTGCCGCCCGAGGCCTTTGTCGTCCCGCGTTCGGTCTCCCCCCTCGTGAACCTTGCCCTCGATTTCAGCAGCATCTGGCCGCGGGTTCCCTACCTGCTGGGCGGGGCATGGCTGTCCCTGCAGATCGCCTTTCTAGCCTTCTGCGGCGGGGGGGTGATCGGCCTGTTCGGGGCGATGGCGAAAACCTACGGCAGCAAGTGGGTGCGACGCCTGGTCGACAGCTATGTGAGTTTCTTCACCAACACCCCGCAGCTGGTCCAGATCTACTTCCTGTTCTTCGCGCTTCCCGAGTGGGGGATCCGGTTCTCGCCCTACATGGCGGTCCTGATCGGCATGACCCTCAACGCCGGCGCCTACCTGACCCAGGTCCAGCTCGCCGGGTTCGCCTCCGTGCACCGTTCCGAGATCGAGGCTGCGGAAACCATCGGCTTCTCGCGGATGCAATCGGTGCGCTTCGTGATCGTGCCGCACATCATGAAGACGTTGTTTCCCCCGCTTTCGAACCTGTACATCCTCATGACCCTGGGCACCTCCATGGCCGCGATCTTCGGGGTCGAGGAGCTCACCGGCCGCGCCTTCAACATCAACAGCGAGACCTTTCGATCGGTCGAGGTCTTCCTGGTGGCAG
>JBDSND010000003.1:0-18306 GCA_039915505.1 Casimicrobiaceae bacterium
CCTTTCGCGCCCGCGTCGCGAGACCTTCGACGAGCTTGTCCGCGACGTCGCCGACGGCGACGATCGCCGAGATCGCCATGCAGCGCTCACCAGCGGAGCCGTAGCCTGCGCCGATCAGTGCTTCCACCGTGAAGCCCAGGTCGGCGTCGGGCATGACGACGGCATGGTTCTTCGCCCCGCCGAGCGCCTGCACGCGCTTGCCGTTGCGGGTGCCGGTCTCGTAGATGTAGCGGGCGATCGGCGTCGATCCGACGAACGAGATCGCGCCCACGTCCGGGTGATTGAGCAGCGCGTCGACCGCCTCGCGGTCGCCATGGACGACGTTGAACACCCCATCGGGCAGGCCCGCTTCCGTAAGGAGCTCCGCGAGGCGCATGGCCATCGATGGATCGCGCTCGGAAGGCTTCAGCACGAACGTATTGCCGCAGGCGAGTGCCACCGGGAACATCCACATCGGGACCATCGCCGGGAAATTGAACGGCGTGATGCCAGCGCACACACCCACCGGCTGGCGGATCGAGTAGGCATCGACGCCGGTGCCGACGTTCTCGCTGTGCTCGCCCTTGAGGAGGTGTGGGATGCCCATCGCAAACTCGACGACCTCGAGCCCGCGGGTGATCTCGCCCTCGGCGTCGTCCAGGGTCTTGCCGTGCTCCTGGGTAATGACGCGCCGCAGGTCCTTCTTGTTCGCCTCGACGAGCTCGCGGAAGCGCATGAGCACGCGGGCCCGGCGCAGGGCCGGCGCGGCACGCCACGCCGGTAGCGCAGCGCGCGCGGCGGCCACTGCCGCATCGACATCCTCGTGGTTGGCGAGCGGCACGTGGCGGATGACCTCGCCGGTTGCAGGGTTGGTGATTTCGCCGTAGCGCTGCGTCTGCGCCGGCGTGGCCTCGCCGCCGATCCACAGCGGCAGGCGCTCGAGGGTGGTGATTTCCACAGTGCCTCCTGTTATTGGCGTGCCCTCGGATGGGGACGCGATGGTGCGACGGTTTAGCTAGGTTCCCCGGTCGCTGACTTGCGTTGGTCGGTTGCGTTGGTCGGTTGCGTTGGTCGGTTGCGTTGGTCGGTTGCGTTGGTCGGTTGCGTTGGTCGGTTGCGTTGGTCGGCTGCGTTGGTCGGCTGCGTTGGTCGGCTGCGTTGGTCGGCTGCGTTGATCGTGCGGTTGTCGGTCGCGTTCGTCAGTCGCGTTCGGCAAGCCGCGCGAGGTAGCGGGCGATCAGGTCGACTTCCAGGTTGACCCGGGCGCCAGGGTGCAGATGCCGGAGCGTTGTCGATTGCAGTGTATGCGGAATGAGGTTCACCCCGAAAGCCGGGCCGTCCACGGTGTTGACGGTCAGGCTCACCCCGGCCACGGCGATCGAACCCTTCACCGCAATGAATCGGCCGAGCTCGTCCGGGACCTCGATTACCAGCGACATGCTCGCGGTCGCATCGCGCGCCCCGCCGGTCGACGGCGCCACGAGGGTAAAGCGGTGCACCGTCCCCACCCCGTCCACGTGCCCGGACATGAGATGTCCCCCGAGACGATCGGCGAGTCGCAACGCCTTCTCGAGATTCACCGCGGCGCCAGCTTCGAGCCCGGCCGTGCAGCGCAATGTCTCAGCCGACACGTCGAACGCGAGGTGCCCGACTGGACGTGCGCACTCGACCGCGGTCAGGCAGCAGCCATTGACGGCGATGCTGTCGCCGATAGCGACGTCGTCAACGCCGAGGTCGCCGGTCGCCACGATCAGCCGCAGGCCGTCGCCGCGCGGTGTGGTCTCGACGACGCGACCCTCGGCGGCCACGATTCCCGTGAACATCAGCCGCCTTCCTGGCCGACTGTGGCGATGACGCGCACGTCCGCGCCCACCCTCGCGACGTCGCGGAAGGTGAGGCCGATCCGCTCGGCGAGCGCACCGACCGCTAGGCTGGCCATGCCCCGCGCGACGTCACCGAGTAGTGACGGGGCGAGATAAACGACGAGCTCGTCGACCAATCCCGCGGCCAGCAGCGCGCCGTTCAGGCCCGCACCCGCTTCGACGTGCAGCTCGTTGATCCCGCGCTCGGCGAGCACGCGCAGCATGGCCGCGAGATCGACCCGGCCCTGCGCATCGGGCAGCCCCACGGATTCGACATGCGCCGGCCAATGCGGGTTGCGTCCGCCCGGCGTCACCACCAGCACGTTGCCGTCGGCGAAGACCCGCGCCTCCGACGGCGTCTCGGCATGCCGGTCGAGCACCACGCGCAGCGGCTGGCGCGTCGTGGCGATGCCCCGCACGTTGAGCTGCGGATCGTCCTGCACGACCGTGCCACTGCCGGTCAGGATGGCGCAGGCACGGGCGCGCCACGCATGACCGTCGGCGCGCGCTTCGGCCCCGGTAATCCACTGGCTCTCGCCCGAAGCGAGCGCGGTGCGACCGTCGAGGCTAGC
Source organism: Casimicrobiaceae bacterium (assembly GCA_039915505.1). Classification (GTDB taxonomy): domain Bacteria; phylum Pseudomonadota; class Gammaproteobacteria; order Burkholderiales; family Casimicrobiaceae; genus CAIWHR01. The sequence continues at coordinate 2,414 of JBDSND010000003.1, forward strand.
GGCGATCTTCATGCGCACCCAGGGACGTCCACGGGTCATGCGCGACACGAAGCCAGGGTTGAGTGCGCGCGCCTCGTCCTCCATGAGGCCGATGTCGACCGCGATCCCCGCCTCCGCCAGTCGCTCGGCGCCGTGACACGCGTTCGGATTGGGATCCGCCATGGCGGCAACGACCCGGACGACGCCGGCCGTAAGCAGCGCCTCGGTGCAAGGTCCTGTCCGCCCGGTGTGATTGCAGGGCTCGAGGGTCACGTAGGCAGTCGCGCCCTGGGTGTCGAGACCGCGCGCGCGGGCGTCGGCGATGGCGCGTACTTCGGCATGCGGACCACCCGCGCGCGCGTGGAATCCCTCGCCGATAATCGCATCCCCGCGCACCAGCACGCATCCCACGCGCGGGTTGGGGCTCGTCGTGAACAGACCTTCATGGCCCAATGCCAGCGCGCGACGCATGTGGAGGCAATCGGCATCCATGGCGGTCATGACCTGCGTGCAGGCGACGGCAGCGAGAGAGCCTCGCGACATGGCGTCCTGGCTGGCTGGAGCGCTACGCCTTGTCGATGTTGCGCACGGCGTCGCGGAAGTCCTCGACGTCCTGGAAACTGCGATACACCGACGCGAATCGAATGTAGGCGACCTTGTCGAGCTGGTAGAGCTCCGTCATCACCATCTCGCCGACTGCCCGCGCGGCGATCTCCCGCTCGCCAAGGGAAAGCACCTGCTGCACGATGCGATCGATCGCCTGATCGACCCGCTCGGTCGGCACGTGCCGCTTGTGCAAGGCACGTGCGAAACCATTGCGAATCTTGTCGGTGCTGAAGTCCGCCCGGCTGCCATCGGACTTGACCACCTGCGGCAACCGCAGCTCCGCGGTTTCGTAGGTCGTGAATCGCTTCAAGCAATCCTGGCAGCGTCGCCGGCGGCGAATGCTGTCCCCCGACTCCGACACCCGGGAGTCGATAACCTGCGTTTCCGAGCTGCCGCAAAAGGGACACTTCATTCAGGTGTCAGTGATTGGTTGGCTGTTGCCGCCTGATCACCCGTACACCGGGAATTTCGCCGTCAGGGTCGCGACGCCGGCGGACGCGCGGGCGACCACGGCATCGTCGCCCGGGGCGTCGAGCACGTCGGCGATGAGATGCCCGAGTTCCTCGGTCTCGATCTCGGTAAAGCCACGGGTGGTGATTGCAGGGCTGCCGATGCGGATGCCCGAGGTCACGAATGGCTTCTCCGGATCATTGGGAATGGCGTTCTTGTTGACCGTGATGTGGGCGCGGGACAGCGCCGCCTCGGCGTCCTTGCCGGTAATGCCCTTGGAGCGTAGGTCGACCAGAAAGAGATGGCAGTCGGTGCCGCCGGACACGATGCGCAGTCCCCGCTCCTGCATCACCTTCGCCAGCACGCGCGCATTTTCGATCGTCTGCTCCTGGTAGTGCCGGAAGCTCTTGGTGAGCGCCTCGCCAAAGGCGACGGCCTTGGCGGCGATGACGTGCATCAGCGGCCCGCCCTGGAGCCCCGGGAACACGGCGGAATTGATCGCCTTCTCGTGCTCGGGCGTGGTCAGGATGAACCCTCCGCGCGGCCCCCGCATCGTCTTGTGGGTGGTGCTGGTGACGAAATCGGCGAGGCCGACCGGACTGGGATAGACATCGGCGGCCACGAGTCCCGCGTAATGCGCCATATCCACCATGAATCGGGCATCCACGGCATTGGCGATTTCCCGAAAGCGTTTCCAGTCGATCACCCGCGAGTACGCCGAGGCTCCGGCGATGATCAGCTTGGGACGATGCTTTTCCGCAAGCGCGGCCGCGGCATCGTAGTCGATGAGTTCGGTCTCGGGGTCGAGGCCGTAGGGCACCACGTTGAACCACTTGCCGCTCATGTTCACCGGCGACCCATGGGTCAGGTGGCCACCATGGGGCAGTGACATGCCGAGGATGGTATCGCCGGGCTTCAGGGCGGCGAAGAAGACGGCCTGGTTGGCCTGTGCACCGGAATGGGGCTGCACGTTGGCGACCGGAGCATGGAAGATGCGCTTCAGACGGTCGAGGGCAAGGGATTCCGCGACGTCGACATGCTCGCAGCCGCCGTAGTAGCGTTTCCCTGGATAACCCTCGGCGTACTTGTTGGTGAGTTGCGAACCTTGCGCCGCCATGACGGCCGGGCTCGCGTAGTTTTCCGATGCGATGAGCTCGATGTGATCTTCCTGGCGGCGGTTCTCCGCGGCAATGGCGGCCCACAGTTCGGGATCGGACTGCGCAAGCGACGACGAGCGATGAAACATGGCGGGATCCGGGGCGACAACCGCGATCGGTCGTCTAGACGTGGGATTTTAGCATCGGCGTGGCGTCGCCCCCCGCCGCATCCGGCCGACGCCTAGGTCAAGGCCCGCCGCTATGGTCGCCTCCGGGGCAAACCCCTATAATTCGACGCGCCTTGCGGCGCCCTCGCGCACCCTTGCGATGATGGTCAGCCACGCGACGGGTGCGCCATCACGCCCGCATACCCTGGGGGAGTCGTCTTGAATAGCCTGCTAGCCTTTTCCCGGCTCGTCGACCGCTGGAACGAGCGCCTCGGACACGCGCTCACCTGGCTGATCCTCGTGACCGTGATCATCAGCGCTGCCAACGCCGTGGTACGCAAGGCATTCAACTGGAGTTCCAACGGCCTGCTCGAGATCCAGTGGTACCTCTTCTCGGCGGTCTTCCTGCTCGCCGCCGGCTACACCTTGCTGCGCAACGAGCACGTGCGCATCGACGTGATCGCCGGGCGACTGTCCAAGCGCGCCCAGGCCTGGATCGACATCTTCGGCACCGTCTTCTTCCTCCTGCCGATGGCGATCCTCATCGGCTACCTCTCCTGGCCCGTGTTCGTCGATACCTTCCAGCGCAACGAGGTCTCGACCAATGCCGGCGGCCTCATCATCTGGCCGGCGCGGCTGCTCATGCCCGTCGGCTTCGCGATCCTGTCGATCCAGGGCATCTCCGAGCTGATCAAGCGCATCGCATTCCTGAAGGGGATGATTCCGGATCCGAGCGAAAAGGTGGTCAAGCGGACCGCGGAGGAAGACCTCGCGGAGGAGATCCTGCGCGCCCGCGGCGAGGCCGACCTCGCCGCGGAAGTCGCCCTTCAAGGGGAGCCGCGCCCATGACCGCCTTCCTGATCGCGAACATCGCTCCGCTGATGTTCCTGACGTTGGTCGTAGTGCTGCTGCTTGGCTACCCGGTCGCCTTCTCCCTCGCGGCGGTTGGGATCCTGTATGCCATCGTCGGCATCGACCTGGGGCTGCTCACGCCCAATCTCATTCAGGCGCTACCCGAGCGGGTGTGGGGGGTCATGTCGAACGACACCCTGCTCGCGGTGCCATTCTTCACCTTCATGGGGCTGATCCTCGAACGCAGTGGCATGGCCGAGGACCTGCTCGATACCATCGGCCAACTGTTCGGCCCGTTGCGCGGCGGTCTCGCCTACGCCGTGATCTTCGTCGGCGCGCTGCTCGCGGCGACCACCGGCGTGGTCGCGGCATCGGTCATCTCGATGGGCCTCATTTCCCTGCCGATCATGCTGCGCTACGGCTACGACCGGCGGTTCGCGGCCGGCGTGATCGCCGCGTCGGGCACCCTCGCGCAGATCATCCCGCCGTCGCTGGTGCTGATCATCATGGCTGACCAGCTGGGACGCTCGGTCGGCGACATGTACGCCGGCGCCTTCATCCCCGGCATCACCCTCGCCGCGCTCTACTCGAGCTATGCGATCGGCGTCGCGATGTTCAAGCCGTCATGGGCGCCGGCGCTGCCCCCCGAGGCCCGCACGATGCGCGAGCCGGACGGCAGCAACGGTACGCGATCGCTGCTGGTGCTCACCGCCATCGCGGTGGCGAGCGCCGTGGGCTTCGCCAAGCTCTATTACCCGCCGGACGCGCCGCTCGACGAGCTGATCGTGGTCTCGACCAGCATCGGTGCCGGCGTCGCGTTCTTCGCCGCGGTGATCAACCGGGTCGTGAAGGCGCATCTGCTGTCGCTCATCGCCGAGCGGGTAGTGTTCGTGCTGATCCCGCCCCTGGCGCTGATCTTCCTGGTCCTAGGCACGATCTTCCTCGGTGTCGCGACCCCGACCGAGGGTGGCGCCATGGGGGCGGCGGGCGCGCTGATTATGGCGCTGGCACGCAAGCGGCTCAACTGGTCGCTGCTGCGCCAGGCGATGGACACCACGGCCAAGCTGTCGACTTTCGTGGTGTTCATCCTGATCGGCGCGCGGGTGTTCAGCCTCACGTTTTACGGGGTGAACGGTCACGTCTGGGTCGAGCAACTCCTGCTGCACCTTCCCGGTGGGCAACTCGGCTTCCTGATCGTGGTCAACCTGCTCGTGTTCGTGCTCGCCTTCTTCCTCGACTTCTTCGAGCTGTCGTTCATCATCATCCCACTACTGGGTCCCGTCGCCGATAAGCTCGGGATCGACCTCATCTGGTTCGGCGTACTCCTCGCCGTCAACATGCAGACGTCGTTCATGCACCCGCCGTTCGGCTTCGCGCTGTTCTACCTGCGCAGCGTGGCGCCAGCGAAGGTGTACCTCGATCGGCTCACGGGCCGGAGCATGCAGCCGGTGACCACGGGGCAGATCTACTGGGGCGCGGTGCCATTCGTGCTGATCCAGCTGGTCATGGTCAGCCTGGTCATCGCCTTCCCGCAGATGGTGATGGTGTACAAGGCGAAGGACAGCAAGGTCGATCCCAGCAAGGTGATCATCGAGCTGCCGACCGAGAGCTACGGGGCCCCCGGCCTGCCGCGCGCCTTCCAGATTCCCAATGTCGCGCCAACCGATGGAACGCCTGGCGCGCCCGGAGCACCGTCGGCGGACCCGCTTCAGCAGCAGCTCGACGCGCAGCCGTCCGACGGCGATGCGAACAAGGCTCTGGAGGACCAGCTCAAGGCGCCGGCAAAGTAGCCGGCAGTGCCCGCGCGAACCTGAACTTCAAGACCTGACGGCACCGAGTAAAAAAAGCCCCGGATCCCGGGGCTTTTTCGTGAGGCTGGGCGATGCTACTTCTTCGCCGCCGCGCTCGCCTGGACCGAGGCCATGAAGATGTCGAAGTTCTGCTCGGCCACCCGGAACCAGAGGATGTCCTCGTCGCGGAACTTCTTCCACGGCTCGTACACCTTCTTGAAATTGGCGTTCTTCGCGGAAGTCTCCTCGAACACCTCGTTAGCAGCCTTCCACGAGGCCTGCATGATGTCCTTCGGGAACGGCCGGAGCTGGACGCCGTTGGCCACCAGGCGCCGCAACGCCGCGGGATTGAGCGCATCGTACTTGGCCATCATGTCGATGTTGGCCTCGTAGCACGCCGCCTCCAGGATCGACTGGTATTCCTTCGGGAGCTTCTCCCACGCGCCCGTGTTGACGAAGAGGTCGAGCTCCGGACCGCCTTCCCACCATCCGGGGTAGTAGTAATACTTGGCGACCTTGTAGAGCCCGAGCTTCTCGTCGTCGTACGGGCCGACCCATTCCGCGGCATCGATCGTGCCCTTCTCCAGGGACGGATAAATGTCGCCGCCCGGGATCTGCTGCGGAACCAGACCGAGCTTCTGCAGCACGGCGCCGGCAAAGCCGCCGATCCGCATCTTCAGGCCCTTCATGTCGTTCAGGCTCTTGAGTTCCTTGCGGAAGAAACCCCCCATCTGCGCGCCGGTGTTGCCGGCCGGGAAACTGATGATGTTGTATTGCTTGAAGAACTCCCGCATGAGTTGCAGGCCACCCCCGTGGTACATCCAGGCGTTCTGCTGGCGGCAGTTCATGCCGAACGGCACCGCACACGCGAATGCGAAGGTCGGGTCCTTGCCGAAGAAGTAGTACGGCGCGGTATGGCAGCACTCGACGGTGTTGTTCTGCACGGCATCGACCACCCCGAATGGGGGCACGATCTCGCCGCCCGCGAATACCTGGATCTGGAACTTGCCGCCGGTCGCCGATGCGACGCGCTTCGAGATGACTTCGGCAGCGCCATAAATCGTGTCGAGGGCCTTAGGGAAGCTCGACGCGAGGCGCCACTTCACTTCGGGTGCGCCCTGGGCAAGGGCCGGCGCGGCCAGTGCTCCGGCGGCGACGCCCGCACCGGCTTTTTTCAGGAATGAACGACGTGACATTGCTCCTCCTAGGGGGTTGGGAATGTTGCAGCAGCCGACGCTTGATGACCGCGATGCGCTCGGCAACACGCTGGCACCGATTGGAGGCTCCGCCCTACGCCGCGCTAAAGGCGCTCGTCAGGTGGCCGGTCGGGTGGCGGCTGCATGCTGCGCGGGATTCTATCCGAATGAGGTGCGGACGTCGCGTCCTTTGCGGGCGCTGCGGGTCGGAACCGGGCGACGCGGCGGACATGAGCAAACTTGCCGGACAACCCGTACGACCGGCCGGGTCAGCTGCCGAGCTTCCGCACGGCGGTAAACATCGCCCAGGCCCACCCTTCCTGACGCTCGAAGATATGGGTGAAGCGAATGAGGTAGCGGGCGTTACCGGTGTCCAGCTCGACCATGCCCCCCGGGACGAAGCGGTCGTCGGGACCAATTAGGCTGCGTTGCGAGGCGCGCCGATTCTCCGGATGGGCCGGCAGATAGATCCCGAAGAAGGGCCGCTCGGCGCTGCGCTCCGCGTCGGTCGGCGCCAGCCAGTTGCGCATCAGCACCCGGACCAGCCGACGGGCGATGATCTCGGCACCGATGGTGGTTTCGTCGATCTGCTGGCGCTGCATCCGCCGCACCACGCCCAGTGACCAGGTCTCCTCCTCCTTGATGGCCAGAATTTCGCCCAGCTTCCCCGGCGCATCGCCGGAGGGCGCGGTCAGCCGGCACCCGCTGTCGCTGCGGTCGGACATCTTCCATAAGGCGCCCCGCATCCGCCGCGCCACCGACTCGGGGTTGACACTGGCGCTAACCAGCTGGGTGATCTCGTCGTAGCTCGTCCGCACCGCCGGCGTACGCGCCGACTCTGGCAACGGCGGGATCTCGGCGACCGCGCGGGAGAGCGATTGCAGGCCGACGACCACCCGCACTTCGGATTCGGTGGCATAGCGCGGCGCGCGCGGCGCCAGGGCGAGTGCGTCGGGGCCGAACAGGGAGGCGAGGCGCATCAGCAGCAGTCGCTGCTCGCGGGCCGGCATCTCGCCGGGCTTGGCATTCTCATCGTCCTGCTCGGGGAGCCAGCGCATGCGCTCCACCACCCGCTGGTAGATGGGACCGGTATCCAGGAACAGGAGGCGACCTCCGCCATGCGGCCGATCCAGCCGGCGCAGGCCCTGGGTGCCGGTGAGGTCGACATAGAAGGTTGCGCCGGCGCCCGGTGGCGGAACGAGCGCGAGGCTCGGCGCCCAGTCCTCGAGCTGGCGCGCCACCCATTCCACCTGGTCAGGCGTGAAGTTGCCGGAATCGAGCCGCATCAAGAGCAGCGTCTGGAGGTACTCCTGCTCCACGCACACCCCGGGCCGCGAAAACGGTGCTGATCCGAACACGAGTTGCTCGCGCTGCCAGCCGCGCATGCGGGCGAATTCGTACAGCTCGTGCAACTCGCGCCATTGCGCCGGAATCCAGTGGCCGTAGCGGAACAGTCGGAACTTGCCGTCGACCCCCTTAAAGTGCGCCAGGCGCACGAGCACCCAGGGCAGCACCGCCCGCCAGCGCTTGTTCTCGGCGTGTGGGTACCCGACCTTGAGCGCGCGCTGGTAGGCCGCGGTGAATGCCTTGACGAGATCGAACACACCGTGCCACAGCCGGGTCTCGACGCTCGAGCTCTTGCTGTACGTCGCGGTGTATTGCTGGGTGAGCTGGATGATGACCTGCTCGACCCGCGCATCGACCCGCAAGAGCGCCTCGACCTGGGCGACCCCGGGTTCGCGACGACCGCCCGGGAACTGGGTGACCAGATCGAGCACCTCGCGCTGGACGGCCATCGCCTCGGCAGCACCCAGCGCCGAGATCCAGCGCCCGGCCGCCTTGGTGTTGCGCAACGGATCGTTGAGCGACCGAAACCAGTCGAATATCGGCTCCAGCATGGGGGACGTGGTCGCCGATAAGGTGGCTGCGCGCATCAGCCCGCAGCCGATTGACCGGGCATCGCCCATCCGCGATCCGGCCGCGGCGACCTCGCCCGGGATGCGCTCATCCGCCGGCACCGCCGACCTGCAGCGCCGTCCACCGGCGACGCGCCCCGTCCCCGCAATGGCGCGACGATGGCCAGCGAGCCACCCGGCATCGGCGGCAGCATCTGCGTGAACTGCCCGCCGAGGCTGTCGAGCGTACCTGGGCCGTTGGTCATGCGCATGCGCGTCCCGATCCCGCTCAGGACCCGGCCACCGTCATGCGGCCGATCAGCACCGAGCCGACGTGGCGCGAGCCGCGCCGATCGACGTCGGCGCCGACGGCAACGATGTCGCGGAACATCTCCCGCAGGTTGCCGGCGATGGTGATCTCTTCCACGGGATAGGCAATCTCGCCGTTTTCCACCCAGAATCCCGCCACGCCGCGCGAGAAATCGCCGGTGACCGAATTCACCCCCTGGCCGAGCTGCTCGGTGACCAGGAGCCCGCGACCCATGCGGCGGAGCATGGCTTCGAAGTCGTCCGGACCGTGGCTCACTACCAAGTTGTGATTGCCGCCGGCGTTGCCGGTGGTCGCCATACCCAGCTTGCGCGCGGAGTAGCTCCCCAGGAAGTATCCTTGCACCACGCCATCGCGGACCACGTCGCGGGGCGCGGTGGCGACGCCCTCGTTGTCGAACGGTGCACTGCCGCGGGCACGGGGTAGGTGAGGCTCCTCGCGGATCGACAGATGCGACGCGAACACTTCCTGGCCGAGCGAATCGAGCAGGAACGACGACTTGCGGTACAGCGCCCCACCCGAAACGGCCCCGACGAAAAAGCCGATGAGGTCAGTCGCTTCCGGCGCCTCGAACAGCACCGGACACTCGATCGTGGTGAGCTGGCGCCCATTCAGCCGACGTGCCGTGCGCATGCCGGCGATCCGTCCGACTTCGCGGGCATCGATGAGCTCGCCGGGGGCGCGCGCGGTCGTGTACCAGTAGTCGCGCTGCATGCCTTCGCCGTCCTCGCCGACCACGGAGCAGTCGAGGTGATGGCGGGAGTTGCGATAGCCGTGCAGGAAGCCGTTCGAGTTGGCGTACACGAACTCCGATTCGCTGCGCGCGACCGTGGATCCCTCGGTATTGGTCAGCCGGCGATCGACGGCAAGTGCCGCGGCCTCGGCATCGCGCCCCATGGCCACCGCATCCTCGACGGCGAGATCCCATGGATGGTAGAGATCGAGATCAGGGAACGTGCGGGCCAGCCGGTCCGGATCGGCCAGTCCCGAGGCGGGATCCTCGGCGGTATAGCGGGCGATGGTCAGCGCCTTGTCCACGGTCGAGCCGATGGCGTCGCGCGAGAAGTCTGCCGTGCTGGCATGGCCGCGGCGCTTGCCGATGTAGACCGTGACGCCGATTCCCTTGTCGCGGTTGTAGGCGATGGTCTCGACCTCGGCCTTGCGTACGGTGACGGAGAGTCCCACCGCCTGCGAGACATCGGTCTCGGCTGCCGTCGCACCGCCGCCCCGCGCCGCGTCGAGTACCGCCGCGGCGACACGCTCGAGCTCGCGCGTGGGCAACGGGAAGCGTTCGTCGGCCGCCGTCGCAGGAGCGTGCGGATGGGACGCGCGAGACGCGCGCGGGGCGCGTTGATACGAAGCATCGGGGCGTGCGATGGTCATTGCGTGGATTTCCGTCGGGGCAGCGCCGTCACCGAAAATGGTCGACACATGCTGCGCTATGATAACAAACGGCCCCTTCTCCTTATCGGTCCGGCAGCGCGCTAAGCGTATGCCAGATCAGAGAAATCCTTGCAAAAATCCGACGAACAGCACGCCCGCAAAACTGTGCGCGACAACGTGCAAGCCGGGGACGTCGCCGCGCCGGTCGACCAGCCGCCTTCCAAAACGCGTCGCAAGGCGGCCATGCACGCCTTGCAGGATGTCGGCGAAGCAATGGTCGAGCTCGAGCCGCGGCAGTTCGCCGCGCTGCTGCGCGATGTCCTGTTGCCGGAGCGCTTGCGTGACGCGTTAGTCGAGGCGCGCAACATTACCGCGCATGGGGGCAAGAAGCGCCAGTTGCAATTCATTGGCAAGCTGATGCGCGAAGTCGATCCGGCACCGATCGCGGCATGGCTCGATCGCCTCGCCCATGGACGGCAGCAGGATGCCGCGCGCATGCACGCCATCGAGCGCTGGCGCGAACGCCTCCTGTCGGAGCCCGATGCCCTCGATGCACTCGCCGCGCTGCATCCGACACTCGATCGGCCCAGGCTGCGCGCGCTCATCGCCAGGGCTCGCGCCGAGCGTGCCGCGGCGGCGCCGCCGCACGCCTATCGCGATCTTTTCCGCGCGGTGACCCTGCTACTCGACCCCCAATCCTAAACATTGTCACGCCGACACCGGAGCCCCACGTCATGCCGCACGATCCTGATGCATTGTTGATCGGCCTGGTGTCGATTTCCGATCGCGCCTCTTCCGGCGTCTACGCCGACCAGGGGATTCCCGGGCTGCGAGAATGGTTCGAGGCCGCGCTGCAGAGCACATGGTCGATGCAGAGCCGACTCATTCCCGACGAGCAGGCGACGATCGAGCAAACGCTGGTCGAGCTCGTCGACGTCGCGGGTTGTCACCTGGTGCTGACCACCGGCGGAACCGGTCCCGCACCGCGCGACGTCACCCCCGAGGCAACCCTTGCTGTCGCCCACAAAGTCCTGCCGGGGTTCGGGGAGGAAATGCGACGGGTGAGCCTCAAGTACGTGCCGACCGCAATTCTGTCACGCCAGGTTGGGGTCATTCGCGGCGGGGCGCTCATCCTCAATCTGCCCGGCCAGCCAAAGGCAATCAAGGAGACCCTCGACGGCGTCTTTCCGGCGGTGCCGTACTGCATCGACCTCATCGGCGGGCCGTACATCGAGACCCGCGACGAGGTGTGCCGCGCCTTCCGTCCGAAGTCGGCGCAGCGCCCGCCCCGTCCCGCGACTTAGCTGGGTTGGGCCGAAGGCAGACCCGAAGAGCGCGTGGCCACGATGCCGACGCCGTTTCCCAACCAGCCCGATCCGTATCAGGATCGCAACCTGTATGCGGACGACGCCGCATTGCAGGAAGCGGTGCAGCGGGAGAGCGCACTCGCCTTCGTGCCGACCCTCGCCGCCTTCGGGCAACGCTGCGGCAGTGCCGCGGTACTGGCGCTCGGCGACGCAGCCAACCGCAATCCGCCGACGCTCGCCACGCACGATGCCCGCGGCGAACGGGTCGACGTCGTGGAGTTCACGCCGGCATGGCACGCGCTCATGCAACTGGGCAAGGAGGCTCGCGAGCACAGCCTGCCGTGGACCGACCGCACCCCGGGTGCGCAGGTCGCGCGCGCTGCCCTGATGCTGATGCACGGCCAGGTGGAGAACGGCACCCAGTGCCCGCTGACCATGACCTTCGCGGCCATCCCGCTGCTGATGCGGCACGCCAACGATGTCCCCGATTTCGCGGCCGTGTGGTTGCCGCGGCTGCTGGCGCCCTTGCACGATCCTGAGTCGAAGCCCATCGACGCCAAGCGCGGTGCGCTGATCGGGATGGGGATGACCGAGCGCCAGGGGGGCTCCGACGTGCGCAGCAATCGCACCCGGGCCGAGGCACGCGGGGACGGCAGCTTTGCGATCACCGGCCACAAGTGGTTTTTCTCGGCCCCGCAGTCGGACGCGCACCTGGTCCTCGCGCAGGACGACGGCGGACCTTCCTGCTTCTTCCTGCCGCGGCTGCTTCCCGATGGCAGCCGTAATGCGGTGCGCATCAACCGCCTCAAGGACAAGCTCGGCAACCGCTCCAATGCCTCCGCCGAAGTCGAGTTCGACGGCGCGATCGCGTGGCGCGTCGGACCGGCGCAACAAGGTATCGCCACCATCCTCGAGATGGTCCGGCTGACGCGTCTCGACTGCGTGCTGGGCAGCACCGGTATCATGCGCGCCGCCCTCGCCTGCGCGCTTCATCACGCCAGTCGGCGCGTGGTCTTCGGCCAAGTGCTCACCGAGCAGCCGCTCATGGCCAACGTGCTCGCCGATCTTGCATTGGAAGTCGAGGCCGCCACGGCGCTGGCGATGCGCCTGGCGCATGCGTTCGAGGCTGCGGAAGACACCAGCGAGCACGCGCTGGCACGACTGGTCACGCCGGCCGCAAAGTTCTGGATCTGCAAGCGCGGCCCCGCCCTGGCCGCGGAGGCGATGGAGGTGCTGGGGGGTAATGGCTACGTCGAGACGTCGATGCTGCCGCGGCTCTACCGCGAATTGCCGGTGAACTCGATCTGGGAGGGATCGGGCAACATCATGTGCCTCGACGTGCTGCGCACCATGGCGCGCGAGCCGCAGGCAGTCGGCGCGCTGCGCGCCGAACTCGCGCTCGCGCGTGGCAGCCACCCGGCTTTCGACGCCGCGGTGGCGGCGTTCGAATCCGGCCTGGCGGACGGCGCGACGCCCGCCGACGCCCGCCGCGTCGCCCAGGCGATTGCAACCCTGCTGCAGGCGGCGCTGCTCTTGCGGCACGCCCCGCCGGCCGTCGGCGACGCCTTCGTGGCCAGCCGGCTGGCACCGGCGCCCTACGGTGGCGCGGTGTTCGGTAGCCTGCCGGCCACCATCGACCATCGCCTGATCATGACCCGGGCGCTGCCGAGCGCCGCCTGACGTTGGCCTAGCCGATCTGCAAGGCGGCCGGCGGTTGTGTTCGGGGGACGTTTCTGGACGGCAGCCACCACCACGCAGCGGCTGCTGGACCCGCGGCGCGGGCGGTGAGCGCCGGGCGGTGAGCGCCGGCCGAGAATGCGTGTCACCTCGCGGCGAGGCCGAGCCCGACCCGGCGGCCGCAATCGACCACGAGATGCGCGCCCGCGCCACCATCCCTGCGCGACGACGCTGACAGCCGAGCGCTGCGCTGCATCACGCCCCCTGATCGGGCTGGTGCGCGGCGATCTCGTCGGCGCCTGGACCCTCGAGCCTGGCCGCCGGATCCTGGCGGTAGAACGTTACGAACTGGGCGTAGACGGCGGGATATTCGTTTCGCAGCAGCTCGGGATCGGCGAAAAATACTTCCGAGAGCACCGCAAAGAATTCCGCCGGGTCTTCGGCCGCGTAGGGGTCGATCGCCGTGTCCTCCATGCGGTCGACCCGAGCGCTGAAATCGTCGTAGGCAAAGGTCAACGTGTCACGCCATATGTCGACCGGGATGCAGGCGGGCAGCGACGGCAAGCCATTGGCATTGCCATTTTGCATATCGAGCTTGTGGGCGAACTCGTGGATTACCAGGTTCATGCCCGAAGCCTCCCAGTCGGCGCTCGCCTCGACGTCGGGCCAGGAGAGCACCACGGGGCCGCGTGGCATCGCCTCTCCCGCGAGCGGTCCATGCATCTTGTGCACGACGCCGGCCTCGTCCTCCCATTCCCACTCGGGCAGGAACTCGCCTGGATAAACGATCACGCTTTCCCAGCCTTCGTAGAGCGAGAGATCGAGATTCAGCACCAGCACGCAGGCCTGGATGGCAATGATCACACGCTGCAGCGGAGTGACCTCGTGGCCACCGGCGCCGACGATGCTCTTGGCGTGCAGGAAGAGCACTGTCCGCGCGCGCAACCGCTCCAGTTCCTCGCCCGTATAGCCGGCGAGGAAAGGCAATGCCGACACGGCATCACACCAGAGATCATCGGGAATATCGGCGGAACGCAGCACCCTTTGCTCGCGCCAGCGCCGCATTGCGTCGAACATCGCGGTCAGCGGCGCGTGTCCGGAAACGCCGCACCTTCGACTTCGAGGATGTCGGCCACCGGGTCCCCACCGACCAGCAGTCGGTCGGCTTCCGCCTGGGGCAGCGTCTCCACCTCGCGCAGCTTGCGGGCGATGGTCGTGCTCTTGCGGCTGGCGTCCTCGAGGGTCCTGCCTACTTGGTCCAGCTTGTCCTTGGTCTTGGCCAGGAGGTCGCCGAACTTGCCGAACTCGGTCTTGACCGCACCCAATACCTTCCAGACCTCGCTCGAGCGCTGCTCGATGGCCATGGTGCGGAAGCCGAGCTGCAGGCTGTTGATGAACGCGGCAAGGTTCATAGGGCCGGTGACCAGCACGCGCGACTCGCGCTGCACGACGTCGGCAAAGCCCGGCTGGGCCATCATCTCGGCGTACAGGCCCTCGGTCGGCAGAAACAGGATGGCGAAGTCGGTGGTGTGCGGCGGCTCGACGTATTTGTCGCGGATCTTCTTCGCCTGATCGCGCAGGAACCCGGCGATGCCCTTGCGCGCAGCCTCGGCGGCGGGCGCGTCGGCACGCTCCAGCGCATCCTGAAGTCGTTGCCAGTCCTCGAGCGGGAATTTGCAATCGATCGGCAACCAGCATGGCGCGCCGCCGTCGTGCTTGCCCGGGAGGCGAATGGCATACTCGACGCGCTCGCTGCTGCCGGGCCGCACCGCGACGTTGCGCTCGAATTGCTGCGGTGTCAGCATCTCGCTCAACAACGCCCCGAGTTGCACCTCGCCCCAGCCGCCCCGCGTCTTGACGTTCTGCAACACGCGCTTCAAATCGCCGACGCCGATCGCAAGAGATTGCATCTCGCCGAGGCCCCGATGCACCTGTTCGAGCCGCTCCGAGACGTGCTGGAACGATGCGCCGAGCCGCTTTTCGAGCGTGGACTGCAGCTTCTCGTCGACCGTTGCGCGCATTTCGTCTAGCTTCGCGGTGTTTTCGGTACGCAGCACGTCAAGCCGCTGCTCGAGCGCGGCACGGATGGCGTCGAGGCGCTGCTCGCTCGCCTGGGTGAGCTGGCCGAGACGTTCGCCAAACGCCTTGAGTTGGTCCACCTGGGCGCCAAACGCCGCGGCAAGCTGGGCGTGCGTGCCCTGCTGCAGGGTGGCCAGCGCGTCGGTGAGCTGCTTGAGCTGTTCGACTTGCGCCGCCGCTGCCGCCGCGAGTTGCGCCCCCATCGCCTGCTGCAGCTGGGTGAGTCGCTCGGCAAAGGCTTTGGTCTGCTCGGCCTGCACGGCCATGCCCGAGCGCAGCTGCTCCTGCGTGGCATGGGTGAGCTGGGTGAGGCGCTCGCCGACATCGGTCCGCAACATCTGCGCAGCGTTGGCCTGCTCGTTGCGCTGGATCGCAAGATCCTGGCGCAGGTCGCGCTCGAGGTCGATGCCCTGACCCTTGAGGAGCTCGAGCCGGGTCGCGAGGTCACGCAGTCCATCGTGCAGACGCGTGTGCGCCTGCCGATCAGCACCCTGGCGGACCATCACCACGATGGCCAGCACCGCAGCGAGCAGCGCAGCGGATGCCGCCAGGGCGGCCGTGGCGAGGAGGAGTTGGTCGTGGGTCACGCGAAGGAGGACGCTTAGAACGGCCTGCCGACGATCGCTGTCTGCGATCCCTTACGAGCGTCGATCACAAGGATTCTAGCAGCGGGGTAGCTCATGACGTGCGCCTGCCGGAAGCGGCGCCCGATCGGGCACGGCAGCGGCCAACGCCGCAAACGACGCGAGCCAGTGGGTGGCCACGAAGGCGTCGCCGTCGAGGCCCGTAAAGCCCGCCGTGAAGTGGCTTTGGGCACTCGTTGACAAGAGCTCCCGACGGCCATCGCCTTCCGGCAGCGCGGCGGCGACGCGTCGCAGGCACAACGCCCGGGAAAGGTTGAGGCCATCGAGATGCACGATCTGGGCGTCGGTTCGGTCAGACACCCGCACCGGCGCGAAAATCGGCGCCCGGCCGTCGACATCCAGTCCAGGCAGGAAGCGCTCGAGCCATCCCGGGAAGGCGCTGGTGTCCAACACTGCCGCCATCAAGGCGGCTTCCATAAGGAGCGGCGAAAGGAAATCGGCGC
>JBDSND010000046.1:0-10858 GCA_039915505.1 Casimicrobiaceae bacterium
ACACCGGCGCGCTTCACCGCTTCGCGCACCACCCGCGCCGCGAGATCCGTCGGTGCGATGTCCTTGAGGCTGCCGCCATAGTCGCCGATGGCCGTACGCACGCCGCTCACGATGACAACTTGTCGATCCGTCATGATCTCTTCTCCCGGGTAACGATCCTGCATGATAACGCCGCTGGCTTGACGCGGTGCACGGCGGCCTCGGATTGTCCTGGACCCGCGCAATGCCGCGCGCAGCGACCACGCCCTCGTGGTGTGGAGGCGGTCACGAGCCGCCCGCGCGCGTCATTCGCAGCGACCACCGCGGCGACCATTCAGCGGCTATCGCAGCGATCTTTCGGAACTGCGCGTGCCTTTGCTACAGTGGGGGTAGGCGGGTGCGCCGGGTTTGACCCACCACCCCGGGAAGCCCCCGTATACGGATGAAGGAGCCAGCATGAGTGCACCGTCGGAATCGAAGTGGCGCCTGCACGGGGTCCGGGTGGTGCACGCCGACGAGCTCGACAGCAATACCGCGCAAACGCCCGGAATGACGCGTGCCGCGGCGATCACCGCGGCGCGCGCGGGCGCCGAGAAGCTCTGGGCGGGCACCGTGGTGATCCATCCCAAGGCCAAGACCGGCGCGCATCATCACGGACCCGTGGAGAGCGTGATCTACGTCGTCAGCGGCCGGGCCCGGATGAAATGGGGCGAGCGTCTCGAATTCACCGCCGAGGCAGGGCCTGGGGACTTCATCTTCATTCCGCCTTTCGTACCGCACCAGGAGATCAACGGCAGCGAAGGCGAGCCGCTGTCATGCGTGCTGGTGCGCAGCGGCCAGCAACCGGTCGTCGTCAACCTCGACCTGCCGGACGTCGAGGCCGATCCGGAAGAAGTGCGTTGGGTGGACGACCTGCATACGTAATGGGGTCAGATCAAATTATGGGCGAAGCTCGGCAAATCCAGCACTCCCGGGTCTGCATACTCAAATTATCGGCGAAGCTCGGCGAATCCAGCACTCCGGCGGATAACTTGATCTGACCCCATTACCGCATTACCGCGCGACGTCGTAATACTTCCACTGGTGCGGCAGGAATGGGTGCTGCTTGTAGCCCTTGAGCCAGGGCTGGGTGAGCACGTTGGCGTACGGGTAGTCGACGACCAGCCACGGTGCATAGGCGAGCACCAGCTCGGATAGCTTGCGGTAGAGAGCGTCGCGCGCCGGTCCGTCGGGAAGCTTGCGCGCCGCTTCGTAAGTCTGGTCGTACGCCGGCAGGCGAAAGCGCGCGTCGTTGGAGGTGCCGATGTTCTTGCTATAGAGCACCGAATAGAACGTATCGCCATCCGCGATCGATGCGATCCAGCCCAGGTTCCACATCATGAGCTGTCCCGCCTCGGCCATCTTGTTCAGTTCCGGCCACTTGTTCTTCAGGAAGGTGATGCGGAGGCCGATCGCGTCCATGCTGCGCTTCCAGAGCGCGTCGGAGTCGCGGTCCGCGGTGGCCGTGGTCGAGCCCTTCACCAGGATCAGGGGCTTGCCGTCGGGCATCTCCCGATAGCCGTCGCCGTCGCGGTCGCGATAACCGAAGCGATCGAGCAGTGCGCGCGCCGCCTGCGGATCGTATTGCGTGCGCACCGCGATGGCGGGATCGTGACCGCTTACGCCCGGCGGCACCGGCTGGGTTGCCGGCAAGGCCTGGCCGTTCAGCAACAGCGTGATATACGCGTTGCGCTCGAAGGCGAGCGCGATCGCCCGGCGCAGGGCCACCTTGTCGTTGGTATAGCCGCCGACGATCGGGTCATCGAGGTTGAAATAGGCGAACCCGAGCGACGGCTCGACCTGCCGGTGCAGCCTGATGCCGCGGTCGACGAGCGCGGGCTTCAGTCGATCGCCGTCGAGCACCGTCGGTGCGAGGGTCGCCGGCACCTGCACGTAGTCGAAGCTGCCGCGATCGAAGCTCAGGAGCCGAGGCTGTCCTTCCTCGATGATGCTCACCTCGACCCGGCCGGCGATGGGCAGGCGCTGGCCGCGATTCGGTCGGGCGATCGCGTCATCGCCCGGCTCGCTGCCCGCGCCCGGCACCGGGAAGATCTCCTCGCGATAGGCAGGATTGGCGGTGAGCACCACCTTCTGGCCACGCGTCCACTCGGCGAGGCGGTACGGCCCTGTGCCGACTGGATGCTCCATCACCCGATTCGAGCTGTCGCGATGGACTTCGACCACCTCACGCGCGACCGCAGCGAGCGCGCCGTACGTCAGCCAGTGGATAAAGACGTAGTCGGGCTCCTTGAAACGGATGCGGAGCGTGTAGCGGTCGAGCGCCTCGAGGCCCTCGATCCGCGCGTCATACTCGAACGTCCCCGTCCGACGGGCCGCCGCCATGACGCTGTCGAGTCCGAGCAGATGATTGTCGAAGATGTAGAACCAGTAGGAGCGAACCTTGGGGTCGAGGATGCGCTTGATGCTGTACACATAGTCCGCCGCGACGAGCTCGCGGCGCACACCCTTGAACGCAGGATCCGGCGCGAAGTAGATCCCTGGCCGCAGCTTGATCGTGTAGGTACGCCCTTCGTCGCTGATGACAGGGAGGTCGTGGGCGGTGTTCGGGACGATCCGGGCCGGCCGGGAAAAGTAGTCGTACGTATACAGCGGGTCGAAGATGGCGTTGCACAGATAGAACGAGTACGCGTCGCCGATCGCCTGGGGATCGAGTCCCGTCTCGGCGACCGGAAACGCAACCCTTAGGGTCTTGCTCATGTCGGCGGCGTGCGCGCCGAGCGTGAGCAGCAGCGCGCAGGCGAGGCCGGCGATAAAATCGCGGCATCGAAGGCGCCGGGCAGCCGACTGCTTCCCCGCGACGGCAGGTCTCAGAGGCTGCGGCGCTATAATTTGCAATCGTGTTCCATCGAGCATCCCAAAGACGCATGAAAGTGTACGGCATCGCCAACTGCACCACGGTCAAGAAAGCTCGCGCATGGCTCGACGAGCGTGGTATGGGCCACGTGTTCGTCGACTTCCACAAGACGCCTCCGCAGTCCGCGCAGCTCGAGCACTGGGTCGATGTGCTGGGCTGGGAGCGCGTGCTCAACCGGCGCGGCACGACCTGGCGCGAGCTCGCAGCCGAGGCGAAGGCGGCGGTGACCAACGCCGAGGGCGCCGTCGTGGCGATGCTCGACCATCCCTCGATGATCAAGCGCCCGGTGATCGAGACCGGCACGGCGTTGCTGATCGGTTTCGACGCATCCGAGTATGCCGATCGGCTCGCCGTCCGCGACCAGGATCCTGCGCGCCATGGGTGAGCCGGACGGTACCAAGCCCGCGCGCGCCGCACCGCGGCAGCGCTGGTCGATGTTCGGCAGCATCGCCGCGATTGGCGCAGCCGGCACGATCGGTGCGATTGCGGCGTGGCTCGTCACGTCGGCACTCGATCTTTCCGGCACCGGCGGCGCGCTCCTCACCGTTCTCCTGGGCATGGTGATCGCGGTGGCGGCATTTGTCCTCGGAGTGTGGGTGCGCGACGCGCTGACAGGGCGGCAATCGTGATCCCGGTGCAGCGTGCGGAGGCGATCGCGACACGCTTGATCGCGGCCTACGATTGCGCCGAGATGCTGCCTCCAATCACCCAAGACACGCCGGATTTCGACGTCGACTCGGCCTATCGTGTACTCGAGCGGATCGAGGCGCGACGCCTTGAGGCAGGCTGGCAACCGGTCGGCCGCAAGATCGGCTTTACTAACACCACCATCTGGCCGCGCTACGGCGTGTACCAGCCGATGTGGGCGCACATCTGGCAGCACACCGTGCATCGGGCCCCGGATGGACGCGCGACGCTCTCCTTGCAGGGATTCGTGCAGCCACGCATCGAGCCCGAGGTCGTATTCGGTATCGGCGGAGCAATCGAGCCCGGCGACGACCCCGCCGCGATGTTGCAGGGGGTGACCTGGATTGCCCCGGGCTTCGAGATCGTGCAGAGCCACTTTCCCGATTGGAAGTTCACGGCGGCCGATTGCACGGCGGCGTTCGGGCTGCACGGGGCGCTAGTGATCGGCAAGCCGGTTGCGCTTACCGCTCCACTTCGCGAGGCACTTGCCGAGCAACTGCCGCGGTTTGCGCTGACCCTGCGCCGCGGAGACGCGGTGATCGATCGAGGCGTCGGTTCGAATGTGCTCGGCGGCCCCGCGCACGCTCTGGCCCATCTCACCCGGGTGCTCGCCGGCCAGGCATGGGCGCCGACGCTCGCCCGCGACGAGATCGTGACCACCGGCACGATCAGCGACGCGTGGCCGGTCGAGGCAGGAGAGACCTGGCGCAGCGATTACGGCGAGCTGCCCCTCGAGGGACTGGAACTCACGTTCCGCTGACTGGGACGACGATGACCGCGACGCCGCGCAGTGAACGCTGCAAAGGGGGCGCAGGGGCGCCGCCTGTATCAGTCGCGGTGATCGGCTTTCCGCCCGTTCTCGGCCCGCTGCGTTCCGATCGGCCTCTCTCGCCATGACGCTCGCCCGCTGCCGTTTGCCACGGATTGAGCCGGCCGTACGAGCATCCATCCCGCGCCCATGAGCGTCACCCTCGCGCCGGGGGCTGTCCCGCTCGACACATGGCGCTTGGTCGCGCGCGGTGCGCAGGTCGCGCTCGTCGACGGATGGGAGCCGCCGGTCGAGGCAGGCGCGCGCGCGGTTGCGGCGATCGTCGCGCGCGGCGCCCCGGTCTACGGCATCAACACCGGCTTCGGGCGGCTTGCGAGCGTATCGATTGCAAGCGGCGACCTGGTCGCCCTCCAGTACAACCTGGTGCTGTCCCATGCCTGCGGTGTCGGCGAGCCGCTGCCGCGCGAGGTGGTGCGGCTCATGCTGGTGCTCAAGATCGCCGCACTTGCGCAGGGCGCCTCGGGCGTGACCGTGGCGACGGTGCAGACGCTGCTCGATTGCCTCGAGCGTGATCTCGTGCCCGTAGTGCCCGGGCAGGGATCGGTCGGCGCCTCGGGTGACCTCGCGCCACTGGCGCACCTTACGGCCGCACTGCTCGGGGTAGGGGAGATGTGGTGGCGCGACGAGCGGCTGCCGGCCGGCGATGCATTGCAGCGCGCGAACGTCTCGCCCCTGGTGCTGGCGCCCAAGGAAGGATTGGCGCTGCTCAATGGCACGCAGTGCTCCACCGCCCTCGCGCTGACGGCGCAGTTCCGCGCCGAGCGCGTGTTCACCGCCGCGCTGGTCACGGGGGCACTGTCGACCGACGCCGCGAGGGGCTCCGATGCGCCCTTCGATGCGCGCATCCAGGCGCTGCGCGGCCAGCGCGGCCAGATCGATGTCGCGGCGAGCCTGCGCGCCCTGATGGCGGGCAGCGGCATCCGTGCCTCGCATCGCACCGGCGACAGTCGCGTCCAGGATCCGTACAGCCTGCGCTGCCAGCCCCAGGTGATGGGCGCCTGTCTCGATCTCCTGCGCCAGACCGCGGCCACCCTGGCGGTCGAGGCCAATGGCGTGACCGACAACCCGCTGGTGTTCGCCGACCCGGACGAGGTCGTTTCGGGTGGCAACTTCCACGCCGAGCCGGTGGCGTTCGCCGCCGATATCCTCGCCCTGGCACTGTGCGAAATCGGCAGCTTGTCCGAGCGGCGGCTTGCCATGCTGATCGATCCGGCGTTCTCGCGATTGCCGGCCTTCCTGACGCCGAATCCGGGCTTGAACTGCGGGTTCATGATTCCGCAGGTCACCGCTGCCGCGCTGGTGGCCGAGAACAAGCAGCAGGCGCATCCGGCGAGCATCGACTCGATCCCGACCTCGGCCAACCAGGAAGATCACGTGTCGATGGCCGCGCACGGCGCACGCCGCCTGTTGCCCATGGCCCGCAATGCTGCCCACGTGGTCGCAATCGAGTTGCTCGCCGCCGCCCAGGGGATTGGGCTGCGTGCGCCGTTGCGCTCGAGCGAGGCGTTACAGCGGGTGTATGAAGCGGTGCGGACGCGCGTGCCGGCACTGCAGGAGGATCGCTATCTCGCGCCCGACATCGCCGCCGGGACGGACCTGGTCGAGACCGACGCGCTAGCCGAGTCCGCCGCGCCGATCGAGCTGCCGCGTTTCGACTGAGCTTGATGGGCTCAGTCGCGATCGGGTGCGGCGATGCGGGCCCGGATCGCGGCCAGGGTCAGCAACCCGGTGGCGTTCCCGTCGGCATCGAGCACGCCGATCGTTTCCACCCCGGCGGCCAGCATCTGCGACAGCGCATCGCGCAGGGTCGCGGTGCCGGGAATGGCATGGCGCAGCGTCGCGGTGCCCGGAATGGCATGGCGCAGGGTCGCGCCGTGCAGCGGCTGGATGGCGTCGCGCGCCGCCACGAGGGACAAGCGCTTCAGAGCACGATCGGCGCCGACGAAGGCTTCGACGAAAGCGTTGGCCGGCGACTGCAGGATCGTCTCCGGCGTGTCGTACTGGACCAGGGCGCCGTCGGCGAGGATGGCGATGTGCGTGCCCATCTTGATCGCCTCGTCGATGTCGTGGGTGACGAACACGATGGTCTTGGAGAGCGCGCGCAGGATGTTCAGGAACTCGTCCTGCAGTCGCGTGCGGGTGATCGGATCCAGCGCGCCGAACGGCTCGTCCATCAGCATGACGGCGGGGTCGACGGCGAGCGCCCGCGCGAATCCGACCCGCTGCTTCTGGCCGCCGGAGAGCTCGCGTGGATAACGATCTCGATACAGCGCCGGATCCATGCCGACCAGGTGCAGGAGCTCGTCGATCCGCGTCGCGATGCGGGCGTTGTCCCAGCGCAGCAGGCGCGGCACGGTCGCCACGTTCTCGGCGATGGTCCAGTGCGGAAACAGTCCGACCTGCTGGATCACGTAGCCGATGCGGCGCCGCAGCTCGACGGGATCGACCGCCATCACATCTTCGCCCGCTACGCGGATGAGGCCAGCATCGGGCTCGATCATCCGGTTGATGAGCCGCATGGTCGTGGTCTTGCCACAGCCGGATGGGCCGATCAGTACGCAGACGTCGCCCTCGGGAATCGACAGGGTCAGATGGTCCACGGCCGGTCGCGCAGTCCCGGGAAACTGCTTCACGAGGTCGACGATCTCGATCATGTCGTCAGACGCCCTTGGGGGTGAAGGCGCGTTGCAGGGCGCCGAACAGCTGGTCGGTGCCAATGGACAGCAGCGTTGCGGGGATCGCGCCGACCAGCAGTTGCGGCAGTGCCATCATCGCGATCCCGGCGGTGATGAAGTCGCCCAGGCCGCCACCGCCGATGTAGGCTGCCAGCACGGCGCCGGACACGACCTGCACGGCCGCGATGCGGATGCCGGCGAACATCACCGGCACCGCCAGTGGCAGCTCCACCCGCCGCAGGATCTCGCCGCCGCGCATGCCCATGCCGCGCGCCGCGTCAACCACGTCGGGATCGACCTGCCGGATCGCGGTGTAGGTGTTGATCAGGATCGGCGGCAGTGCCAGCAGGGTGAGGGCAAAGAGCGACGGCGTGAAGCCCGTGCCCAGCACCGGCATCACCAGCGCCAGCACGGCCAGCGACGGCAGGGTGCGGCCGATGTTGGCGATGGTGACCGCGACCAGGGCCGCACGGCGCGTGCCCGCGATACGGATGCCGATCGGCACGGCGATGCCGATGGCTAGGAACAGCGCGCTCGCCGACAGTGCGACGTGGGTGCCGAGCGCGCTCAGGAAGCGGTCGGGGTGATCCAGCAGCCAATGCCAGGACTCGAGCAGGAGCATGTGCGCTGACCGGACCTAGCTCGATCGCCGGCGAAGCCGCGTTTCGAGGCGCGCGAGACTCAAGTCGGCGACGATGGCCAGTGCGCAAGCCGTCAGTGCGCCGGTCCAGATCTTGGGCGCGTGATCGTTGCTGATGCCATTGAAGATGAGGGTGCCGAGGCCGCCGGCATTCACGTACGCCGCGACGACGGCCACGCTGATCACCGTCACCGTGGCGATGCGCACCCCGGCGACGATCACCGGCATCGCCAGCGGCAGCTCGATTTTCGCCAGGATTTCGCCTGCGGTCATGCCCATCCCGCGGGCGGCGTCGACCACCTCGCGCGGGACCTCGCGGATGCCGATCGCCACGTTGCGGATCATGATCATCAGGGAAAACGCGACCATGCAGATGATGGCGTTGGTCCTGCCGAGGCCCACCAGCGGAATCAGCAATGCGAGAAAGGCGAGGGTCGGGATGGTGTAGAGCACGCCGGTCAGGGCGATGGCGGTGCGGAACACGGATTCATGACGGGCCGCGAAGATGCCAATTACGAGCGACAGCACGAAAGCGATGCCGATGGCGGTGCCGGCGATCACGATGTGCTGGCCAAGTGCCAGCAGCACCTGGTCCCAGTTATTGAGCAGCCACTTCATTCCGCGTCCACGAGTCGATCGACGGCCATGAGATCGACCGTGCCGATGCCGTCGTCGCGGATCACCTGGGCGATGCGCTCGACGTCCGGGCCGAGCGGACGATCCTCGTCGAGCACGGCGACGTGGGCGCGGACCGCGTCGTAGGCATGGCGCGCACCGCGACCGAGGCTGTCCACCGGCGTTTCGCGCAGATCGACGGCCTGGGCGGCCGACAGGAGTTCGATGGCCGCGAGGTAGTGCAGCTTCGTAACCATAGCCTCGGTCTTGGCGACGACATTAGGCGCCATCGAGGCGTGGTCCTCGATCGCCTCCGACACCGGCAGGCAGTCGAGCGATGCCGGATTGGCGAGATGCCGCATTTCGCCGTAGAGCGTTGTCAGGGTTTTTTGCAACGTGGCGAAGCCCGAGTGCTCGGGACCGCGCCGGGTGAGCTGCAGCGGCAGGCCCGACATCGCCGGCGAATACAGCCGCTGGCAGCGCTGCACGCACAGCAGCGCGACCGCGGCGAGTCCCAGGCCCACGGCATCGATGTCGAGGGCCAGCGCCGCCGGATGAAAGTTGCCGTTGGAGAGCATCACGTCATCGGCGGCCAGCACGAGAGGGCTTTCGCTCGCGCTGTTGAGCTCGAGCTCGATCACATCCCGCGCGCGGGATAACGCTGTCAGGGCGGCACCGTGCACCTGGGTGACGCAGCGCAGGGACAGTGGATCCTGCACCCGGCGCGCCGCGCCGGGCGTCCACAGCGCACTGTCTGCCAGCAGGGCGCGCAATCGGGCGCCGATGCGCACCTGGCCTGGCTCGGGCCGCGCCGCATGCACGCGCGGATCGAGCGGACTGAGGTTTGCCCGGAAGCCTTCGAAGGACAGCGCGACGGCGACGTCCAGAGCGTCTAGGGCGCGGGCACAGTCGGTGATCACCAGCGCTGCGTGACCGACCGTCGCCGCATTGGCGCTGATCAGGGCGAGGCCGTCCTTGACCCCCAGGATCGCCGGCGTGAGGCCGGCACGGGCGAGGGCGTCGCCGCCAGGCACTACGTTCCCGCCGATCTCGGCGGCGCCCTTGCCGATCAGCACCAGGGCGAGGTGCGACAGGGCGGGCAGATCGGCGCATCCGATCGAGCCCGTGCGAGGTACAACTGGATGAACCGAAGTATCGAGGAGCGCGACGAGGGCATCGAGCACCGGGGGCGAAACGCCCGAACCGCCCATCGCCATCCCCGCGATGCGCGCGAGCATGATCGCCCGGACCACGTCCGGCGGGAACGGGGCACCCACGCCCACCGCACGCGCCTCGACCGCACGGGCCTGGTAGGCGTTGATGTCGGCCGCGGGGATGCGTGCACCGGTGTTCGCGCCGAGCGCGGTATTGACGCCGTAGATGGGCTCGGGGGAATGTGCCAGGCGATCGACCGTGGCGCGCCCCGCTTCGACCCGGCTTCGCGCGGCGGGCGCGAGCTCTACTTTCGCCCCTTCGCGCGCCACCCGCACCACGTCGGCGAGGGTAAGGCGGCGGTCACCGACTGCGACGGAGGCCGCCTTCACGCCGGTCCTCGCTGCGTCGCGTGCATCAGACGGGGTGCTCTGCGTGCTCACGTAGGCAACCCGGGTTTTTGCTCAAGCCGCACGGCCGAAAACGAAGCCTCGCGGGGCATTCGGCGCCATGCGCACGATCCTTAACGAGGATGGTTGCCGTCATGCGCGCAGCCGCACCCACAACCCGCAGCAACGGCGGGCGGCCGTGTAGCGACAGCCGGCAGTGCGTCCGCATGGAGAAGGTGCGCGCTCGCCCGCCGGCAGCTCCTCGCGCCATGTCCACGCTACCGATGACAGGCCCGATCCCGTTCCCGGGCGTCGGCGAACTTCAGCGCACGATGCCTTTCGCCTTCAGGAAGGCACGCGCGACATCCTTGGGCTCCTCCTTGTCGCCGTCGACCTTGTAGTTGAGCTCGGCCATGGTGGTCTCGTCCAGCAGCGGCGACACGCGGTTCAGCACCTCGGCGATCTTGGGGTTGGCGTCGAGGGCTTCCTTGCGCACCACCGGCACCAGGTAGTAGGGCGGCCAAAGATTCTTGTCGTCCTTGAGGCGCTTCAGCTTCAGGGCGCTGATCATGCCGTCGGTGGCGTAGCCGTTGACCACGTCTACCTGCTTGTTGGCGATCGCCTGGTAGCGCAGACCGATGGCCATCTGCAGATCTTCCTTGAACTCCATGCCGTACTTAGCCTTGAGACCGGGCAAACCATCCTTGCGATCGCGAAACTCCGGACCGGCGCCGAGCTTCAGCTCCTTGGACACCTTGGCGAGGTCGGACAGCGTCTCCAGCTTGTACTGCGCGGCGGTTTCGGGGCGCACCACCATGTTGTAGGTGTTGTTGAGCGGCGACTCGTCGAGAAGCACGAAGCCCTTTGCGGCGTACTCGGTCTTGACCTTATCGTGCACCGCCTTGCGGTCGGTCATCGGCTCGGCCTTGAGCACGACCAGGAGCATCGTGCCGGTGTATTCGGGATAGAGGTCGATCT
>JBDSND010000050.1:0-4175 GCA_039915505.1 Casimicrobiaceae bacterium
GTGCATGCGGGCGACATCGGCACTCCCGAGGTCCTCGCCGCGCTCGCGTGCATCGCCCCGGTGACCGCGGTGCGCGGCAACAACGATACCGCGGCATGGGCCGGCGCCGTCCCCGCCACGGCGGTGCTCGCGCTCGATGGCGTGTCGGTCTACGTGCTGCACGATGTGCACGCATTGCGCGCCGATGCCGCGCGCGCCCACCATGTCGTGATCGCTGGGCACTCGCATCGACCGAGCGTAACCCGCAGCGGCGGCGTGCTGTTCCTCAACCCCGGCAGCGCGGGTCCGCGTCGCTTCAGCCTTCCGGTGACGCTCGCAACGTTGTGGGTGGCGGGCGGCGAAGTCGAGGCGGTCATCGATACGCTCGAGGTGGCACGCCCGCATCGCCAATGAGCGGCGCGCCGCTACGCCGTGGCGGGTCCGTGCGCTCCACCCAAACATGGTGGTACACCACCGCCTCGCTGCGGAGCAACACGCCGCGGCCTCACTCGCATCGGACGTCTTGGCTCGCTGCGCAGCAGCACGCCGGCCATGCGATTGTCATTGGCCCGCCATAGGTTGAGGATTAGAATTGGTCAATGGGGCCCCTGCAAACCACGGGCGCTGTGGCAATCGGCGCAGCGGCGCGAATGGGCGGTAGCGCGGCTCGTCATCGCACGTCAGGAGAGCCGTCATGTCGGCCAAGGCAACATCGGCAAAGTATTTCCAAGAATCGGTACGTGGGTTGTTGCACGCCCATCTGGGCGTCGTCTATCGCGAGGACGTAGGTCCTTGGTTCGGACAGGTCGCGTCGCTGCCCGGTGAGCACGCGTTCGACGCCAGGTTCCGCCGACGTTGGGCCGAGGCGATCAGCACTGCGCTCGCGCCGCACACGCGCGACACGGCGGCTGCCCATGAATGGGCACAAACCGTGATGCCTCCGGCACCCGGCGAGCGTCAGTCGCGCATGAGCGCGCTCGCCCCTGGTGTGCACGCCGCGTTGCGCGCGAGTATTCGCGCCAGCCGTCGCGCCGGCCGCTGATCGCGTATGGAGTTGCCCAAGAACACGTTCAAGCACGCGATCGCGTCCGGCCGCCTGCAGCTCGGCCTCTGGTGCAGCCTTTCGCACCACTATTCGACCGAGGTGGTCGCGGGGGCGGGATTCGACTGGCTGTTGCTCGACACCGAGCACTCCCCCAACGACCTCGAGTCCTTGTTGGCGCAACTGCAAGCCGTGGCGCCCTATCCCACTTCGGCGGTGGTGCGTGTTCCCTGGAACGACCCGGTGACCATCAAGCGGGTGCTCGACATCGGCGCGCAAACGCTGCTCGTGCCGTATGTGCAGAACGCCGAGGAAGCGCGGCAGGCGGTAGCGGCGGCGCGTTACCCCACGGCGGGTATTCGCGGTGTCGCTGGCACGACGCGGGCGACGCGCTTCGGACGTGTCCGCGACTATGCGCGCCGTGCGCATGACGAGATCTGCGTGTTGGTGCAGACCGAGACCCAGCAGGCGGTCGACGCCATTGAGTCGATCGCGGCGGTAGACGGAGTCGACGGCGTGTTCATCGGCCCGGCGGACCTGCACGCGTCGCTCGGCCACGTCGGCGAGACGGCGCATGCCGACGTGCTGCCGGTGATCGACGACGCCATAGCGCGGATCGTCAAGACCGGCAAGGCACCTGGCATTCTCACCTCCGACGAGACGCTTGCGCGGCGCTACATCGGACTCGGCGCGCGCTTTGTCGCAGTGGGCGCCGATGTCGGTATCCTGGCCCGTGGCGCGGACCGCCTCGCCGCCGCGTTCAAGAGCTAAGCGCTAGGCGGTCTATCCGGCTCCTCAGCGCGACTCCCCTCGCGCGTCGCGCGGGCGCAACGCGATCACATCCGCGGCGGCGCTCGTGTCACCGGGCGCCGCTGTGGACGAGGCGCTGCCACGCTGGCGCTGGCTGCAATACACATCGAGAGCCGTGACACTCGCGACCGCCGCGGTGGCGGCGGCGAGGCGGGTACGGTCGCGCTTGCCCTCGCGCGAGCCCATCGCGGCACCGAGCAGGGCAAGGTTCATGGCGTCGCCGGCCACGCGCGACCAGAGCCAGCCGGACGGTGGCTGGCCCGACAGGATACCCACCCCGCTGGCGATCTCACGCAGACCCACGGCACGCATCAGATTCGGGTGTGATTCGACGCCGATGGCCCGGCCCACTCGGCGTGGGGCGACCACTTCGGCAAGTCCCAGGGCCACGCTGAACCAGCCGAGCGCTCGGGCGAGCAATTCCTCGTCGGCCTGCAGGACGCGCGCGGTAGCCGCGGAGGGTGCGCCGTCACCACCGGCGGCCTCGCGCGCGGTTCGATCACCCGGCCGTGGGCCTGTAGGTAGCAACGGGTCTTGCTCGAGCGTGTCGTTCTGCATAGGTGACATATCCGTCTTCGTGGGGCACTTGCACGGAGCTCGGTCGCTCGGGATGAATCGCCCCCCATCACTTTGGGGTCCAATGGCCGTCTGCTTCCGCGCCGGCCAACGTCGGCCTTGCACAGAATAGACTGGGTCGATTTGGACCGCCCCCCGGTCGTGATTGGCGCGCCGGTAAGCTGACGTTCAGCTCAGAAGGTGAGCATCT
This sequence comes from Casimicrobiaceae bacterium, assembly GCA_039915505.1. Lineage (GTDB taxonomy): Bacteria > Pseudomonadota > Gammaproteobacteria > Burkholderiales > Casimicrobiaceae > CAIWHR01. The sequence continues at coordinate 2,598 of JBDSND010000050.1, forward strand.
GTCGTTCAATGGTGCCGGCACCGGTGATTGTGGGGATCCTCACCCGACTTGGACTGTAGGCCGCGCGCCGCCGCGGGCGCCGGAACACGGGTGGATGCTGCACATGAGCCCACGCTTGCCCCAGGCACGGGTTGGCATAGCCACAAAATTCGTTACCAAGACAAAAGGGATCGTGTTCCAATGCGATCGGTCCTGATGGGCCTTGGCCGACGGGACAACATGACCAGAACCAAAACTCAAAGGAGCTCCTTAATGCCTCGCTACCTCATTCAAGCCTCATACACTGCCTCTGCCGCCGCCGCGTTTGTCAGCAACCCCCAGGATCGCGTGGCAGGAGTTGCGAGCATCCTTGAAGAAATGGGTGGCAAATTGATTAGCTTCGATTTCTGTCTCGGCGAGCACGACGTAATCGCAGTGTGCGAGGCCCCTGACGACACGACTGCGGCCGCGCTAGCATTGGCCATCAACGCCCCTGGGCATCTCAGGAGCTATCGGACCACGCGGCTTCTGTCCCCCAAGGAGTTCCTGGCTGCGCAAAAGAAGGCGCACGGCCTCAGTTATAAAGCCCCGAGTAAGAAATAGCGGCCTGGTGGCGCGAGTGCGCCTAGCTGGAACAACGGCCACCCCGGTCATTCACCGAACGCTGAAGTTCATGCCAACGCGCTACGGCCAAGCTGGGCGCGATGGTGGTATCGCCGGGGTCGGGAGCACGCCAAGTTCTTCGGCGCACACCGCGACCGGTGCGGGGCTGCGCGCACCGCTGGTCGACATGCGCGAGCTCAATGGGTGGAGAATCCTGCCGCTATCGAGGTGACCTCCGGTAGGAAGCGAGGCGCCTGCGAGACACCGGCCGGCGTTCCGGCGCTCGAGGAAGATCCCACCGAAGCGGTCCCTACGGCCCGATTACCGGCGACGTGGGGATTCCCGCTACGCCGCGCCCCGCGCCGCGCGTCGCCGAGCCCACCAGCGGAAGACCAGACCCCGCGGCGGCTCGCTGCCGGAGCAGACCCAGGCGATCGTGACCGGTTCCGTGAGGTAGCGCTGCTGCCGTCGGCGCGCCAGGTCGTCGCCGACGAACAAGATGCGATCGCCGGGCTTGAGCGGCGTGTTGTCGTCCGGGAGCAGCACGCTGGCGTGATCACGCTCCAGCATCAGCGCTGCCGTGCGCAGTCGCTCGTTTGGCGAAGTAGGGTTGGCGACCAGGTGGGCGAGTCGGAACGGTGCACCGCCGCGCTGGAAAAAAGCGTGAAACATGCCGGGCTGCAGCACGTCGCACTCGAACGCCCACTCACTCGGTGCGCCTTCGCCGACCTCGCTGCGAATGCGCTGCAGCGTGGCGGTGGAGGTCGTGGTATCGCTCGCCCGCAATTCCGCGATGAAGCGGCCGAGCATGGGCGCCTTCAGCACCTGCAGGCACTCGTGCACCATGAGGTCGGACTGTACGAACTTGAGATTGGCCCGGGCGGCTTCGACCAGCGCGCGATCCTGCATGTGGTTTTGCCGGATGATGACAAAGACGTCCGGTTGAACGCGGCGCGCCAGCGTCGTCGCGCCGAGATTGACGGTATCGACATCGGA
>JBDSND010000065.1:0-15755 GCA_039915505.1 Casimicrobiaceae bacterium
ACGCCGATGCGCTCCGCCTCTTCGCCCGAGAGCGGCTCGCAGGTCAGGATGTAGTACTTGGCCTTGGCCATGCCACACAGCAGCGGCCAGATGAGCGCCGCATGATCGCCGGCCGCCAGGCCCAGGCGGGTGTGGCCGTCGATGATTCGCGCCGTCCGCGCCGCGATCGAGACGTCCGCCAGCAGAGCCGCGGCCAGGCCGGCGCCGACCGCCGGCCCGTGGATCGCCGACACGATCGGTTTCGAGCAATCGATCATGTTGTAGCAGAGCTCGCGGAATTCCTTCAGCGCCGCGGCCTGCATGGTGTAGTCGTTCATGATCCGCTCGACCATGCTGAAATCGCCACCCGCGGAGAACGCCTTGCCGGCGCCGCGGATGATCGCGACATTGGTCTCCGGATCCTCGTCGACCAGGCGCCATACCCGGGTGAGCTCGCCATGCGCCTCCCAGTTGAGGGAGTTCATGCTCTCGGGGCGGTCGAGTGTGATACGCAGCACCCGCTCCGCGGGGCGATCGAACTTGAGGTACTCGAAGGCGGCGTAGGCGTCGGACATCGTGGCTCCTGGGACAATCAGTTGGCGGGCTGGGCAATCAGCTTGCGTGGTGAGGGGGGGATGTACATCTGCTGGTAATACACCGTGATGTCATCGACGCTGCGCGCCACGATCTCCAGGATTCCACCCGTGGCGCCGGGCCGCATCCCGATGCGCTGTGCGACCTCGGCGGGCATGACCGCCAGCGTGAGCCATTCGCTGACCGAGGTGACCGGGAAATCGACTTCCCTGCGCAGCAGCGCCTTGAAGTTGGCGCCGGCGAGTTCGGTGAGCGGGCGCAAGGCCAGACCCTCGAAACGTTCCCCGTCGAAGTAGAAACGGTTGAACACCTCGAACTCGTCGTTGACGTTGAGGGCGCGATCGAGTTGCACCAGTCTTGCGCCGACGTCGGTGAAATGCTCCGACCAGGGACCCTTGGAACGAACCTGCCGTCGTGCCAGCACCCGCGAGAAAACCGGCAGGATCGACAGGCCGTCGTCGGCGAGGAACCGACAGTGGGCGACGTCGTCGATGCGGTGTTGGTCCGATGCGACGAACGTGCCGCTCCCTTGCACCCGTCGTACGACGCCTTCTTCCACGAGCGCGCGCAAAGCCCGCTGGATGGTTCCGAGACTGAACGGGAGCGCCGCGGCCAGTGCGGTTTCGGTCGGCAGGCGCTCGCCCGGCCTCCAATGACCCGCCTGGATCGTCGCTACGATGGCGGCGCGCAGTTGCCGATACCGCGACGTGTCGCGCGCCTCCCAGCCGGTCAACGCCCTGCGCAAGGCTGCGAGCTTGGCGGGGGTTGCGTTGGTGGGCGTGCGCACGAATTGGGCAAGGCTGTTGGGCAAGGCTTGACAAGTCCTGAATACTATATAGCATTAAGCACTATATAGCAATTTGAGGCATGGGAGGAAGGCGGTGGATTTCTCGTTCTCGGCAGAGCACCAGGCATGGCGTGCGCACGTGCGTGCCTTCGCCCTGGAGGCACTCGCTCCCCATGGGCGCGCCTGGGACGAGGCCGGGGTTCTGCCGCGCGATGCGATACGCAAGATGGGCGAGGCCGGAATCCTCGGCGTGATCGGATCACGTGAGCTTGGTGGCCAGGCGCGGGACTACCTGAGCTTGGGCATTGCCATCGAGGAGCTCGCCGCGGTCGACGTGAGCTGCGCCCTCATCGCCTGGCAGCAGGCGACCCACAGTCATTTCTTCCCCGGCTGGGGCGACCAGACGGTGCGCGAGGTCCACGCTGGACGGACGGTTGTAGCCCTCGCGACCTCCGAAGAGAACGCCGGATCGGATCTCTCCGCGATCGAGACCACTGCACTCGAGGAGGGCGGCAACTACGTGGTCAACGGCCGCAAGATCCACGTGAGCACGGTACCCGGCGCGGACGTCCTTGCCGTGTCGGCGCGGGTCGCCGATGTCGAAGGGGGCAAGCCGAAGATGGTCCTGCTGCGCGTTCCCACGGACTTGCCTGGTGTGTCCACCACCGTGATGGAGCAGATGGGCGCTCGCGCACATGCCCTCGGCGTGGTCGAGCTGCACGACGTGCGGGTACCGGTCAGCGCCACGCTGGGCGGGGCCGGCGCGGGCAAGGCCATCATGTACGCGCGCTTCAACGTGTCCCGCTGCCTGTCGCCGCTCGCTGCCCTCGGTGCCGCGCGTGCCGTGCTTGAACAAACCATGCAGTTCGCGAAGACTCGAGTCGTCTTTGGCCGGCCGATCGCCACCAATCAGTCGATCAGCTTTCCGCTGGTCGAGCATCACGCCAGGATCGAGGCCGGCCGACTGCTCGCTTACCGCGCGCTCGTGGCCAACGACGCCGGCGAGGACGCGACCACCGATGCCGCGATGGCGAAATGGTTCGGAATTTCCACGGGGATCGCCGTGATCCAGGACTGCCTGCAGATGTACGGCGCCAACGGCTACCTTCGCGAGCACGGCATCGAGCAGCGCTTACGCGATGTGTACTCCTTCCTGTTCACGGGCGGAACCCTCAACATCATGAAACTCATTCTGGTACGGCAACTCCTGGGCAAGGAATTCGCGGGGCTGCGGTCGTGAGCGGTCCGCTAGCGGGGTTCCGAGTACTCGAGCTCGGCTCGACGGTCGCGGGTCCATTCTGCGGCCGGCTGCTGGGCGATTTCGGCGCCGAAGTGATCAAGGTTGAGCCGCCCGAGGGCGATCCGGTCCGCACCATGGGTAAGCACATGGACGGAAAGTCGCTCTATGCTGCGAGCATCCTGCGCAACAAGTCGCTCGTGGCCCTCGATCTGCGCAAGCCCGGGGCGCGCGACGTCGTGAAGCGCCTGGTGCCGCACTGCGACGTGGTGGTCGAGAATTTCCGCCCTGGGACGCTCGAGAAGTGGGGCATCGGCTTCGACGCAATGCAGACGCTCAACCCCAAGCTGGTGATGGTCCGTATTAGCGGCTTCGGCCAGACCGGACCCTACCGCGACCGGCCGGGCTATGGCTTCCTCGGTGACGCTGTCGGGGGCATGCTCCATATCAATGGCTACCCCGACCGACCCCCGGTACGCGCCGCCGTGCCGGTAACCGACATGGTGACCGCGCTCTACGGCGCGTTCGGCGCCGTCATGGCACTGCTGTCCATGAAGGCTACGGGCAAGGGTCAGGTCGTCGACGCTGCGCTATACGAGAGCTCGTTCAGTCTCATGGAGTCGCACGTGCCGGCCTACGACAAGCTCGGCCACGTGGCCATGCGAGCGGGCTCGCGCCTGCCGGGGAGCACGCCGAACAGCCTTTATCCCACGGCCGACGGCGGTTACATCGCCATGGCAGCCTCGAGCGATCCCGTGTTCCGGCGCCTCGCCGCGGTGATGGCGCAACCCGGGCTGGGCGAGGACGCGCGCTTTGCCACTGCCCTCGCGCGGGTGCAAAACCAGGATGCACTCGACCCGATCATCGCGCAGTGGACCCGCGGGTACGCCCTCGAGGACCTCGAGCCCTTGCTGCAGCGCTCCGACGTTCCCGCGTCGCGAGTGTTCACCATGGCCGATATATTCCGCGATCCGCATTTCGCCGCGCGCCACGCCATCGTCAACGTGCCCGACCGCGACCTCGGCACCGTGGCCATGGTCGCGCCGGCGCCGAAGCTGTCCGCGACCCCCGGCCAGATCGTCCATGCGGGTGGCGAAGTGGGCGCCGATACCGTCACGGTGCTGCGCCGCTTCTCCGGACTCAGCGAAACGGAGATCGAGGCATTGCTCGACACAGCTGTCGCGTTCGATGCTGCGGCGTGGCGGTCTCGCCAGGACGCGGCACCGACGCCCACCGCGGCCGCGGCGGTCGATCCCGCGTGAGGGCTGGCATGGGTGCCGGGCGGGCATGGTCGACTCGCCGCGACAAGAGATCGATGTGGCAGTCCGGTAAGCGGAGTGCGGCGATGGTCGAGGCAGGCGGGTACAGGAAGACCGGGCCGGTTCGTGATCAACGGCCGATCGGACGGATCTCGCCGGCAGCAACGCGTCGCGACGGCGATATCGAGTTCAACGAGCGGGAAGTCACGCGATGAAACCGAGCAATGTCCTTTTCATCTTTTCCGACGAGCACGATCCACGCTACATGGGCTGCTCGGGCCACCCTTTCATCCGCACGCCGAACTTGAACGCGCTCGCCGCGGGTGGCACGCGGTTCAGCAATGCGTGGACGCCATGCCCCGTTTGCGTGCCCACCCGGGCAAGTCTCGCGACCGGGCGCCACGTGCACGACATCGGCTATTGGGACAATGCGATCGCCTATGACGGCCGCGTGCCCGGCTGGGGCCATCACCTGCAGCGCGAAGGCATGCGAGTGGAGTCCATCGGCAAGCTGCATTACGCGGGGGCGGAGGAGCCCACGGGATTCGATCGCCAACACGAGCCCATGCACATCCTCGATGGCATCGGCCAACTCTGGGGCTCGGTGCGCGATCCGATGCCCGAACGCGCCGGCCGCTCCGCCCTGTACGACAAGGTCGGTGCGGGCACCTCGCCCTACAATCGCTACGACGCGCGGATCGTGGACCTCGCCGAGACCTGGTTGCAGGAACGCACCGCCGAAACATCCGACAAGCCGTGGCTGCTCTTCGTGGGCCTGGTTGCGCCGCACATGCCGCTGGTCGTGCCGCAGCAGTATCTCGACATGTATCCCGTGGACGACATCGAGCTACCCAAACTCCTGCCGCGGCACGGATACCGCCGCCATCCGTGGGTCGAACGCATGGCGAGCTTCTGGGACCACGATGCGACGTTCTCGAGCGACGATCGCCGCCGACTGGCGATAGCCTGTTATTTCGGTCTGATTACGTTTCTCGACGACCAGGTCGGACGACTCCTGCGAGCGCTGGAGCATGCCGGACTTGCCGACGCCACCCGCGTGATCTATAGCAGCGACCACGGCGACAACCTCGGCACGCGGGGGCTGTGGAATAAAGACGTGCTCTATCGCGAGTCGACCGCCATCCCGCTCGTCATGGCGGGACCGGGCATCGACCGGGGTGTCTGTGCGACCAACGTGAGCCTGATCGACCTCTATCCGACGTTCCTCGAGGCCATGGGCGTGCCGCTCACGCCAGCGGAGCGTACCCTGCCGGGCCGATCGCTGTTCGACATCGCGGCCGAGCCCGATGATCCGCAGCGGATCGGATTCAGCGAGTACCACGCGGTGGGTGCCGATACGGGCGGTTTCATGTTGGCCCGGGGCCATTTCAAGTATCACTACTACGTCGGCTATCCGCCGGAGCTCTTCGATCTCCAGGCCGATCCGGAAGAAACCCGGGACTTAGCCGCCGATCCGGTGTACGTCGACGTGCTCGCGGCGTTCGAACGCACATTGCGCACCATGCTCGACCCGGAGGCGATTGATCGACGCGCCAAGGACGATCAGAACGCACTCGTCGCCCGGCACGGCGGGCGCGACGTCGCACTAGCCCTCGGCTACCCGGGCGAGACTCCCACTGCCCAGAAATTCCGCGCCGCTTGAGAGCGCGGTGACCTGCCCGACCGGCTGGCCGGGTGCCTATGCACCGATGGAGGATTCATAGTGAAGATCTGTCGCATTGCTTTCGCAGCACTCGCCCTTGCGCTCGCCCCCTGGCCCGCGCTTGCCCAGTCTTTCCCCACCAAGCCGATCACGATCGTGGTGGCGTATCCACCCGGAGGCGTCACCGACGTGCTGTCGCGCATTCTTGCGCAAAAGCTCACGGAGCAGATGGGCAAGCAGGTGATCGTCGAGAACAAACCCGGGGCGGGCGGCACCATCGGGACGGACTACGTCGCGCGAGCGACGCCGGATGGCTACACCGTGCTGATGATGATCGACACCAATACCATCGCCCCGGCGCTGTACGCCAAGCTCGGCTCCGATCCCATCAAAGACTTCGCGCCGATCAGCCTGCTTGCGGCGGGGTCGCACATCATCGTCGCCCATCCATCGTTCTCGCCGAACAACGTCAAGGAGCTGATCGAGTATGCCAAGGCGCACCCGGGGGAGCCCTACGCATCGTCGGGTAACGGCACGGCGCAGCACCTGGGTGGAGAGCTGTTCAAGATGATGTCGGGCGTCGACCTGACCCACATACCCTACAAGGGAGGCGGGCAGGCGATCAACGACGTGGTGGGCGGACAGGTCAAGCTCGGGATCCTCGGGCTCGCCCCGGTGCTCCCCTTCATCAAGGCCGGCAAGCTCAAGGCGATCGCGGTGACGGGTGACAAGCGCACCTCCGTGCTGCCCGACGTGCCGACCGTCGCCGAATCCGGCCTGCCGGGATTCGCCACGCTGCAATGGTTCGGCGCGGTCGTCCCCGCGGGAACGCCGGCCCCGGTGATCAAGCAACTCCATGCGGAGTTTGTCAAGGCCGTGCGCGACCCGGCTGTGGTCGAGCGCCTCACCGCGGTCGGACTCGAGGTGCGCACCAGCGCGCAGCCCGAGGATCTCACCGCTTTCATGAAACAGGACATGCCGAAGTGGCCTCCGATCGTTAAGGCGGCTGGTGTCAAGGTCGATTGACGGCGGAGACACTCCGTCGGCCGGCACAGGACCGACTGATGGACAAGGCCGCGGCGCGGTGTGGCCGTAATGCCGCCGCGCGCGCACCGGAGATCGGGCGGACTAGGAAGGCAGCAATGGAAACAGGATCGATGCAATTGACCCGCGAAGAGGCGTCCATGTGGCGGGGCGAGCGGGGGGAGGCGATCCAGGAGGCGATCCGCTTCCAGGTCGAGGTGGGCAGCTTTTTCGGTGCCGAGCGCTTCGTCCCCGTGACCAATGCCCACCTCATGGGCGACATCGAGGTCATGGGTGATGGTGGACTTGGCCTGCTGCGCAGATGGTCGGCACAGCACGCCGAGTGTGTTGTGCCAACCTCGACCAATGCGCGCTGCATGCATTTCGACGACGTCGCATGCCTGCGCCAGGATGCGGACGAAGTCACCAAGGAACGGGAAGTGCTGGCCCACCTCCGCGACATGCGCGCGGCAGCCACCGACACGTGCATCAACTACCAGACCGTCTACCAGCCCAAGCTAGGCGAGCACGTCGCGTGGGGTGACACCGGCACGGTGATCTACGCCAACTCGGTCTTCGGGGCGCGCACCAACTACGAGGGTGGGATCGCCAGCTTTGCCGCAGCCATAACCGGACGGACCCCCGCCTACGGATTCCACCTGGACGAGGTGCGTCGCGGCACCTTTGCCGTGGACCTCCAGGCTTCGCTGCACGACACCGCGGACTGGGGTGCGCTCGGCAAGATCGTCGGCCATCCCCATCAGGATTACTACGCTGTTCCGGTCATCGAGGGCGTGGGCGCGATGCCTTTGTCGGATGATCTCAAGCATCTGGGCGCATCGCTGGCGAGCTACGGCTCGATGGCGATGTTCCATCTGGTCGGGATTACTCCCGAAGCGCGGACGGCCGACGTCGCGTTCGGCGGCCGTCCGCCGGAGAGCCGGATGACGGTGACCGACGCCGACATCGCCGCGATATACGCGAGCTATCGATTCGTCGAAGGTGGCAGTAACGTGATCGTGTTCTCGGGTCCGCAACTCTCCATCTTCGAGCTGCAGCGGCTGGCCGGGCTGTTCTCGGGGCGCAAGGTGGCGGCTGGCATGCAGGCATTCGCCACTACCAGCCACTCCGTCTGGAGCGACGCTGTCCGGCTCGGCTATGTCGCGATCCTCGAAGCTGCGGGCGTGACAGTGCTGAAGGGGGTGTGCTTCTACATCCTGCAGCGCCTGACCCGCATCCGGGAGGAGAACGACTGGACGAACCTGATCTCGAACTCGGGCAAGCTCGTGAACACCATCACTGCGCACCGGTTCAACACCGTGTTGCGCAGGACCGCCGATTGCGTGGAGATCGCGTGCACTGGGGTGCTGCGGTGAGTGTGGTCATCGCGGTCAAGCGGGCCTACGGCGATGCCGTCGAGGCCGAGGCGCTGGTCATGCGTGAGGGCTTCAGTCCACGCTACGATCTCGACCGGGTGAGCGGCGTGATCTCGCGGATCGGCCACAGTGTCGAGGGTATGTCGGTAAAGGATCGGATCCTGGTCATACCCACGGTCAAGGGTGGCGTTGCCGCGGGGTGGGCATTCTTCGACCTCCTCCACAAGGGAATCGCGCCGAAGGGCCTCATGTTCGGCAAGCTCAATCCGGTGATGGTCCAGGGCGCAGTGCTGGCCAAGATGTCGATCACCGAAGGCTGGTCAATCAATGCCCTCGATGCCATTGTGAGTGGCGACGTTCTGCGCATGGATCCGCGCGCCCGCACGGTCACGGTGCTCCGGCGTCGAGACCACGGCGGATAATAGGCGCCGCGCGACCCCGTCGTGCGCCGGCCGGGGCCATGCCCGCCGGCCAGCCCTGCAGCGGACGTCGCGATGAACACGCTTCCCCAGCATGATGCGGACCCGGACGAAACCCAGGAATGGCTCGACGCGCTGTCTGCGACCGTAACCGCCGGCGGCAAGGAGCGGGGACTCTTCCTGTTGCAGCGGCTCGAGGAAGCCGCCCAGCACCTGGGCATCCTGTCGCACGTCCCACCGTACTCGGCCTACCAGAACACCGTTCCGCTGGAAGAGCAGGGACCTTATCCCGGCGACCTCGGCCTGGAGGAGCGCATCACGTCGATCATGCGCTGGAACGCGCTGGCGATGGTGGTGCGCGCAAACGAGGCGTACGGCGAGCTCGGCGGGCACATTGCAAGTTATGCCTCCGCAGCCGAAATCTTCGAGATCGGCTTCAATCACTTTTTCCGCGGACCGGAAGCGCCAGATGGCGCCGACCTGGTGTTCTTCCAGCCGCACTCCGCGCCGGGTGTGTATGCGCGCGCGTTCCTAGAAGGCCGGCTCGACGAGGAGCGCCTTGCCAACTATCGCCAGGAGGTCGGCGGTAAGGGCCTCTCGTCCTATCCGCACCCGTGGTTGATGCCGGATTTCTGGCAGTTCCCGACGGGGTCGATGGGCATCGGCCCTATCAGTGCGATCTATCACGCCCGGTTCATGCGCTATCTCGAGGCTCGCGGCGTCGCCAGCATGGGCGACCGGCATGTGTGGGGTGTGTTCGGTGACGGCGAGATGGACGAGCCGGAGTCGATCGGCGCGCTGACTCTCGCCGCCCGGGAAAACCTCGACAACCTCACGTTCATCATCAACTGCAACCTGCAGCGCCTCGACGGCCCAGTGCGCGGCAATGGCCAGATCATCCAGGAGCTCGAGTCGCTGTTCATCGGCGCCGGCTGGAACGTGATCAAGGTGCTGTGGGGATCGGACTGGGACGCACTGTTCGCGCGCGACACGCACCACGCCCTGTTGCGCCAGTTCGCCGCCACCGTCGACGGCCAGTACCAGACCCTCGGCGCCAACGATGGCGCCTACAACCAGAGCCATTTCTTCGGTCTCGATCCGGAGCTGCGCGCGCTGGTCGCGCACATGACCCTGGGCGAGATCGATGCCCTGAGGCGCGGCGGCCACGACTTCCGGAAGCTTTACGCCGCGCTGCGGGCCGCGCAGAACCACCGCGGGCAGCCGACGGTGATTCTCGCCAAGACCAAGAAAGGCTACGGCATGGGCGGGGTAGGCGAGTCGCGGATGACGGCTCACCAGCAGAAGAAGCTCGACGTCGATGCCCTGCGCGTCTTCCGTGATCGCTTCGGCCTGCGGCTTTCCGATGAGGCGCTCGAGGAGATGCGTTTCTACACCTTGCCGGAGGACAGCGCCGAGCTCACGTACCTGCGCGCTCGTCGTGCAGCCCTCGGCGGTTACCTACCGGCGCGACGGCGCAGCGCGGAAGGCGTTGCCGTGCCGGCAATGGAGAGCTACGCGCGTTTCGCAACCGAGGCCGACGGCCACGAGATGTCGACCACGACGGCGGCGGTCCGGCTGATCTCCAACCTGCTGCGCGATCGCACGCTCGGGCCGCGGATCGTGCCGATCGTCGCCGACGAGGCGCGCACCTTCGGCATGGCCAACCTGTTCCGGCAGATCGGTATCTATTCGCCGCAGGGCCAGCTCTACGAGCCCGAGGACGCTGCGTCGATGCTGCGCTATCGCGAAGCCAAGGACGGGCAGCTCCTCGAGGAGGGCATCACCGAAGCGGGTGCGCTGTCCTCGTGGGTGGCCGCGGCGACCTCCTACAGCGTGCACGGCGTGGCGATGCTGCCGTTCTACATCTATTACTCGATGTTCGGCTTCCAGCGGGTGGGCGATCTCATCTGGGCAGCGGCGGACCAGCGCTCGCGCGGCTTCCTGCTGGGCGCGACCGCGGGACGAACCACGCTGGGCGGTGAAGGCCTGCAGCACCAGGACGGCAGCAGTCACGTGGTCGCGGCGACCGTGCCGAACTGCCGGGCATACGACCCGGCGTTCGCCGGTGAGCTCGCCGTCATCCTCGATCACGGTGCGCGCCAGATGATGGAGGCGGGCGAGGACGTCTTCTATTACGTGACGGTGATGAACGAGAACTATGCCCAGCCGTCGCTACCGGCCGGCGCGGCCGCCGACATCATCCGCGGCATGCATCGCATCACCGGCGACGGCGACGCACCCGTGCGGCTCATCGGCTCGGGCACGATCCTGCGCGAGGTGCTCGCGGCGGCGGACTTGCTCCGCGACGACTGGAATATCGCGAGCGACGTATGGAGCGTTACGAGCTTCAGCGAACTCGCCCGCGAGGCGCGCACCGTCGAGCGACGCCGACGCCTTGGCGACGGCGCAGCGGGCGATAGCCACGTCGCGCGCTGCTTGGCAGGCGACGCGCCGGTGATTGCGGCCACCGACTACGTGCGTGCCTATCCCCAGCTCATCGCGGCGTACCTGGAAGCGCCGTTCACGGCACTTGGCACCGACGGCTTCGGGAGGAGCGACACCCGTGCCGCGCTCCGTAGCTTCTTCGAGGTCGACCGGCACCATGTGGTCGTCGCGGCGCTCCATGCGCTGGCACGTAGCGGCGGCGTGGCGGGGGAGGTGGTCGCTCAGGCGCGACGCAAGTATGCGATCGCCGCCGAAGTCCCGCCCCCCTGGTCACGTTGAGAGTCGCCTCGGTTCACAAATCACCCCCGTGGAGTTGCGCCCGACGGCACGCTGGGTATCGGCCGACCCTCAGCTCACGCGAAAAGCCACCGTGCGCGATGTCTGGCTGTCGCACGCTCGGCGCGCCAGCTGAGTTGTCGGCACGGCTCGATCGCACGCCGGCCGGCGCGACGACTGCGCGCGGCGTGTCACATCAGGACGAGTTGCTCGCCGCGATGACCCGGGCTGCCGCCGGGCGCCGCGGTCCGCCAAAGGTCATCCCGGTGGGGGTGGTTCACCGCATCTTGAACGTGTACGTCAGATCCACCAGCCGGGCAGCGGACGCCGGCGAGATCCGCACGGGCACCGTCGGTCGGCGCGAGGCGAGCGTGCTGGTCTCGCGCCGCACGCTATGACTGATCCCGCAGAACCGGTTGCATTTGCTCATCTCGCGGCGGATGGGCTCGGCGGATGCCCAGAAACGCCGTAGATCACCCGGCGCGCGGATCTCCATACCCGGGAAAATCGTCGAGAAACACAAGCGGGCAACACCGTAGTGATCCAGCATGATGTTGCGCTCGTACGTGTTGCAGATGTGCTCCTCGGTGCGGGCGCTCGAAGCCCAGCCACGCTCGAGATCCATGCCGTGGTGCAGAGAGCGGAAGTACATCCGCACCTGCTCGCGCCACACGGGGTTCAGCCCGAGGCCGAACCGACGGTCACACTGGTCGATCTGCTCCGCGACGACGTCGGGGTCGACGTTGTGGTGGTTGGCGAAGAAGCGGTCTTCGGGGTCAAGCTGTCCGAACGAGGGCTGCAGGAAGTTGAGCTTCAGCTTGTCCGCCCCGACGTCGTTCAGCACGAAATCGTAGAACGACTCCAGCTCACGGTGGTTTTCGTCGAATACGAGGCCCATGGCGTAGATCCGCGTATCGGAGCCGGGGTGCCGTGCGCGTGCTTCGATCATCAGCCGCAGTGCCTTCACCGCCTTGTCGAATGCGCCCTTGATGCCGCGCGTGCGGTCGTGCAGCTCCGGACGATGGCTGTTCAGTGAGACAGAGATCTCGTGCGGACCCTCCTCGATCATGCGGTCGGCCCGCTCGACGTCGCGTACACGCGTGCCATTGATCACGGAAAGTGCCTTCAGGCCGAATTCCCGACACGTGCGCGAAATCGCGAAGTAATCCTCCAGATCGAGCATGCTTTCGCCGCCGCAGATCACGACCTTGCCATTCGGACGCATGTCTGCGAACTCGCGCAACACGCCGCGCTTGAGCTTCCAGGGCATGTAATTGGCCCGATCGTCGTCGTTCTGCTTCCAGAAGTCGCAATGCTGGCAGCGGAGGTTGCACCGCTTGTTGACCTGGACGAAAAGGAACTCGGGCGCCGTTAGCATCAGAATTCTCGCAATCTGTGGACCGCGGGTGAACACAAGCCGTCGTCATCGGACGGCATCCACATCATATTTACAGGGCCCATCAATCCGCCGCGCTCGGATGCGCACGACCCTGCCCCGGGTCGCGTGTGCGCGGGCGATGTAGCGGGCGCGCTCGCGTTGCGAGCGTCCGAGCCTACTCGACTTCGGCGAACGGCGGGATCGCAGAGGCTACACCGTCGGCAGGCCGGCCGGCTCTATTCGATGGTCGCGCCCGAGGCCTTGATCACCGGGATCCAGCGTTCGTTCTCGGCGCGGACGAACTCGCCGAATTCCGCCGGCCCACGAACGGCCACGGGCGTGCCCGCCTCAGCGAACTTCTGCTGCACCTCCGGCTTGGCAAGCGTTTTGGCCAACGCCTCGGCGAGCTTGGCCACGATCTCCTTTGGCATCCCTGGGGGACCGACCAGGCCCTGCCAGCCCGCGGTCTCGAGCGGCCGGTAGCCTTGTTCCCGCATGGTCGTAACCTCGGGCAGCACCGCGGTGCGCTCCGGGCTGGTGACGGCGATCGCCTTGAGCTTGCCGGCCTTGACCTGCGGGGTGAGCACGTTGCCGACATCGATCAGCAGATGGGTCTGTCCTGCCATCAGGTCGGTCAGCGCCGGTGCCGATCCCTTGTACGGGACGTGCGTCATCTTGAGCCCAGCGACCTGGTTCACCAGCTCGCCGTTGAGATGGGTGATGGAGCCGTTGCCCCCGGACGCGTAGTTGACCTTGCCGTCATTGGCACGGGCCCAGTCGATGAAACTCTTCATGTCCTTGGCCGGATGGTTTGCCGGGACGACCGCGACGAAGTACGTCGACACGATCTGGCCGATGGGTGTGAAGTCGCGCACCGGATCGTACGGACGCTTGGTCATCATGTTCGGCGCGAGTGCGTAGGGGCCGATGTTGGCGATGATGAGGGTGTAGCCATCGGGTGCGGCACGCGCCACCTCGCCCGCGGCGATCACGCCGGCGGCGCCGGCGCGATTCTCGACCACCACCTGCTGGCCGAGAAACTCCGACAGGTGGGGTGCGAGTACGCGCGCGGTGAAGTCGATGCCGCCGCCCGGCGGAAAACCGACGACCAGTCGGATAGGCTTGCTGGGATACGACTGGGCGAGTGCCCCGAGGCTCGCTACCGACGCCAGAACGGCCATTGCGACCGCCACCAACCATCGCTGCATGATGTCTCCTTGTTCCGGGGCCTTCGGGCCCGCGGAGGTTAGTAGGTCAATTGGATCGGTGCTTCAGCTTGCGGTAGGCCTGCAGGTGGCGAAGCGCCTCCTGGCGCAGGCCGCGCTGTTCGCACAGCAGCGCCAGATTGTAGTGGGCGTCGGCAAGCTCGGGCGCCTGCGCGACGGCGGCGCGATAGGTCGACACGGCGTCGTCGTAGCGCCCGCCATCCTCCAACAGCACCGCCAGGTTGAAAAGCAGCGCGCCGTCGGTGCCGCATTGCGCCAGGCCGTCACGGTACACCTGCTCCGCCGCCTTCGCCTGCCCGTCGTTGGCCAGGCACAGCCCGAGATTGATGTAGGCCTCGAGGTGCCGGGGATCGTCGCGCAGAGCGTTGCGGTACGCCTCGCACGCAGCCCCGGCATCCGTACATTCCAGCTCGAGGGCGCGCGCGAACCAGTCGGTCGAAGGCCCCGCCCGCTGCGGCGGAGACGCGTCGAAGAACGAAACGCCGCCGCTCGTGGGTGAAACGCCGAAGCGGAGCACGTACTGGCCGTCGTCCGGTTGCCATTGAGCGCTGCCTTCCGTCACGACCACGGCATCGCCGACGGCTTCGACCCGTAAGCCATTGAGAGGTACCGAGTCGGGCAGCCGGGCACGCAGCCGACGTAGCGAGCGCACGATCTTCGCGGGTGGCACGTTCGCCGCGGTGAGCGCCTGGGCGCTCCTCAGCACCACGAGGTCGGGAAAGCTGAAACGGTATTCACCACGTCGGCCGCGCGCAGGCGCGACAATGCCGGCGCGAATAAAGCCGGTCACGATGGAGCGCGAGATTCCAATTAGCCTGGTGACGTCGCGTACCGAGTAGCCGTCGCTCACCGGCTCACGCACCGAGAGGCTGCCACCCGCGGCTAGCGCTTGGCGGCGCGCCGCCGCGTCTCCACCGCAGGCTCGGCCGCGGCCTTTTTCGGAGGCTTGCGCGCGGCAGTCTTGGCCTGCGCCGGCGCTTCGGCCGCTACGGGCCCAGCGGCGGCCTTGGCCTTGCCACGCTTGGCGCCGGTCTTGTCGAGACTGGCACGCAGGGCTTCGATGAGATCGATCACTTGGGCGTTGGTCTGCGGCTCGGCTGGCGAGATCGCGATTTCCTGGCCTTCGACCTTCTGTTGCACCGCCGCCTCGATGCGCTGCTTCACCTGGTCCTCGTACTGGGTCGGATCGAACCGTTCCGAGGAGATCTGGCCGATGAGCTGCTTGGCCAGATTGAGCTCGGCATCCTTCACCGGTGTCTCGGCGATCTCCACGTCCTCGATCGAGCGCACCTCCGGGGCGTAGAGCAACTGCTGCATGACCATGCCACCCGGCACGGCGCGCAGTTGCACGATGTACTGCTTGCCGCGCGCGGCGTAGCGACCGACCGCGGTCTGCCCGGTCTGGCGCATGCTCTCGGCGAGCAAGGCGTACGGCTTGGCGCCACCCTTGTCCGGGCCGAGGAAGTAGGCCTTGTCGTAGTAGACGGGATCGATGCTCGACGCCGGCACGAATTCACTGATCTCGACGGTCTGTGTTCCCTTTTCCTCCATCTCCTTCAGCTCGTCGGGGGTGAAGACCACATATTGATCCTTGGCGAACTCGTAGCCTTTGACCATGTCGGTACGCTCGACGATCACGCCTTCCTTGGCACAGACGTACTGCTGCTTCAGGCGGGACCCGCAGTCCTTGTGAAGCAGGTTGAAGGAGGTGCCGGCGCTGGCCTGGGTCGCGGCGTAGAGCCGCACGGGGATGGACACCAGTCCGAAGGTGACGATCAGTGATGCGAGCGAGCGAGCAGCCATGGCGGGTCTCCGATGACCTCTTTCGAGAGGCTGGCCGATGATCCTGCCGCAAGGGCGCCGCCAGCACAAGCGGCGAACCGGCCGATTTGCCTGTAAGTCAATGGCTTGTGGTCAATTCGCTACGGCCAGAGGCAACGGCGGGTGGCGGGCGGCGTTTGGCGACCGCGTATATTGCGGCCGATGCGTGTTCCCAGCCGCCTCCAGCCTCTCGTCGACGACGGGGTGATCGACACGGTCGTCCGCCAGCTCATGAGTGGCAAGGAGGCGATGGTGTTCGTCGTGCGCCTGGG
>JBDSND010000120.1:0-16472 GCA_039915505.1 Casimicrobiaceae bacterium
CCGGCAACGGCGCCGTGCAGTTCTCGATCGACAAGATCTACGTCAAGGACCTCTCGCTGGAGAATCCCGGCGCGCCGCAGTCCTTCATGACCCAGGAGTCACCCCAGATCGAGGTGGGGCTGCGCACCCGCGGCGAGCAGGTGCAGCCGGACGTCTACGAGTGCGTGCTGACCGTGACCCTCACCGCCAAGACCGGCGACAAGACCCTGTTCCTGGTGGAGGCCTCGCAAGCCGGGGTGTTCACCATCAAGGGCGTTCCGCCGGACCAACTGCAGCCCCTGCTGGCAATTCATTGCCCGACAGTGCTGTTCCCGTACGTGCGCGAGACCCTGGCCGACGCGGTCGGCCGTGCCGGTTTCCCGCCGGTGCACCTCGCGCCGATCAACTTCGAGGCGCTGTACCAGCAGCAGCTCGCGCAAGGCGCTGGCGCACCGACGGGCGCAGCCAACTGAAGGCGGGCGCCGTGCGCGATGGGGTGACGTGCCAATGAGCGGCGTCCGCCATGCGGGTGGAGCGGCCGGCGCCGCCGGTCGTGCGAATATCAGTCGCCCCATACCCGATCGTGCCGGTATCGGTCGTCGCACTACCGGTCGTGCCAACACTGGTCAGGCCAACACTGGTCAGGCCAACACCGGTCAGGCCAACACCGGTGCTGCCGCACTTGCTGCGATCGGATGTTCCATCGGGACCCTCGTCTTCGCCGTGAGCCTTGCGGCGGTCGCGAATGCGGCCGCGGCAGCCGACTACCGCACCACGACCGAGCCCGCGACGGTCCTCTACGACGCGCCGTCCCACAAGGCGAAGCAACTGTTCCTGTTCGGTCGTGACACACCACTCGAGGTGATCGTCGCCCTCGAAGGTTGGACCAAGGTCCGCGATGCGACGGGCACTATCGGCTGGGTCGAGAAGCGTGGCCTCGCCGACAAGCGTGTATTGATCGTGCGCACCCACACCGCCGAGGTGCGGGCGAACCCCGAGGACGCTGCGCCCGTGGTGTTCCGGGCAGAGCGCAACGTGGTGCTCGAGCTTGCCGAGCCTGCGAGTGCCGCGACCGCGACCGCCACGCCGGGGTGGGTGAAGGTGCGCCATCGCGACGGACAAACCGGCTTCGTGCGCATCAACCAGGTGTTCGGGTTCTGAGGGTGGGCAGCTGACGGCCCGACCGTGACAGGCTCCATCGCCATTCTCGGGGCAGGCGCATGGGGCACCGCCCTAGGCGTTCATCTCGCCCGCCGTGGCGAGCGGCCCGTGCGGCTGTTCGCCCGCGACGCCGCCCAGGCCACGGCGATGCACGCCACGCGCGTAAATGCGCGATACCTGCCGGGCATTGCGCTGCCCTCCGCACTCGTCATCACGGCGCGGCTCGACGACGTGGGTGACAGCACGCTCCTGATCGCGGCAACGCCGGTGGCGGCACTTCCGGATCTCGCCGCGGCGCTCGCGCGGGTCGCACCCGACGTACCCCTGTTTTGGCTCTCCAAGGGCCTGCTCGCCATCCCGTCGACCTTGGCCGCACCCGCGGGCGCGGCGCTGGCCCACCAGGTGATCGCGCCCCGTTGGCGCGCCCCGGTCGGCATCATCTCGGGGCCGAGCTTTGCCGAGGAGGTCGCGCGCGGGCTGCCCACCGCGCTCACCGTGGCGGCGACCGATCCCGCCGTAGCCTCGATGGTGGCGGCGGCGCTCCGCGCGGAGACGCTGCGCACCTACGTGAGCACCGATCTCCCCGGCGTGGAGATCGGCGGCGCGGTCAAAAATGTGTTGGCGATCGCAGCGGGCCTTTGCGATGGACTCGGCTTCGGTCACAACGCCAGGGCCGCCCTCGTCACCCGCGGACTGGCGGAGACGATGCGCCTGGCGGAAGCCATGGGCGGGCAGCGGGAGACGGTAATGGGACTCGCGGGGTTGGGCGATCTCGTTCTCACCTGCACGGGCGATCTCTCCCGCAACCGCCGCGTTGGACTGGGACTCGCCCGCGGCGACGCCCTCGCGACGGTGCTCGAGTCGCTGGGTCACGTCGCCGAGGGCGTGCTCGCAGCACCGAGCGTACGGGCGCTTGCCCGGCATCATGCGGTCGACATGCCCATCGTCGAGGCCGTCGACCGCGTGCTGCACGAGGGCCTCGCGCCCGGTGCGGCGGTAGTGGAGCTCCTCAAACGCGAGCCGCGGGCCGAGCAGTCCTGAAGGCGCGACGGGTGCTGCCGCGTCCCTTACCTTAGCCGGCGCCGGCGAAGCCGAACTGGCGCCACGCCTCATACACCGCAACGGCAACGGCGTTCGACAGATTCAGGCTGCGTAATCCGGGTTGCATCGGGATACGCAGCCGTCGGTCGGCGGCGAAGTCGGCGAGCACCGCATTGCCCAGTCCGGCGGTCTCGCGGCCGAACACCAGGACATCACCCGGCATGAACTGTGCGGCGTAGAGCGAACGGCTGGCGTGGGTGGTAAACGCAAACCACCGGCTTGCGCCGTTCGCCTCGAGTGCGAGCCGGCATGCGAGGAGGTCGGCGTGCACCGCGACCCGCGCGTACTCGTGATAGTCGAGGCCCGCTCGGCGCAGTTCCCGGTCGCGCATGCGGAATCCCAGAGGCTCGACGAGATGCAACGCGGCGCCAGTGTTGGCGCACAGCCGGATGACGTTTCCGGTGTTGGGGGGGATTTCCGGGGCGACCAGGACGACCGCGAGCGGGAGCGTCGACATCAGGCTTCGTCGGGGGAGAGCGTCGACATCAGGCGTCGCCCGGCGGGAGCGTGCGGGCGATTACCCAGACAGAGACGCGTGCGGCGCCGCCGGCTATGAGCGTGCGCGCCGCTTCGCCGGCGGTTGCGCCCGTGGTCATCACGTCGTCCACCAGCGCCACGTGCCTGCCCGTGACGTCGCCGCTGCAGGCGAAGGCGCCGCGCACGTTGGCCGCGCGTCCCGACCAGGGCAGCGCGGCCTGCGGGCTCCCGTCGCGCACCCTCGCGAGCAACCGCTCGACACCGATGCCGAGCCCGGCCGCGGTTTCACGCGCGATTTCCTGCGCCTGGTTGAACCCGCGCGCGCGTTGCCGCGCCGGCGTGAGCGGGAGGGGAACCAGGACGTCGGGTCGCCCGGCTGCGGGCACGCGTGCGGCGACGTCCGCGGCGAGCGCCTGCGCCGCCCACGCGGCGAAGGCGAGCGCGCCGCCATACTTCAGTCGTTGCAGGATTCGATCCACGGGGAAAGCATAGGCGAATACGGCGATCGTTGCCGTCTGCGCCGGGGGATGCGCCAGGCAGCGCCCGCACGTGCCACCGGTCGAGGTGGGCAGCGCACAGGATGGACATGGTGCCGCGAGTCGCGGCAGGGCGCGTGTGCATGCGACGCAGATCAGGGCGTCGCCAGAGGCCCCCCCGCACAGCGCGCAGCATTGCGGTAAAGCGCGCTGCGCAACGTGGCGAAGCCGTCTGGCAAAGTGAGCCAACGCTCGCGCGTCAAAGTGATCCAACACTCGCGCGTTCATCCGGGACTCCGCGTTCCGCCGTCGTCGCTGTCAAATCGCCTGGGCCGATGCCAGGCGCTGGCGCAGTCAAATCCTGTCAAATCGGCGCTCTCGATGATTTGACAAGGGGGAACCCCGACTCGACACTCGGTGCCACGGGGCATTCATGCTCTGGAGTCATCGTGGATGCAGTCTGCAGTCTGGCGCACCGCGGGTGATGCCGCGCACGGTGGACGCCGTCACGCTAAGCCGGAGATTCGCGCAATGCCATACCCCGAAAGCACGACCATCGATCCGGTGAAGGTCGCCCCCCGGCCTTCCGCGCCGCAGCGATGGTCGGTCGCCGCCATCGAGGCGCTGTTCGATCTGCCGTTCGCCGATCTGCTCTATCGTGCGCAGCAGGTCCATCGCGAGCACCACGCCGCGAACCAGGTGCAGTTGTCCACGCTGATGTCGATCAAGACCGGCGGCTGCCCCGAGGACTGCGGTTACTGTCCGCAGGCGCGCCGATACAACACGACCGTCGCGGACGAGCCGATGGTGCCGCTGGCCCACGTGGTGGCCGCCGCTCGCGCCGCGCAGGCCAACGGCGCGACTCGCTTCTGCATGGGTGCGGCATGGCGCGGTCCGAAGCAGCGCGACCTCGAGCCGGTACTGGCGATGGTGCAGGCGGTCAAGGCGCTCGGGCTGGAGACCTGCGCGACTTTGGGCATGCTGCGCGAAGGCCAGGCGGAGCAACTCGCCGCGGCCGGCCTCGACTATTACAACCACAACCTCGATACTGCACCCGAGTTCTACGGCGAGATCGTTAGCACCCGCCAGTACGACGATCGCCTGCAGACCCTCGAGCGCGTGCGGACGAGCGGTATGCATGTGTGCTGCGGCGGCATCGTCGGCATGGGCGAGTCCCGCCGGCAGCGCGCAGGACTGGTGGCGCAACTCGCCAATCTCGATCCGTATCCCGAATCGGTGCCCATCAACCACCTCGTGCAGGTGGAGGGCACGCCGTTGCACGCGGCCCTTGGCGGCGAGGCGGCGCTCGATCCGCTGGAGTTCGTGCGCACGATCGCCGTCGCGCGTATCACCATGCCGCGTGCTTACGTGCGACTTTCGGCAGGGCGCCGAGAGCTCGGCGATGCCGCCCAGGCGCTGGCCTTCATGGCGGGCGCGAATTCGATCTTCTATGGCGACAAGCTGCTGACCACGGGCAATCCCGAGGTCGATGCCGATCGCTCGCTGCTTGCCCGCCTTGGCATCACGGCGCAAACCCTGCCGTCCTGACTGCCGGCCCACGCCGCACCCACGAGGCGCCGGCACTCCGGCCGGAACATCATGGCCGAGAACCCGCGGGCACCTGCTCACCTGATTGCGGAGCTCGAGCAGGAACTCGCCCGACGCGCGACCGCGGGCCTCCTGCGTCGCCGCCGTGTCCTGCAATCGCCGCAAGGTCCCCGCGTCGAAGTCGATGGCCGAAGCCTCCTGTCGTTTGCCAGCAATGACTACCTCGGCCTCGCCAATGATCCCAGGGTCGTGGCCGCGGTGCGGGCCGGGCTTGCGGCGTACGGCGCCGGGGCGGGCGCCTCGGCCCTCGTGGCAGGACACTTTGCCTCGCACGAGGCACTCGAGCAGGCGCTCGCGGCCTTCGTCGTCCCCGGCGGAGGCGCGCGCGTGCTCACGTTCTCGACCGGCTATCTCGCCAATCTCGCCATCCTGACGGCGCTGGCGCGACGCGGCGATGCGATCTTCGCCGACCGGCTCAATCACGCCTGTCTCAACGACGGAGCGTTGCTCGCGCGCGCCGACTTCGTGCGCTACCCGCACGCCGACGTCGCTGCGCTGGCGCGGGCACTCGGGAAGAGCGTTGCGCCGCGCAAGATCATCGCGACCGACGCGGTATTCAGCATGGACGGAACGATCGCACCGCTGGCGGAGCTGCTGGCGGTTGCCGAGCGGTTCGATGCACTGCTGGTCATCGACGATGCGCATGGGTTCGGGGTCCTCGGGGAGGGCCGCGGCAGCGCAGCGCACTGCGGGCTCGCATCGGAGCGCCTAGTGATCATGGGCACCCTCGGCAAGGCCGCGGGCGTGGCGGGCGCATTCGTCGCCGCGCATGCCGCTATCATCGAGACGCTGGTGCAGAGCGCCCGCGCGTACGCGTACACCACCGCCGCACCGCCCGCGCTCGCCGTCGGACTGCTCGCGAGCCTGGACGCCATCGTCGCGGGCGGGGCGCGGCGCGCGCATCTCGACGATCTGATCAAGCGCCTGCGGGCGAGCACACGGGGCCTGCCGTGGCATTGGGGGGACTCGTGCACCGCCATCCAGCCGCTGATGGTCGGCGATAACGCCAGTGCGGTACGGCTTGCCGATGCGCTGTGGGAGCGGGGCATGTGGGTGCCGGCGATCCGGCCACCGACCGTGCCGGTCGGCACCGCGCGCTTGCGCGTGAGCCTTTCCGCCGCGCATACGCTCACCGACGTCGACCGGCTCGTCGCGGCCCTCTCGGCCCTTGCACCGCTGCACGCTGTACGCCCGGCGGCGATGGTGGCCGGCGGCCCTGGGCCATGAGCGCCGACGAACCGTCGACGCGGGCAGGGCCATCGAGCGGGGCTGCCGCTGGCAGCGTTCACGTCGAGAGCGTGGGTACGGGTGCCCCGCTGGTGCTCTTGCACGGCTGGGCGATGCACGGCGGGTGGTGGGCGCCTCTTTTGCCGGACCTCGCACGGCGCTTTCGGGTCCACGTCGTCGATCTTCCGGGGCACGGCCATAGCCGTTCGGCGGGGCCGGTGACCCTGGCGGGGATCGTGGCCGTCCTCGCGACCCACTTCGCGGAGGCGACCGCGCTGCCGGTCATCGGGTGGTCGCTGGGGGCGATGGTGGCGTTGGCGTGGGCACGGTGCGCGCCCACGCAGGTCGGCCGGCTGTTGCTCGTCGGTGCGACGCCCAGGTTCGTGTGCGGGCCGGACTGGCCGCACGGCATCGATGCAGCCGTGCTGCAGCGCTTCGCGGACGAGCTCGAGGCATCGTACCGCCTCACCCTGCAGCGCTTCCTGTCCCTGCAATTGCATGGTGCAAATACGGATCGCACCACGCTCGCGGCGATGCGCCAGCAGCTCTTCGCACGCGGCGCGCCCGATCCTGCGGCTCTCGTCGCCGCACTCGACATCCTCCGTCACGCGGATCTGCGCGCCGAGGTCCACGACGTCAGCCAGGCTGCGCTGTTGGTCGCGGGCGATCGCGACACCCTGATCCCGCCCGGCGCGAGCCGCTGGCTGGCCACGGCCATGCCGCGCGCGTCCCTCCGGTGGATACCCGGTGCCGGGCATGTACCGTTCCTGTCGCACCGCGACGCCTTCCGCAAGACCCTCGCGGAGTTTGCCGATGCTTCCTGAGCCACCGGCCGAAGCCCGCGATGCGCTCGACCCGCGCGCGGTGCAGCGGGCGTTCGCGCGCTCGGCCGCCGGCTACGACGAGGTCGCCGTCCTGCAGCGCGAGGTCGGTACGCGCATGGCCGAGCGTCTCGACGTGGTCAAGCTCGCGCCCGCGGCAATCCTCGATGCGGGCTGCGGCACGGGAGCCGCGCTCGCCGACCTCGGCGAACGGTATCCATCGGCGCGCCGCGTCGCGCTTGATCTCGCCCTGCCCATGCTCGCCGTGGCCCGTTCGCGTCAGGGCGTGCGGCCTTCCGCCTTCGCCCGTCTTGCGGCTTCGTGGCTCGGTGGTGGGCCTCCCGCGCCGTGGTTCGTGGCCGGGGACATCGCCGCGCTTCCTTGTGCGCGCGCCGCCTTCGACCTCATCTGGAGCAACCTCGCATTGCAATGGGTGAATGACCTTCCGCGCGCCTTCGCCGAGTTGCACCGGGTGCTGCGCGTCGATGGCCTGCTCATGTTCACCACGTTCGGTCCCGACACGTTGCAGGAGCTCCGCGCCGCCTTTCGCCAGGTCGACGCAAAGCCGCACGTGATCCGGTTCTGCGACATGCACGATGTCGGCGACATGCTCGTGCACGCAGGCTTTGCCGACCCGGTGATGCACATGGAGCGGATCACCCTCACCTACGCCGAGCCGGTGGCCATGATGCGCGAGCTGAAGGCGCTGGGCGCCACCAATTCCACCCGGTCGCGGCCCCGCGGTCTGCTCGGCCGCGACCGGTGGGCTCGCCTCGTCTCTGCGCTCGAAGCCATGCGCGCGGACGGATCCATTCCCGCGACCTTCGAGGTCGTGTACGGACACGCCTGGAAGACTGCCCCGAAGCGCACCCCGGACGGCCACGCCATCGTGCAGATCCAGCCGCGCCGATCGTGACCCGGGGCATTTTCGTGACAGGCACGGATACGGGCGTGGGCAAGACGTTCGTGGCGTGCGCGCTCTTGCGTGCCCTCGCCAGCGCAACGGTTCGTGCGGTCGGGATGAAGCCGGTCGCGGCGGGCATCGAGCCGGGCGCGGCCCTCGCCGACGACGTGCGCGCCCTGCAGGCGGCGGGGAACGTCGACGCCGCCGTGGCGAGCATCAATCCCTACGCCTTCGTCCCGCCGATTGCACCGCACGTCGCGGCGGAACAGGCGGGCATCACGATCGACCTCGAGTGCATCGCCGCGGCCTACGCCGACCTCGCGACGCAGAGCGACGTGGTGGTGGTCGAAGGTGCAGGCGGGCCGCTCGTGCCCCTGGGGCCGCGCATCGACATGCTCGACATCGCGGCGCGGCTCTCCCTGCCCGTCCTGCTGATTGTCGGCCTGCGTCTGGGCTGCATCCACCACGCCCTGGCCGCGGAGCTCGCCATCCGCTCCCGCGGGCTCGTCCTGGCCGGATGGGTAGGCAACCACATCGACCCGGCCATGCTCGAGCCCGAGGCCAGTCTTGCGGCGATTGCCGCGCGGATCGGCGTGCCGGCCGTGGCGACCTGTGCGTGGGCGCCGAGCGGGGACGTTCGCCTGCCCGCGGCGGCATGCATGACCCTCGGCGTTTGCTGAACCACTTGACCCGTTTCGTCGTGCACCAGCGAGGGACGCGAACGCGGCTTCCGTGCTAACATTTCGGGGCTTGGACGCACTCTCTCTCCCGCAAGTCGGTGGCCGGAAGCGGCGACGGGCTATTGCGCCCGACGCGCCTGAACCCGCGATGGCCGGAAGCGCTGTTCTATTCCGGTGACCGGGTGCAATGAATGCCTGACGCCGCCCTTCCCCCGCCGTCGATCGACCTCGAGCGTGCCGAGTTTTGCGTTGTCGCGCGTCGATTCGGGGCATTGCCGACGCGACAGCGGTGGCTGTTTTTCGGTATCCTCGCGGGCTTCTCGCTCGGCGTAGGGTTGACGATGACAGTCATCGGCGCCTGGCCGGTGCTACCGTACTCACTCGTGGAGACGGGCGTCCTGGCAGGAGCATTCTGGTACGTCGAGCGGCGGTCGCGGGATTGGGAGCGCCTCACGGTGGTGGCCGACCGGGTCATCCTCGAGCGGGTGTGGAACGGGCATCACCAGAAGCACGAGTTCAACCGGCACTGGGTGCGGGTCGAGCTCACCGAGGAGCGGCGCCCGTGGCGACCGCACCCGCGGCTCCAGCTGTGCTTCGCCGGCGAAGCCGTGGTGTTTGGCGAGGCGCTGCCGCATGAAGAGCGCTCGCGGGTCGCGACGGAGCTGCGCCGGCTCCTGGCGGCGCGATAGGACGATTGGGCTACTGGGGAGCAAAGTTGGAAGCAGAAAACGGTTGCATGACCCGCCAGACCTACCTCCGCACAGCAGGCCGTGGCATCCGTCGCATCGTCACCGCGGCACTTGGTGTGCTGCTGCTCACGACCGCGGCCCTCACACCGACGCATGCACAGGTACCTGCGGGAGGCGGCATGCCCTCGCAGCTGGCCCCGGCGAAGCCTCCTCTCAATCACGCGGTCTACAACCTGCAGGACCCGGTCACGCCGATCGCGCGGGAGATGTACGCGCTCCACAACTACATCATGTGGATCTGCGTCGCCATCTTCATCGGCGTGTTCGGGGTGATGTTCTACTCGCTGTTCAAGCATCGCCGGTCGGTCGGGCACAAGGCGGCCCACTTTCACGAGAACACCCTGGTCGAGGTGATCTGGACGGTCATCCCGTTCCTGATCCTGCTGTTCATGGCCTGGCCGGCGACGAAGACCATTCTCGCCATGAAGGACACCACGGCGTCCGATGTCACCATCAAGGTGACGGGCTACCAGTGGAAGTGGAACTACGACTACGTGCAGGATGGATTCGATTTCTATTCCAACCTGGCCACGCCCCTCGCGCAGCGCGAGAACCGTGAGCCCAAGGGCGAGCACTACTTGCTCGAGGTCGACCATCCGATGGTGGTGCCTGTCGACGCCAAGGTCAGGCTGCTCATCACCGCCAACGACGTGATCCACGCATGGTGGATCCCGGCGTTCGGCGTGAAGCAGGATGCCATCCCCGGCTTCGTGCGCGACGCGTGGTTCAAGGCGGACAAGTTAGGCACCTACCGCGGCCAGTGCGCCGAACTGTGCGGCAAGGAGCACGGGTACATGCCCATCGTCGTCGAGGTGAAGTCCGCCGACGACTACAAGGCCTGGACTGCCCAGCAGAAGCAGGCGGTCGCGGCGGTTGCGGACAACCCGGACAAGACCTGGGATCCGAAGGAGCTCGCTGCCCGCGGCGAAAAGGTCTACGCGTCCAATTGCGCGGCGTGCCACCAGGCGGGCGGCCAGGGCGTGCCCGGCGCGTTCCCGGCGCTGGCCGGCTCGAAGATCGTGAACGGACCACCCGCGGGCCAGGTCGACATCTTGCTGCACGGCAAGGCCGGCACCGCCATGCCGTCGTGGAAGCAGCTGTCCGACACCGAAATCGCGGCGGTGATCGATTTCACCCGCCAGAGCTGGGGCAACAAGGGTGAACCGGTGCAGCCTAAGGACATCAAGGCCGCGCGAGGTTAATCGCGCCGCCCAAGCTTTCGACACGCATTCGCCGAGAAACCTGGAGATACCGATGAGCAGCATTCCCCACGATCACGTCGCCGGCGACGAGCACGGTCACGCGCACCACCCCACCGGGATCATGCGCTGGGTGACGACGACGAATCATAAGGACATCGGCACCTTGTACCTGTGGTTTTCGTTCACCATGTTCCTGGTGGGCGGGGTCATGGCCCTCACCATCCGCGCCGAGCTCTTCCAGCCCGGCCTGCAAATCGTCGATCCGGAGTTCTTCAACTCCCTGACCACGATGCACGGCCTGGTGATGATCTTTGGCGCGATCATGCCGGCGGCCGTTGGATTCGCGAACTGGATGATCCCGCTCTTGATCGGCGCGCCCGACATGGCCTTCGCGCGGATGAACAACTGGAGCTTCTGGCTCCTGCCGCCGGCAGCGCTCCTGCTGATGCTGACCTTCTTCATGCCCGGCGGCGCTCCCGGCTCCGGCTGGACGCTGTACGCGCCCCTGTCGATCCAGCAGGGCATGGGCATGGATCTCACGATCTTCGCGATCCACATCATGGGCGCGTCCTCGATCATGGGGTCGATCAACATCATCACCACCATCCTCAACCTGCGCGCGCCCGGCATGACGCTCATGAAGATGCCGCTGTTCTGCTGGACGTGGCTCATCACCGCCTACCTGCTGATCGCGGTCATGCCGGTGCTGGCCGGCGCCGTGACCATGCTGCTCACCGATCGCCATTTCGGGACGAGCTTCTTCAACGCCGCCGGTGGCGGAGACCCGGTGATGTTCCAGCACATATTCTGGTTCTTCGGCCACCCCGAGGTCTACATCCTGATCCTTCCGGCGTTCGGCATCATCTCCCAGGTGATCCCGGTGTTCTCGCGCAAGCCGCTGTTCGGCTACGCGTCGATGGTCTATGCGGTCGCCGCAATCGCGATCCTGTCGTTCATCGTGTGGGCGCATCACATGTTCACCACCGGCCTGCCGACCGCCGGCCTGCTGTTCTACATGTATGCGACGATGCTGATCGCGGTGCCGACCGGCGTGAAGGTGTTCAACTGGGTCGCGACCATGTGGAAGGGCTCGATCAGCTTCGAGACGCCGTTCCTGTTCGCCCTGGGCTTCCTGTTCCTGTTCACGCTCGGCGGCTTTACCGGCCTGGTGCTGGCGATCATGCCGGTCGACGTCCAGCTCCAGGACACGTACTACGTGGTGGCGCACTTCCACTACGTGATGGTGGCGGGCAGCCTCTTCGCCTTCTTCAGCGGCGTCTACTACTGGATCCCGAAGTGGACCGGCACGATGTACAGCGAGCGCCTCGGTACGTGGCATTTCTGGCTCTCGTTCGTGTCGTTCAATATCACGTTCTTCCCGATGCATTTCGTCGGTCTGGCTGGCATGCCACGGCGGATACCCGACTACGCCCAGCAGTTCGCCAACTGGAACATGATCGAAACCATCGGGGCCTTCGGCTTCGGCCTGTCGCAGCTCGTGTTCCTCTACGCCGTGCTGAAGTGCATCCGCGGCGACGGCGCCAAAGCTCCGGCCAAGCCATGGGACGGTGCCCATACCCTGGAGTGGACGGTGCCGTCGCCGGCGCCGTACCACACCTTCGAGACGCCGCCCGAGGTCAAGTGACGAACATGCCGCCGCGTGCGGCGTCCGCCGAAGCCATGTCCAATACGCCCCTCCGCCGCAAGAATATCCGTACCGCGCTCGCCTTCCTGTCGGTGGCCGTGACGTTCTTTGTCGGGGTGCTCGCGGCCCATCTGCTCGGTTCCGATCACGGCGGCCTGACGATCCTGGGCTTCGCCGTGGTCACGTTCCTGGTCATCGCCATCGGCCGGACCCTGAAGAGTCGGTCGTGAATCCCGGTCAGACCCAGCGTAACCGCACCCTGCTGATGAAGCTCGGCGTGGTCGTGCTCGGGATGTTCGGGTTCGGGTTCGCCCTGGTGCCGTTCTACGAAAAGATCTGCCAGGTGACCGGCCTGCGCGAGATTGCCCGCGCCGACGAGGCGGGCAATACCCAGATCGATTACAGCCGGACGGTGCGCATGGAGTTCGACTCCAATGTCCGCAAGCTGCAATGGACGTTCCGTCCGGCCGAGACGGTGCGGCCCGTCCATCCGGGCGAGCTCACTCAGATTACCTATGAAGTCGTGAACAACAGCGACCGGCGGGTTACCGGCCAGGCGATCCCGAGCTACGGGCCGCAGCACGCCGGCCAGTATTTTCACAAGCTGGACTGCTTCTGCTTCAGCCGACAGGTACTGGAGCCGGGTGAGCGCCGGCAGATGCCGGTGGTGTTCGTCATCGATCCAGCATTGCCGAAAGACATCGCCACGATCACTCTCTCGTATACCTTCTTCGAGGTCGAGACCGGGAGCGTCATCCAGGGTGGTGGTGGCTAGCGAACAGGCAGGGCAGGCGGGACGTGCATCCCGCACCCTGAGATAGGGAAGCAACTGGGGAGTCGTCGATGAGCGCAGCACACACGGGCACCAAGCCCTATTACTTCGTACCGCAGCCTTCGTACTGGCCGATCACCGGCTCGGCGGCGTTGCTCATGATGGCGTTGGGCGCCGCGTTCTGGATGAATCACATCGCCGTCGGCCCGTGGCTCCTGCTCGCCGGATTCGCGGTGCTGGTGTACATGATGTTCGGCTGGTTCGGCACGGTCATCGGCGAATCCGAGCATCATCTCTACAACAAAAAAGTCGATACCTCCTTTCGCTGGAGCATGAGCTGGTTCATCTTCTCCGAGGTCATGTTCTTCGCGGCGTTCTTCGGGGCGCTGTTCTACATTCGGGCACTCGCCCTGCCGGATCTGGGTGGGCTCACCTCCAAGCAATTCATCTGGCCCGACTTCGTCGCCGGATGGCCGACCACGGGTCCTTATATTCGCGATCAGTTCACGCCGATGGCGGCGTGGGGGATTCCCGCGCTCAATACGATGATCCTGCTGACCTCCGGCGTGACCCTCACCATCGCCCACCACGCCCTCAAGGCAGGCAATCGAGGCAGCCTGACGCTCTGGCTGCTGATTACCATCCTGCTGGGCTTCACGTTCCTGGGCTTTCAGGCCTACGAGTATCACCATGCCTGGACCGAGATGAATCTCCGGCTCTCCACCGGCGTCTACGGGTCGACGTTCTACATGCTGACCGGCTTCCACGGCCTGCACGTGACGATCGGCGCGATCATGCTCTCGGTGATGCTGGGGCGGGCGCTGCGCGGGCATTTCACCGCGGACCATCACTTCGGTTTTGAAGCGGCGGCATGGTACTGGCACTTCGTCGACGTGGTCTGGCTGCTGCTCTTCGTCCTGGTTTATTGGTTGTAGACCGCGCGGGCTGCAGCACCGAAGCCGCACGTCTCGCACCGTGCGGCTTTTCGCTGGGCACAAGTCAGCGCAGGCCGTTGGGACCGATCCAGCCCGCGTAATGTGCAATCATCAAAAAGCCAAACAGTCCTACCGACAGGGCGACGCGAATCGCCAGTGCCTTGACAATGCGGGTGCCGTGTCCCTTGTCGCGATAGAGGAACACCAGCGCCGAGAACAGGCTGGCAATGATCGCGATCAGGGCAAGGATGACGAGGATTTTCATCGAATCTGCTTTGGGTCGCACCGAACTGCAACCGGTGATGGTACGCCATCGATCGCGCCGCGCCGCCGTTCGCACATGCAGCGCGGCAGCCACCACGTCCGTGTCCAAAGCATCCTCTGACGTGCACAGCGATCGGTACCACCGGGTGTGCGGCATGGCGGCATGAGAAGGTACGTCCCGACCCTTGCAGTTGCGGCGGTGATCGCCTTGTGTCTGGCCGCGGCGCAGTGGCAACGGGGGCGCCTTTACGACAAGCAGGATCTTCGCGCCCGATACGAGCGTGCCCGCGTGGCGGCACCGTTGGTAGTGGACGATCTCCCCCGCGAGCCGGCCGATTGGCCGTCGCTGCGCTACCGCCTGGTCATGCTCGAAGGACGTTTCGATGCCCCGCGGCAGATCCTGCTCGACAACAAGGTGCAGGATGGGCAGCCCGGCTACGAGGTGATGACGCCGTTGCTGCTTGTCGACGGCCGTGCGGTGCTGGTCGACCGGGGCTGGGTGCCCCTGGGTCGATCACGCGCCGAGATTCCCGATGTGCCGCCGCCTCTGGGACCGCTCACGCTCGCCGGTCGGGTCGAGCTGCCGCCCTCGGGCTACCTGGAGCTCGGCCCGCCGCCGCCGGTCGGCGCCCGGGTGTGGCAGCATCTGGACCTCGCGCGCTTCTCGGCCAACGCGCGCCTGCCCGTCCTGCCCATCGTGATCCAGCAGACCGCGCCGGCGGCGGCGGGCGACGCGCTGCGGCGCACCTGGCCGGAGCCGGACTTCGGGTTGAATACCCATCGCATGTACATGCTGCAGTGGTACGCCTTCGCGTTGACCGCGCTGGTGTTCTGGGCAGCGACGCACTGGCCTCGTCGCTGGCGCCGGCGCACCGCCGATTCGCCGAGCCATGGCTGACCATCATCCCGGCCCGCCGACCCTGGATTCGGCGTCAGCACCGTCGTCGGCGCGCACCCGGAGCGGGCGCCGCACGCTGGTGCTGATCGCCGCGGTCGCCGCAGCCCCGATGGTGATCGCCACGATCGTTTTCTTCATCTTTCCACAGGCGGCGGAGACCAACTATGGCCGGCTGCTTGTCGTGGGCCCCGCGCCGACGATCGCGGGCAGGCTCGTGGGCGGCGCGTCGTTTCGCCTCGATGACCTGCGCGGCAAGTGGGTGCTGATCACCGCGGCGCCGGGACGGTGCGCTGCAGCGTGCCGAACGGCGCTCTACTCAACCCGCCAGGCGCGCACGATCCAGGGACGCGAGTACGACCGGGTGGTTCGACTCTGGCTCGTGACCGACTCTGATTCCCCAGCGCCTGACCTCCTGCAGGAGCATCCAGACGTCGTCGCCGCGCGGGTGGATCCGGCAGCCGTGAGTCGTCTGCCGGGCGCCGGTGCGTCGATCGTTCTCGTCGATCCGTTGGGCAATCTCGTGCTCGAGTACCCGGAGGATCCCGACATCGCGCGCCTGGCCAAGGATCTGAAACGGTTGCTGCGGGCTTCCTCGATCGGCTAAGAGGTACCCCCAAGGCACGTCGGGCGGAGTGGTAAAATCCGGGAGCTGGCGGGCGAAGCTTGGCCGTTGGGCCGGATCCTGACCGGGGGCCGCCGACCTCGGCAGAGGTTGCGCCTCCGTCGGACGACAATTCGCCAATCGGGCACATGGTCCCGACGTTGCCCGTACCCACGCGTTGCCACGCATTTCACCCCTCTTTCGCGTTCCCCAAATGTCCACGCTGAGCCTCCACGACGACCGATTGCGCCAGTTCCTCGCGCTCACCAAGCCGCGCGTGGTGTCGCTCATTGTGTTCACCGCTGTGATTGGGATGTTCCTGGCGACGCCGGAGCTGCCCCCCCTCACCGCTCTCGTTTTCGGCACCGCGGGCATCGGGCTGGTCGCCGGGGCGGCCGCCGCCATCAACTGCCTGGTCGAGCAGAAGATCGACGCGGTCATGATGCGCACGCGCCACCGCCCCTTGCCTCGCGGTGAGCTCGGCAGCGCGGAAACACTGCTGTTCGCCAGCGTCGTGGGGGGCGTCGGGCTGGTAATGCTGTATGGGGTCGTGAATCCGCTGACGATGTGGCTGACCCTCGGCACGTTCGTGGGGTACGCAATCGTCTATACGGTCGTGCTCAAGCCGGCGACGCCGCAGAACATCGTGATCGGCGGCGCCTCGGGTGCGATGCCGCCGGTGCTGGGCTGGGTGGCCGTGACCGGCAGTGTCGATGCCCAGGCGCTGCTGCTCTTCCTGATCATCTTCGCCTGGACGCCGCCGCATTTCTGGTCGCTCGCGCTCTATCGCGCCAACGACTACGCGCGCGCGGGCCTGCCGATGCTGCCCGTCACCCATGGCTCGCAGTTCACCCGGCTCATGATCGTGCTCTACACGGTCATCCTGGTCGCGGTGACGATGCTCCCCTTCGCGATCGGCATGAGCGGACTTCCCTATCTCGGCGCAGCGCTGCTGCTGGGGGCGCTGTACCT
>JBDSND010000123.1:0-16253 GCA_039915505.1 Casimicrobiaceae bacterium
TCATCGGCACGCATGCCGAGCGATTCGCCGAATTTCGGCGCGAACACCGCCGGCCACGTCGAGACGATGCGGTCGATGGCGGGATCGAACTCCCAGCGCACCCGCGCTGCCACCTCCTCGCCAGCCACCCTGCGCAGCGCATCCACCATGTCACCGACCGCGACCGTGATGCCGGGCACGTTGATCGAACGGCTATGGCTGAATCGATCGGCGGGCACTTCGTGACCGACCAGCAGGTTGTCGATGACGGCCTGCGGCGATTGCACCCACATCCGGGTATCGCGGCCGACCGGGCAAATCGCCTCGACCCCGGCGAGAGGCTCGCGAATGATGCCGCTCGCGAAGGACGACGCGGCCTTGTTGGGCTTGCCAGGCCGCACGGTGACCGTGGGCAGGCGCAAGGAGCGACCGTCGATGAAGCCCTTGCGGCTCATGTCGTACACCAGGAGCTCGCCGATGGCCTTCTGGGTGCCGTAGGAGGATTGCGGTGTCAGGGCCGCAAGGTCAGGGACAGGCGATGGAAGATTGCCGCCGAACACGGCGAGCGAGCTGGTGAACACGAACTTGGGCGGCGTTGCGCACCCGCGGCAACGCTCGAGAAGAACCCGGGTCACGTCGAGATTGACCTTCATGCCGATGTCGAAATCGGCCTCGGCCTGTCCGCTCACTACCGCCGCCAGATGGAACACCGAGTCGGTGTCCGGGGTGATGACCTTGCCGACCAGCGCCGGATCGGCGAGATCGCCGCCGACCACTTCGATCCGCGCGTCGCTCCATGCGCGCGGCGCGGCGACATCGACCAGCACCACGCTGCGCACTTCGCGCTCGCGTCCAGTGGTATCGGTCAGGCGGCCGCGGGCGAGAATGGCCTGGGCCAGGCGGTTACCGAGGAAACCGGCGCCGCCGGTGATCACGATGCGCATACAACCTCCTTCTGGACATGCGAGCCATGCCAACGGGTCGCGTGGTTCTGCTGGTGGTCGCGCCGGGCGTGCGAGGCGTGCGAGGCGGGCGATGGCTCCGCGCCGACGTGCGCGGCTGTTAGCCCGTGCTCATAGCGCGCGCAAGCGCTTCGTCGCAGCGTCGATGGCGTTTTCCAGGTACGCGCCGTAGAAATCCGGTGTCATCAAGCCGACCAGCGGCTTGCCGAGCGGAGTACCTGAGGCATCCACGATGTAGATCGTGGGTGTGAGCTTGATGGCGTGGCGCTCGGCAAATGCACGATGCGTGGTCTTCGCGCCGGAGAAATCCGCCATGGGGAAGGGTTGGTCGATCTCGACCTGGCGATAGACGGCGCGCCCGCGCCATTCCTCGCCGGTCGCCATCGGCACCAGGAACTCGCGCAAGGCGCGCTCGCAATACGGGCAATCGCCGCGGTCGAAGAAGAGCAGCACCGGAATGCGTGCCGCGCCGCTTTGCGCGGCGTCCGCGGCGAGATCGCTCGCCGGCGGCAGGTTGACGGCGTGCGTGCGCGGTGTCGCGGCTGGCTGTTGCGCCCACGCTGGCGCCACGGGACTCGCGGCGACGCATGCTAAAATCCAACGCAGCATTCGACGGCGTGCGGGCTCCGCGCCGCTTCCCCCGCGTGGCCCGTCCGGCTGGTGCCGCTCGTTCCCGCACTTCCTTGCGCTCCTGCTTGTCATGGCTCCCCAACCCCCGCGCCGCCTGGTGATCGCGACCCGCGAATCCGCCCTCGCCATGTGGCAGGCCGAGCATGTTCGCGCGCTTCTGCTGGAATTATATCCGCGCTGCGAGATCGAGCTCCTCGGCCTCACCACCCAGGGCGATCGCGTGCTCGACCAGGCGCTCGCCGACATTGGGGGCAAGGGCCTGTTCATCAAGGAGCTAGAGGTCGCGATGGCCGAGGGTCGTGCCGACCTCGCGGTGCATTCCCTGAAGGACGTGCCGATGGACATGCCGGACGACTTCACGCTCGCCGCCATCACTGCGCGCGACGACCCGCGCGATGCCATCGTTTCCAATCACTACATCGATCTCGCGGCTCTGCCGGGCGGCGCACGCATCGGTACGTCGAGCCTGCGGCGCGAGGCGCAGCTACGCGAGCGCGATCCGCTGCTCAGGATCGAGCCGCTGCGCGGCAACGTCAACACGCGCCTGCGCAAGCTGGACGAGGGCCGCTACGACGCCATCGTCCTCGCCGCGGCAGGCCTGAAACGGCTCGGTTTCGAGTCGCGCATCGCTTATACGCTCGACCCCGAGGAAAGCCTGCCTGCAGTCGGACAGGGTGCGCTTGCGCTGGAATGCCGGGCCGATCGCCCGGACATTATCGCGGCTCTTGCGGCCCTCGCCGATCACGAGGCCACGCGCTGCACGACGGCCGAGCGTGCCTTCGCGCGGGCGCTGTCCGGTAATTGCCACACGCCGCTCGCCGCGTATGCGGTCGAGCGCCTCGGCGAGCTCTGGTTGCGCGGATTCCTGGCGAGCCGTGATGGCAGCGAGATCCTGCGCGGCGATCTCTCACGGCCGGTCGCGAGCCTCGCCGACGCGGAATCCCTTGGCAGCGCCCTCGCGGACGATTTTCTCGCCCGCGGCGCGCAGCGGTTCCTGGCCTGATCCGGGACATGGCCGCCGCTCCCGTCCGGGATGCGTCGCCACTTGCCGGCGCGGGCGTCCTGGTGACGCGCCCGGCCCGACAGGCGGCGGCGTTCGCCGCCAAGGTCGCTGCGGTGGGCGGGTGCCCCGTGGTCTTTCCGGCCATCGTTATCCTGCCGCCCGACGATCTCGCGCCGTTGCAGCGTGCGCAGGGGACGCTGGCGCGCTACGACTACGTGGTGTTCGTGTCGGCGAACGCGGTGGAATTCGGCATCGCCGATCCCGCGGCCTGGCCTGCGGGGCTGCCGGCGCTGGCGCCGGGGCCGGGAACGGCCGAAGCGCTGTATAACCTCGGCCTGACGAACGTCCGTTTTCCGACCGACCGGCAAGACAGCGAAGGCATGCTGGTCCTGCCCGAGTTGGCCGATCCGGCCGGTAAGTGCGTCCTGGTGCTGCGTGGCGACGGCGGACGCGAGCTCCTTGCCGCGACCCTTCGTGGACGCGGCGCCACGGTCGATCATGTCACCTGCTATCGGCGCGACCGACCGCGCGACGGCACCGGCCTGGTCGAGGTGTTCCAGGCAGGCAAGATCGACGCCGTGACCGTGACCTCGAGCGAGGGCCTCGACAACCTGTGGGCCATCATCGACCCCGCGACGCGCGATCGCTGGGCGGCGCACCCGACGTTTGCGCCTCATCCGCGCATCGCCGCGCAGGCTCGGGCGCTCGGGCTCAACGTGGTCGAAACCGCCCCGGGCGACGCCGGGCTCATGATCGGATTGCTAGAATGGTTCTCCACCCGCCACTGATGGTTTCCCGCCATCGCTGATGGTTTCCCACCCTTCCCTGGCCCCAGAGCGCCCCACATGCCCGCCGACATCATCGTCACCGCACCGCTGCCCGATTTCCTCTACGGCCCGCTCAAGTCCGACTACACGTGCCACGATTACGTGCAGGTCTCCGACAAGCAGGCCTTGCTGAGGGACAAGGGCGCGGTGATCCGCGGCCTGGTACAGGGCGGTGGGACGATGACACCGACTTCCCTGCTCGACGCGCTGCCGGCGCTTGAGATCATCTCGGTGTTCGGCGTGGGTTACGACGGCGTGCCGGTCGACTACTGCCGCGAGCGCGGTCTCAAGGTCACCAACACGCCGGACGTGCTGACCGACGACGTCGCCGATGTCGCGGTGGCCTTGATCCTCATGACCGGCCGCGGCTTCGTGCGGCTCAACCGCTTCGTGCATGCGGGTACGTGGACCCAGCGTGGTCCCGAACTCACGACCAGGCTCGGCGGCAAGACCGTCGGCATTCTGGGATTGGGACGGATCGGCAAGGCGATCGCCGAGCGGGTGCGGGCGATGGGCATGGAAGTGGCGTATACCGGGCGCAAGCCGCAGGACGTGCCGTATCGCTATGTACCGGACGTGAAGACCCTGGCCGAGGAATCAGACTTTTTCGTGGTGGCCTGCCCGGGTGGGCCGGCGACCAAGAATCTGGTCGATGCCGACGTGCTGGCGGCACTCGGCGCCGAGGGCACGATCGTCAACATCGCCCGCGGCTCAATCATCGATGAGCCGGCCATGGTCGATGCCTTGAAGCGTGGCACGATCCGGGGCGCGGGGCTGGACGTATTTGCCGACGAGCCCAAGATTCCCGCAGCGCTCATGCAGATGGACAACGTCGTGCTCCTGCCGCATGTAGGCAGCGCGACCCGCGAGACGCGTCAGGCGATGGGCGACCTGTGCAAGGCGAACCTCGATGCGTGGTTCGTCCGCCAGGAAACGTTGACCCTCATCGCCGAGCTTGCCTGAGCGGCAAGCCAGGTAGCCTAGTCGCGGACGGCGCGCCACGCCGCTTGCGAGCGCCGCGCGGCGCCGTCGAAGTCGCCACGCATGCCCTTCAGGGCGTAGCGCTCACGCTCGACCTCCCGGCGGGTGCGAAAGCCCATCGAGCGTAGCAGCGGCACCGACGGGCTCCAGCCCCGCAGCGCATTCACCGCGAGGCATGACAGCATAACCCCGGGTACCAACAGCCAGCGGCGGTCGCGCGTCATGCCCAGCGCCAGGCCCAGCAGGCCGATGGTGGCGCCATTGAGGGTCACCGCCCGCTCGACATCCCACTCCTTGTCGAGGCGGCGAAGCTCGGTGGTAATGTCGTCCCCGGGATGACTCGCGTAGCGGCGCAAGCGCCGCAACGTCTCGCGATCGATGCGGTCGTTGGTGGGGCGCGGCGGCGGGGTGCGGATGAAATCGGATTCGGCCATGCGGTGCATCATAGACGCACCTCCGGCCAGGCTTCCGGCCTTGCTTGACGCCGCTTTAGTCATCGGGTGCGAGGGGCGCGGGAGGCGGCTTCGGCGCCCAGAGCACCGCCACCATCGCCGCCAGCACGAGCACCAGCGCCGCCCACTCACCGGGCCCCGGACGCTCGCCGAGAAGCAGCATTCCGCCGAAGACCCCGACGATCGGCACCGGCAGGGAAGACATCGACGAGATCGCCACCGGCAGTGTGCGGGCCAGGGTGAACCATGCCCAGTGTGCGAGGGTGCCAGCCAGGAAGATGTTGTAAATGATGGCGAACCATGCGCTCCCCGATAACGTCGCGGGATGCGGCCACGGGGCGAAGAATGGTGCGGCGACGACCAGCGGCACGGTACCGAGCAGCAT
This sequence comes from Casimicrobiaceae bacterium, assembly GCA_039915505.1. Taxonomy (GTDB): domain Bacteria; phylum Pseudomonadota; class Gammaproteobacteria; order Burkholderiales; family Casimicrobiaceae; genus CAIWHR01. The sequence continues at coordinate 5,220 of JBDSND010000123.1, forward strand.
CATCCAGCCGCTCAAGGTGTTCTGCGCAACCGGAAGTCGCCACTTGCGCAACAGCACCGTGCCCAGCGCCCAGGATATTGCCGCCGCGATGATCAGCAGCGCCGCGCCCGGCGAGCCTCGAAGGTGCGCGAAATCCTCCCGCAGCAGCAACGCCATCCCCGTCATGCCGAGTAGCAGCCCGATGATCCGGCGTCGCGAAAGCGGCTCGTGCAGCAGGAACAATGAGATCAGCACGGTCCACACCGGCATGGTGTAAGCAAGGATTGCGCTGCGGCCAGCCGGCAATTGCTGGACGCCGAACAAGATTAGACCGTTCCAGGCGGTAATATTGAATAGCGCGAGCACCGTGAGTCTGCCCCAGAATTCGCGCGGCACGCGCAGCGAGTCGCCGGACAGCCGCGCGATCGTGAGCAGCCCGAGGGCGGCGAACGGCAGGCTCATGGCCCGGAAGGACAGGGGTGGCATTTCCGAGACCCCCATCTTGAGTACCGGCCAGTTGCAGCCCCACACCAGGGTCAATACGGCAATGGGGGCGAGCGATGCCGCGGAAATATTGGACGTGCCGACGTGTTGTGCCTGGGACATGGTGCGCAAGGTACGCCGCCGGTGACGCGCGTACGCGCATCATCGATGGCAGGGTTGAGGCTAGTGTCCCGAATCGGTAGTTCGCACTGCCGCAGCCGTCGCAAGTTTATTCAACGAACTTCCGATTCGGGACACTAGGGCGCCTGGCCGTGGACGCTCTGGTGCAGCGCGCGCGCCTGGGTCACCCAGGCATCGCGACGAATGCGGCCGGGAAACTCGGCGAGTCGCGCGTTGAAGTCGTCGACATCGCGGTCGTTCCACCGGGCGATCTGCCGGTACGTGGTGATGCCGAGCTGGTGCAGCATACGCTCCAGCACCGGTCCAATGCCGACGATCAGCTTCAGGTCGTCCGGCGCGCCGGGGCCGCCGAGGATCGGCGGGGGCGCCATCGTCTCGATGTCGATTACGAGCTGACGGTAGCGCGCGACCTGGGCGCGCTCGACTGCCAGCGCCTCGAAGAGCTGGCGACGTTCATCGGCAAGCGCCGCGAGATGCGTGATGGCTGCATCCTGGGTCGAGCCGGTACGGCGCAGCGCGGCGGCCTCGGCTTCCAGGCTGCGTACCAGGCGGGCGCGTTCCGCGTCGGTGCTGGCGGCGCCGCCACGCTCGACTTCGCTTTCGGTGGTTACGCGCGGCGGCGTCGGGTCAGCGGCCATTGCCGCGGGTGCGACGGGCGGCCGGCCGGACGACAGTCCGTCGTCGCGCGCCGAGGACAGCGCACCGGGCGCCGGATCGGGGTCCGGTGGCGCGTGGCCCCGACGCGCGAGGCCCCAGGCGAAGCCGACGGCCAGCGCCAGCAGCAGGGCAAGCAGAACAAGCGCGGTCGGCATCATCGGCGGTAGTGGACTTCCGATCACGGGGGGCGACCCGCCGGGGCATCCCGCGCGGCGCCGATTCCTGGAGGCGGTGCGACGTCGGTGTATCTTCGGCGGCCGGCGCACGATCGGCGCGTCGATTGTAGTCGCAACCGGTGTCGCAACGGCGCACTCGCGGTGCACGCCGCGCCACTTGCCGCACGTCCGTTCACCCGGCCGTGACGGGACCGCCTGCTAAAATGAGCCTCCGCGCCGGTCCTGACCGTGCCGGTCCTGAACATTCCGAGCCGGTTCCCGCCCATGGCCGACCCCATTCCTCCCGAACAAGGCCGGTCCCCATCGCCTGATCCCGCCGCCGACCTCCCGCACGTCGAGCCCGGTGCGCCCGGTGTTGCGCCCAGGCCTGCAGTCCCGCGCGACCGGCCACCCGGGAGCGTCTCCCGTGGCCTGCTCGCCGCCACCTTGGCGGTCGCGGTGTTGGTCGCCGGGGCGGTGTGGCTCGACGGGCGACGCACCGATCACCTCCTGAGGACCGAGGTGGCGCAGCGCCTGACCGTCATCGACGTCGCCCGCGAGTCGAGTGCCAAGTCGCAGAACCAGATGGCGTCGGACCTGCGCGACGCGCAGGCCAAGATCGGCCTGCTCGAAGCCCGCCTCGCCGAGTCGCAGGAGCAGCAGGCGGCGTTGGAGGCGCTCTATCGCGATATGGCGCCATCCCGCGATGAGATTGCGCTTTCCGAAATCGAGCAGGTGCTGCTGGTGGCGAGCCAGCAGTTGCAGCTGGCGGGCAACGTGCAGGCCGCATTGGGCGCGATGCAGCTTGCGGACGCCAAGCTGCAGCGCCTGGACAAGCCGCAACTGCTGCCGCTGCGCCGGGCACTGGCGCGCGACATCGATCGACTCAAGGGAGTGCCGTATGTCGACGTTGCCGGCTTGAGCGTGAAACTCGACCAGGCGACCACGGCCGTCGACACCTTGCCGTTGGCGATGGACGAGCGTCTGCCGGATCCGGTACGGGAGAGCACGGTGCCCACGGGTGACGGCCCCGCGTGGCGACGGCTATTACGCGAGATCTGGGCTGACATCCGGCAGCTCGTGCGCATCGAGGTCGCGGATCGACCCGCTGCGCCGCTGGTGCCGCCGCCCCAGCAATATTTCCTACGCGAGAATTTGAAGCTGCGCCTGCTATCGGCGCGCGTGGCCCTGCTGAACCACGACAACGCCACGTTCAAGAGTGACATCGGCGCCGCCGACGAGTGGCTGCGGCAGTACTACGATACGCGGTCGCCTTCCGTCCAGGCGGTGCAGGCCACCCTGAAACAACTTGCCGCGACGCCCATGTCCACCGACCTGCCGGACCTCGCGCGCACCCTCGATGCCGCGCGGGTGCTTCGCTTGGCCGCCGAGCGTGCGCCCAATCGCACCTCCGGCGCGGAACCCAGCCGATAGGGCTGCCGGTCCTTCGTGCGCTTCCTTTTCTGGTTCCTGCTTCTCGCCGCCGCTGCGGTCGGTGTCGCGCTCGCGTTGCGCCTCACCAGCGGCTATGCATTATTCGTGTCGCCGCCGTACAGGGTCGAGATCGCACTCAACCTTTTCCTACTGCTCGTCCTGGTCGGCTTCGTGGCGTTCTACGCCGGCGTGCGCGTGCTGCGCGGGGCGTTGAATCTGCCACGCGAGGTCCGCCGCATGCGCCGGCGACAGCAGCTCGAACGGGTGCGCAGCGGACAGGACGCCGCCGTCGTGGCGCTGCTCGAAGGTCGTCACGGACGCGCCCGGCGGCTCGCCGAAGATGTGTTGGCGATGCCGCAGAGCACGGGTGTGGCGGCGCTGGTAGGCGCTCGGGCAGCCATCGACACGCGTGACTATGCCGCCGCCGAGGCCCTACTCGCGCGTCCCGACGCGCAGCTGCAGAGTCTGGCCGTGCCGCGGCTCATGATGCAGGCGGAGATGCGTCTCGATGCCGGCCAGCCGGTCGAAGCCCTGACCATCCTCGAGAGCCTGCGCAAGGACGCCGGCCTTCACACCGCGGCGTTGCGGCTCGAGCTGCGCGCCCGCCAGGCCGCGGGGCGCTACGCCGAGCTGCCACCTCTCGTCGACCAGTTGGTCAAGCGCAAGGTGTATTCACCGGCGGAGGCAGAAGCGCTGCGGGCGACGGCCCACGCCGCAGAGCTCAAGGCGCGGCGGGACGACCTGGCGCCCCTGCGGACCTACTGGAAGGGCCTATCGGATGCGGAGCAACGCCATCCTCGCGTCGCGCGCGCGGCGGCCGAGAGCTTCGCCACGCTGGGTAGTGATCGCGATGCGGCTGACATCCTGGCGCGGGCGCTGGATCGATCCTGGAACTCGGAACTGGTGCTCGCGTTCGCTGCCTGCAAACCACCCGATGCGATGCGCCAGCTCGAGGTTGCCGAGCGCTGGCTGACCGAGCACAACCAGGATCCGAAGCTGCTGTTTGCCCTGGGGGTGCTCTGCCAGCGCCAGCAGCTCTGGGGCAAGGCGCAAACCTATCTCGAAGCGAGTCTTGCGCTCGACGACACCTACGCCACGCGGGTGGCGCTCGGCGAGCTGTGTGTGCACCTTGGACGCACGGCCGAGGCCAACGCCCATCTTGCCACGGCGCTCAACCTGGCGCTGGTGGCGCTGAAGAACGCCGGCGGCGACGAGCCCATACCGTCCTGATCCGCGAGATCCGCGCGTCCCGGCGAGCTAATGCGTGCCGCGTCTCGCGCCCTCGAAATACTCTTGGGCGCAACCAGCGCGGAGTCCACTCAAAAAAAGCCCGCGCGAGGCGGGCTTCACTGGCATGCGGCACCGATCGGGGCAACTACGCCCCCACCGTTAGCTGCGCCCTACACCGTCACCTTCCGTTCAGTTGGTCGCGCCGGAAGCGGCGGTGGCGACCTTGGTATCCGCAGCCGCGGTGCCGGTTCGCGCGGAAGCCGTGCGGGCATCGCGCGTATCGCGAGCCTTCGCCACGGTGGTCTTGAATGACTTTTGCGCAGGTGCCTTGCTCGCGATGGGACTCGACCCTTGTCCGAATATCGCGGGCGATGCCGCGGCGGACGTTTCATCGAGCTCACAGGCCGAGATCGTCGGCGCCAACGCGAGGAGTGCGACTGCCGAGAGCGTGACTGCAAGTTTCATGACACCTCCCTTCGACAAGAACGGACGTCCAATCTGCTCCTGGGGCAGCAGATTGTCAACAATGGACTCCGCAAGCTCCCTTACGTGCGTGTCCGGCAGGGATTTTCGACGGCTGCACCTCTTGTCTTTTTTTCGGGTTTTCGGGTATGTATTTGGTATTCCTCACTCACCAGGAAACTGAGGGCGCCAATCCCAAATTCTCCCCAGCGAAAAGCCGTAATACGGGCGCGATTTCGACTGTCAGTCGCGGCGGCGAGTCTGATTCAGGCATCACGTCGCCCTTTCCGGGAATAATCCCGGCATCCAGCGAGATGCGAGTGTGGCGGGGAAGGCGAGGTGCAATGGCGCGCGCGAGTTGTCGGACCTAAGCACGCCGCATGCAACCAGAGGGGCGATGACGCGGCGGGCGTTGCGCTCGCCGGTGCCGACGATGGCGGGTATGTCGGCGCGCGGAAGTGCACCCCGGTAGAGCGCGACTTCGAGGACGGCGCCGGACTTCGGCGGCAGATTGCCGAGGCGCATTTGCTCTTCCGCCCACAGCAGGATGCGGGTGCGCAGTTGATCTGGCTGCATGAGGGACTCCATGAAGGAGACCTGATCGATGCAGGTTGTGAGGAAGAAGCGCGTGAATTCCGCGAGACTCTCTTCGCTCAGGTTGCCCCTGCCATCGAGGTCGTTTCGCCGCTGCAGGTCGCAGGCAGCAAGGTGGCTCTTATACGCATCGACACTGCGCGCGAGGCCGCGAGCGATCGACCATACGGCGCCGGTATCAAGTGTTTCAAGCAGGCTCGCATGCGATATTAATCGGGCAACGCGGCCGTTTCCATCGAGAAACGGGTGAATCCAGACGAGCCGGTGATGCGCCGCTGCCGCCGCAAGGATGGTTTCGGTCTTGCCGAGGCCGCTGTAGACCTGCTCAAAGCGTTGCAAGAATTGCGGTACGGCTGGCGGGCTGATCGCGACGTGATTTCCAACCTTGACATCACCATCGCGCAGTTCGCCGGGGAGCACTTTGACACGCTTCTTCGTCGTCGGATCTTCGACCCACAGCAGGTCATCGGGCAGCAGTCCGCAGAAGCGACGGTGGACCTCGCAGATGGAGCCCGCTGTGAGGGTGCGGCCTCTTAGGCCGCCGCTGTCGATCCATTGCTGGACCGAGATGTGCGCTTTCGCTTCGAGTTGGAGGTCGCGCTTCTTCGCGTCCTTGCTGTAGTCGTCCTTTAGGGCGCGCTCGATATCGATAGGGTGCGTGTCGTGGCCTTCGATCAGGTTGCTGTAGTAGCAGTTCATCGACCGCACAAGATCGGCGAGCGAGGCCAGCAGGCTTTCGGGCAGGGAGCGCCGAAATCCAGCGCTCTTCTGCACCAGGTCAAGGGCAAAATCGGTCAGCGCTGGGCGATGGCGCGAATCCTGACCGATCAGGAGCGGCTCCATTAGTCCAACGTGGCCACCCCGGTCCAGGACCGCTTCATTGTCCGGTTTAATGTCCGGTTCAAATGTACTCATATTGCATTATATATCAAATAAATAGCTTGTTCAAATGCGAATAAAAGGTCGCTCATTTGGCCGGATAGTTGGCCGATTGTTTTGATTTGACGTTCAAGAGTCCGGAGGGGCTGGCCGAGGTCATCGCAAACAGAGTTCGCCGGACCATCACCGAGCACCTGGACGAAGGACCCCGTGTTCTACGAGCGATTCTCCAAGCTGAACCGCACATGTTGCCGCCGAGCCAGAAGTGGCGGCCTACGGGTGCCGTAGCCATTGACGACATCGTTCGTGCAAAGCGTAAGGTCGACTGGACGCTCGACGTGGACGTGCACAATCAGATGAAGATCGCGATCGAGGACGAGCTGTTCAGGATCAAAGACGCGCATCACCTCAAGCTGGCCCGCATTTTGGCGGCTGCTTGGGCGCGTCGCACCGGGATGGGAGCGCTGGAAGCAAAGACTGGAAGGGGCTGGTGATTTACCCGCCTGCGGCAACGTGTAGCTGAACGGGGGGGGCCGACTGGCGAACTCGAAACCTGCGGCCGCGGGCGACGGCCAGCAGCAACGGCCAGCAGCACGGCATAAGGCCGGCAGCCACGGCAACCGCAATACTGCGGCGGGGTCGCCGCCGCTTTCATTGACGCTTTCGTATCTTGCCGCGCAGTTCTCGCCGGAAGGGTCGCGGCGCTCGCGACGGCCGCGCAGCATTCCGGGGTTGCCGCTTGGCTCCGGGATCACGCCCGCCTGCGTGAGTTGCCCGTGTTGTTCGGCATCGCCGACGGCCGGCTCGCCGTCGCCCGAGGCAGGGCGTTCAGGGTGCCTATTCCGTAGCGGCCCCGTAGGTAAAGCTGTCGGCGTAGAACTCGCCCTCGGGCAAGCCGCGGTCGCGGGTGAAAGTGCAGCGTGCCGCCTCGATCATCGCCGGCGCGCCGCACGCGTAGAGCTGGTAGCCCGAGAGATCCGGAAAGTCGTCGAGCACAGCCTGGTGCACGAGGCCCGTCCGGCCCGGCCATGGGTCCGCGGCGGCAGGCTCTGATAGCACTGGGATGAAGGTGAAGTTCGGATGTGCCTGCTGCCATTGCGAGGGCAGTCCCGGCATGTAGAGGTCGCACAGCGCCCGCGCACCCCAGTACAACACCATTTCCCGGGCATGATGGTGGTGGAGCGCATGCTCGATCATGGCCTTGATCGGTGCGAATCCCGTGCCGCCGGCGACGAAGACAATCGGCTTGTCCGATTCCTCGCGCAAGTAGAACGCGCCGAGCGGACCTTCCAAGCGCAGGATCTCGCGACCCTTGTATTGGGTGAAGAGGGGGTCGGTGAATGCGCCGCCGGGAATGTGGCGGGCGTGGATCTCGAGCAGACCGTCGTCGTGCGGCGGGTTGGCAAGGGAGAAGCTTCGCCGCCGGCCGTCCTTCAGCAGGAAATCGATGTACTGGCCGGCGAGGAATTGCAGTCGTTCGTTGGCGGGGAGCTTGAGTTTCACCACCGCGACATCGGGGGCGGGCTTGGCGATGGTCTCCACCCGGCAGGGGAGGCGCCTGATTTGCAGGTCGCCGACGCGACGGACTTCCTTGACCTCGATCACGAGGTCGGTGCGCGGCCTCGCCGAGCAGAAGAGCGCGAGGCCCTTGCGCTTCTCCTCGTCGGTGAGGGTCGCCGCCTGATGAGCGCCGTAGTCGACGTCGCCTTTCAGGATGCGACCCTTGCACGTCCCGCATGCGCCGTTGCGGCAGCCATAGGGCAGCATGAGATCGGCGGCCATCGCGGCCTCGAGCACGGTGTCTCCCTCTTGGCAGGCGAACGAGTGATCGCTCGGCATTATGATAATCTGGTGCGGCATGGTGAGCGTTTGCGTGAGCGTTGGCGTTTGGCGATCGAGCGACTGACAGACTGGCGAAACGGGCAACGCGCGCAGCAGGACCGGGCGCGGCAGCAAGACTTGCGGGCGAGGCGACGGTGATCCGGGTACTGCTGATCGGTTGCGGGGACGTCGCGCTGCGGACTGCCGCGATGCTGCGCCACAAGGCCAGGCTCTATGGGCTCACCCGCCGTAGCGACGACGCGCCGCGTTTGCGCGCCCACGGCATTACTCCGATCGTCGGCGATCTCGATTGTTTCGCCAGCCTGCGCCGGCTCGCCACCGCGCCATTCGCCGTCCTTCACTTCGCGCCCCCGCCGAGCGACGGCCGGGACGACCCGCGCACGCGCAACCTGATCGCGGCGCTGACGCGGGCGCGGAGCATACCACGACGTTTCGTCTACATTTCAACGTCGGGTGTCTACGGCGATTGCGCCGGTGCGCGCATCGACGAGCACCGGCCGCGCCGCGCCCAGACGCCGCGTGCCCGCCGGCGGGTCGCTGCGGAGGATCGCCTGCGTGCGTGGGCGGGTCGCTACCACGTGCAACTCGCTATCCTGCGGGCGCCGGGCATCTACACCGCGACGCGGCTGCCGCTGGCGCGCATCCGCCACGGCTCGCCCGTGCTCGCCGCTGACGAAGACGTTTTCACCAACCATATCCACGCCGAGGATCTCGCCCGGGCCACGGTGGCCGCGCTGTTCCGCGCACGCCCCAATCGGGCCTATAACGTGACGGACGATGCCGAGCTCAAGATGGGCGCTTGGTTCGATGCCGTCGCCGATGCCTATCACCTGCCGCGCCCGCCGCGCGTCACGTGGGACGAAGCCGAGCAGCGCCTGGCACCGCAGATGCTGTCGTTCATGGGCGAGTCGCGGCGAATCTCGAACGCGCGCATGAAACGGGAATTGCGGGTGCGGTTGCGCTATGCGACGCCGCAGCGCCTGCTCGAGGAAATCGCGCCCCGCGATCTCAAGAAGCAGCTCGCGTTGCCGCTATGATCGGCGGGAGGGGCGGCGACAAGGCGCGCGAGCCGCCGGGCGAACCGGCATCGATCCGGACGTCCGGCCTGGGCAGGCGCATCGCTCTTCGGCTGGATGCGTACGAGCGCCTCATTCGGCTCGACAAGCCGATCGGCACGCTGCTGCTGCTGTGGCCTACGCTCGCGGCGCTCTGGATCGCGGCCAATGGCCGACCGACGTTGGTGCAACTCGTGGTGTTCACGATGGGCACGTTGTTGATGCGTTCGGCCGGATGTGCAATGAACGACTGGGCCGATCGGCGCTTCGACCCGCACGTGAAACGTACGGCTGCGCGGCCGCTCGCCACCGGCGAGATCGCCCCTTGGGAGGCCCTGGCTGTCGCCTCGGTGCTCGCGCTCCTGGCTTTCCTGCTGGTGCTGGCGACCAACCGGACCACCATCCTGCTGTCCGTGCCGGCTTTGGCGATCGCGATCGCCTACCCGTTCACCAAGCGCTTCTTCAGCATGCCGCAGGCGGTGCTGGGCGTTGCCTTCTCGTTCGGCATCCCGATGGCGTTTGCCGCCGTTTTCGACGACGTGGTGCCCTTCGGGTGGGGGCTCCTGGCGATCAACTTCTTCTGGGTACTTGCCTACGACACCGAGTATGCGATGGTCGATCGCGACGACGACCTGCGGCTCGGCATTCGCACCTCGGCCATCCTGTTCGGGCGCTTCGACGTCGCCGCGGTGATGACGTGCTACGCGATCTACCTCGCGGCGATGGTGTGGGTCGGCAAGCTGCGCTATTTCGGCGAGTACTACTACGCCGGCTTGGCGGTAGCCGCGGCGATTGCGCTGTGGCACGGCTTCATGATCCGCGACCGGCAACGGACAGGCTGCTTTCGCGCCTTCCTGCACAATCATTGGCTCGGGCTTGCGGTGTGCGCGGGCCTCGTACTCGACTTCGGCACGCGGCTGCGCGCCTGGCCGCGCCTGCCGCCTTTGCCATGGTGATCGGTGCGCGGGCGCTGCTGCTCTTGTGCCTCGGGATGCTCCAGGCCGGGTGGGTGGTGGCCGATACCGCGCCCATCACGGAGCGGGTGCGGTTCGCGAGCCTGCAGCCCGGTGGCGCCGTCGTAATGCTCGACGCCGTCTGGATGCGGCCGGCCGGCAGCGAGGGTCGGGCATTGCCTGCGGTGATCGCGCTCCACGGCTGCGGCGGTCTGTATGCCGCGGCACGCAGCCCGAGTGACCGGCTTTCGGCGCGCCACCAGCGCATGGCTGAGATGCTGCTCGATGAGGGCTATGTCGTGCTCTTCCCCGACAGCTTCAGACGTCGTGGGGTCGAGGAGATCTGCACGCAATCGTATCGCGACCGCACCATTAACCAGCAGGCGCGCACCCTCGATGTGCTCGGCGCCCTCCAGTATTTGCAGGGTCGGCCCGACGTGCAGTCCGACCGCATCGCCCTACTGGGCTGGTCGCACGGCGGCAGCACCGTGCTAGCCGCAATGAACGCGGCGAATGCGATGGTCCGCGACTTCCGGCAGTTGCGCGCCGCGCTACCCTACGTCCGCACCGCGATTGCCTTCTACCCCGGCTGCGGCGCGGCGTCGCGCGCGTCGGATGGCTATCGCCCTGCTGCGCCGCTGCTCCTGCTGGTCGGCGGTGCGGACGACTGGACGCCACCCGGGCCCTGCATCGATCTGGTCGAGCGCCTGCGGCGGAACGCCGAGCCGGCCAGTATCGTGGTCTATCCCGATACCTTCCACGGCTTCGACGGCCCCGGCAACGCCGCGCGGCGCCGCGTCGACGTCCCGAACGGCGTGCGTCCCGGGCAGGGTGTGACCGTGGCCACGAATCCGCAAGCCCGCGCCGACGCCTACGAGAGGGTGCGCGGCGTGTTGCGCGCCGCGCTCGCCTCCGTTGCGACGGGCGACCGTGGTCGCCCGCTGATGCCGGTGGGCGGGACCAGTTCTGTGGACCGGGTCATGCGGTCCGCCGATGGAGTTGGCCCCCTTCGCGCCTCTGTTTCCGCGCGGGACGGCGCACCGTGAACGTGCTCGCGGCCGCGCAGCTTCCGCTCGCCGCCGCGCGCTGCCTGATCGGGGGCGCGCGTAGCGCGGCGCACCTCGCCCGGTATCGCGATCGCCGCGTGCGTGCGCTCCTCGCGCATGCGGC
>JBDSND010000140.1:0-32664 GCA_039915505.1 Casimicrobiaceae bacterium
CGGAACCGGCGCCTTCAGGCACACCTCCGGGCAACGTACGCGGCGGCAGCCCGCGGCCAATGCCCGGGCGGGGCATGGATCACCAAGGCCCGATCCCACTGCGGATTCGGACCGCTCTCGAAAAAGGAACCACTTGGAAATTTTCAGTCGCCTGAGGCGTCCCGATCGCCCGCCCGACTTCGCCCATTTCGAGGCGCCGATCCGCGCAGAGCTGTTCAGCGCTGAACGGCTCGAGCAACATGCGCAAAGCCTGGCGGTCGCGCAAACGGTCACCGAGGATCGTACGGACGAGCGCGCGCTGGTACCGCGCGTGCGAGAAAACGGCCGGGTTCTGCACGAAGCCCACAAGCTCATCGGCAGCGCGGCGCAAGAGCGGATTGCGATCACGCCAGCGGCTGAGTGGCTGCTCGACAATTTTCACATCGTCGAGGACCAGCTACGCGATATTCGCGACCATCTACCGACGGGCTATTACAAAAAACTTCCAAAGCTTGCCGACGGTCCTCTGCGTGGCTATCCGCGCGTGTATGGGCTTGTCTGGGCCATCGTCGCTCATACCGACAGCCGCTTCGATGCCGACTGGCTGATCCGCTTCGTACGCGCCTACCAGCGCGTGCAGCCCCTCACGATCGGCGAACTGTGGGCAGTGCCCATTTCGCTGCGCATCGTCATGGTCGAAAACCTGCGTCGCATGGCGGTTCGCATCGTCGGTTCGCAGATCGCGCGGCAAGTAGCGGACAAGTTCATCGATGAATTGCGCCCCGATGCGGGCCTACGGCCCGCCGCATTGATCGAAAGCGCAATCCGAAGCCTGAGCTCGGTTGCCTTGTGGCCCGCCTTCGCCGTACAGATGGTGCGGCGGTTGCGCTACCGGACCGCCGACACAACGGAGCTGCTCGAATGGCTCAACCGTGAATCCGGGGCTCAGGGTAAGAGCACGGACGATATCGTCCAAGGCCAGCATACCGACCAGGCTGCAGCCAACCTCACGGTACGCAACCTGATCACCAGCATGCGCTCGATCGCAGCGTTCGACTGGCGCCGCTTCTTCGAGGAGGTGAGCCTGGTCGACGCAACATTGCGTCAACATCCGGGCTTCGGCGGGATGGACTTCGCCACGCGGGATCGCTACCGCCATGCCATTGAGGATCTTGCGCGCGGCTCTGCATGTTCAGAGATCGACGTCGCGGCCGCGGTCATTGGCATAACTCGAAAGGTCAGCACCGACGTCGTCGCCGGCGACAACGCACCGGATCGCCGGAGGCAGGATCCCGGCTTCTACCTGATCGCTGCCGGCAGAAGGGCACTGGAGCGCGAACTCGGTTACCGCGGCAGCCTGCGCGAGCGCTGCATACGTGCTTGCCGGGAGCATGCCGCGGCGGTATATCTCGGCCCGATCGTGCTTTTGACGCTTGCCCTGACGGCACTCCCGCTTATCGCGAGCCTCGAGGCTGGGATGACGGGGGCCGGGTTAGCTTTGCTCGGCCTGCTCAGCCTGTTGCCTGCGTCCGACATGGCGATTGCTCTCACCCATCGTGTCGTCACGACGGTGTTCGGTCCGCGCGCCTTGCCACGACTGGCGCTTGAGGACGGCATCCCGGCGGCGATGCGAACCTTCGTGGTGATGCCGACATTACTCGGCAGCGAGGATGAGATCGCCGAGCAGGTTGAGCGCCTGGAGACGCACTACCTATCGAATCGCGACGGCAACGTCTACTTCGCGCTACTCGCCGACTGGCCCGATGCCGATGCCGAGACCACTGCGATCGACGACGAATTGCTTGCGGTCGCGGTCGCTGCAGTCGGGGCCCTCAACGCTCGCCACGAATGCGCCGAGCAGATGAATGGCGAAGCCGCAGGCGCCACGCGGTTCTTCCTGCTCCATCGCGCTCGGAGGTGGAATCCAAGTGAGCGCAAATGGATGGGTTGGGAACGAAAACGCGGCAAGCTGCATGAATTCAACCGCCTGCTCCGTGGCGCGACGGACACGAGTTTTATGCCGCTCGACGGCAAGGCGCGAGCACTTCCGGGCGGCGTGCGGTACGTCATCACGGTCGATGCGGACACCAGGCTGCCGATCGGCGCGGTCAAACGACTGGTCGGAACAGCAGGGCACCCGCTGAATCGACCACAGTGGGACGACGTGACGCGCCGCGTCGCGCAAGGCTATGGCGTGCTGCAGCCTCGCGTCACACCGGCTTTCCCGACCCGTGCCGAGGCCACGATATTTCAGCGCGTGTTCTCCGGACCGGCCGGACTGGACCCCTACGCGTCCGCCGTATCCGACGTGTACCAGGACCTGTTCGGCGAAGGCAGCTATACGGGCAAGGGACTGTATGACGTCGATATCTTTGAAAGAGCTCTGGCGGGCCGGGTGCCAGAAAATGCCGTGCTCAGCCATGACTTGTTCGAAGGCATCTTCGCCCGGTGCGCGTTGGTGAGCGATGTCGAGTTCTTCGACGATTTTCCCTCGAACGCGCAAGTAGCGTCCTCGCGCCAGCATCGCTGGGCGCGAGGGGACTGGCAACTTGCGCCCTGGATCTTCGGACGTGCGGGGCGCGGAATCTCCGTCACCAATCGATGGAAGATGTTCGATAACCTGCGCCGCACGTTGTCGCCGATGGCGTGCGTACTGCTGCTGCTGGCGAGCTGGTCGCAGGCGGCCGCGCCGCAGGGTGTCTGGGCGGCCTTCGCGCTGACGGCCATTGCCTTTCCCGGCTTGCTGTCGTTGCTCCATGGGCTGGCGCCGCGCCCTCGTGGCGTTTTCCTTTCCAGCCATCTGCGAGCGTTCGCTGCCGACATCCGCCACGCCGCGGCTCACGCGTTGATTTCCCTCATCACCCTGGCGCAACAGGCCTGGTTGATGTTCGATGCCATTATCCGGACGGTCACCCGTCTCTTCGTCACCCGCCGCCGACTGCTGGTCTGGGTGACGGCGGCACAAGCCAAGGCCAGCAGCGACCTGTCTCTATCGACCGCGCTGTGGCCGCCGCGCATCGAGTTCGTTGTCGTCATCGTTGGCGCCGCGCTCGTAATGCTGCGCAATCCGAGTGCGTTTCCGTACGCGGCGCCGTTTCTGGTTCTTTGGCTGGGCGCACCGCTCGCCATGCGCTTCATCAGCTTGCCTCCCAGGCAGGACGCTGCCGAGCCGTTGTCGGCGGCTCAAGCAGCGCTATTGCGCGGCACCGCACGCCGGATCTGGCTCTTCTTCACCACCTTCGTAACAGCCGAGGATCACGCACTGCCGCCGGACAACTTTCAGGAAACCCCGGTACCGATCGTCGCTCATCGTAGCTCGCCCACGAACTTCGGGTTGTATCTGCTTTCGTGCGTCGCCGCGCGGGACTTCGGCTGGATCGGCCTGACCGATCTCATCGATCGGATTGAAGCGACATCAGCCACGCTGCTTCAGTTGCCGCGGTTTCGCGGCCATTTCTTCAATTGGTACGAGACGCGCGAGCTGCGGCCGCTCGATCCCCGCTACGTCTCCACCGTTGACAGCGGCAATCTGGCTGGCCACCTGCTCGCAGTTGCGCAAGGTTGCGAAGAGAGCGTCAGCCAGCCCTTGTTTGCCCGCAGTTCGCTCGACGGCCTTGGCGATTCGCTGCGCCTCGCCCGCGCTGCTCTGCACGAGTCCCCCGACGATCGCCGTACGCTCATTGTCAATCGCACTCAGGTCGACGCCGTCTTGGAGGACTGCGAGCGGCTGCTGAGCGCCACCCCGGTGCACTTTTCGGACTGGCTCCGGCATTGGGATGCGCTGGCACGTCAGGCCGCACTATTGATGGATATCGCGACGACCTACGCCGACGAGCGCGGCGATGCTACGCGGAGCGAAACGTTGCTTTGGGTGACCGAGTTCAACGCAAATGTCAAAAGCTGCGGACGTGACGTCGAGACATTGGCGCGGGCGCTCGTCACGCAACGGGCGCCGGCCACTGCCCCCGCTCCTGAGCTCGCCACCGGAGGTCCGACGCCGGGCGCAACGACCACCCTTCTGCATGAAGTGCTGGACCGACGTCTGCGCGGCGACGCAGCGCTCAGGGAGGTGGAGGTCCTTTTGCCAGCGGTCCTCGAGGATCTCCGCGCTTGCCGGGCCCCGGAGGCCACGATCGCAGCCGTCGTGCAGTGGGGCTCGACGTGCGCACGTAACGTCGCGCGACTTCACGATCTGGCCACATGCGTGCGACGCCTGGTCGACGAGATGGATTTCAACTTCCTGTTCGACGCAAGTCGGGAGCTGTTCGCCATCGGCTATCGGGTCGACGACGCGGCGCCTGATGAAAGCTATTACGACCTGCTCGCCTCCGAAGCGCGGCTGGCGAGCTTTGTCGCCATTGCCAAGGGCGACGTCCCGTCCACGCACTGGTTTCATCTGGGCCGGCCGTCGACGACCGTTCACCGGAGCCCGGTCCTGTTGTCATGGTCCGGGTCGATGTTCGAGTATCTGATGCCGGCGCTCGTTCTGGATACGCCGCGCGGCACACTGCTCGACCAGACGTGTCGAGGCGTGATCGCGCGACAGATCGAATACGGAGAGATCAATGCAATCCCCTGGGGGATCTCCGAATCCGCCTATAACCAGCGCGATAGTGCGCTCACCTATCAGTATTCCGATTTTGGCGTGCCCGGCCTGGGTTTGAAGCGGGGCCTGGGTGAGAATCTCGTGGTTGCCCCGTACGCGACTGCTATGGCCGCCATGTTCGAGGCACCGGCCGCCGCCCGCAATCTCCTCAAACTACAAGAGCAAGGGGGCCTGGGCCGCTACGGACCGTATGAAGCGATCGACTACACGCCGGAGCGACTCGCTGAAGGTCAGACGGCAGCCGTGGTGCGCGCCTACATGGCGCACCACCAGGGGATCTCTCTGGTGGCGTTCGACAATGCGTTGCGTGACGGCGTCATGAGCCGGCGCTTTCACCGCGATCCGCTGGCGCACGCCGCTGAGCTGCTGCTCCAGGAGCGGCCGCCGCGCGAGGTCGCCCACCACCGTCCGAGCCTCGCGCACCTGCCCGCCACACCCGTCAGAGATTTCATCCACCCGGCGACGCGTCAGTTCGACACGGCGCACACGCCGATTCCCGCTACCCATCTGCTGTCCAATGGCCGGTACGCCGTGATGCTGACCGCGGCCGGTTCAGGGTACAGCCAGCGTGGCACGCGCTTCATCACGCGCTGGCGCGAAGACGGGACCACCGACAGCTGGGGCTCGTATCTTTTCCTGCGCGACGTGGACAGTGGCGGCCTCTGGTCGGCCACTTATCAGCCCACCCGGGTCGAACCGGATGAATACAACGTGGTGTTCGCCGAGGATCGAGCGCGGTTCACCCGGCGCGACGGCTCGCTCACCACCGCGCTCGAAGTCATTGTCTCATCCGAAGACGACGCCGAGGTGCGCCGGCTCTCGATCACCAACAACGGTGTTCGGGTCCGCGAAATCGAGATCACCTCGTACGCTGAAGTCGTGCTGACCGAGGCGGCGGCCGACACGGCGCATCCGGCGTTCTCGAATCTCTTCGTGCACACCGAGTTCGTGCCCGAAGTGCGCGGCCTTCTCGCCACCCGCCGCACGCGATCCGCGGAAGAACCTACCGTCTGGGCCGCGCACGTCGTGACGCCCGACCGTGCCAGTTCGGCGGGTCTCGAGTACGAAACCGACCGCGCGCGCTTCCTCGGCCGCGGGCGATCAGTCCGCACGCCGGCGGCGGTGCTCGATGCCCATCCCCTGTCGAACACCGTAGGTCCGGTTCTGGACCCGGTGCTAAGCCTGCGCACACGGGTGCGCGTAGCCCCGGGCGCGACCGTGCGCACGGTCTTCTCGACGATGGTCGCAGCCTCGCGCGAGGCGGTCGTCGACCTTGCAGACAAGTATCACGACCCGTCGACGTACGAGCGAATTTCAATGCTTGCCTTCACGCATGCACAGGTTCAGCTGCACCATCTCGGCATTGACGTCAACGACGCGCTGCTGTACCAGGAACTCGCCAGCCGCATCCTTTTTTCCGATCCTTTGGCTCGGCCGTCGAGCGCTATGCTCGAGCGCAATACGTTGAGTACCGCAGGCCTGTGGCCGCACGGCATCTCCGGGGATTACCCGATCGTCTTGCTCAGCATTGACGCGGTCGCAGACCGCGACATCGTCTCGCAATTGTTGCGGGCGCACGAGTACTGGCAGATGAAGGGCCTCGCGGTCGACCTGGTGATCCTGAACGACAAGCCGAGCTCCTACCTGCAGGACCTGCAGACCCTTTTGGAAGACATGGCGCGCAAAAGTCGCGCGACCATTGGCCAGGACTCGCAGGGTCCGCTAGGTCGCATCTTCGTGCTGCGTGCGGATCTGCTCCGCGGCGACGAACGCACACTCCTGCTCACGGTGGCGCGCGCGGTGCTTATCAGCAGCCACGGAGGTCTTGCCGAGCAGATTGCCCGTCTACAGCGGCGCAACGCTGTCGCGGGCAGCGCGCCGCGGCCGGCCGTGCGCCATAGGGAGGATGCGCTGGGGCCGGAATTGCCGCCGCTCGAATTCTTCAATGGCCTGGGTGGATTTGCCAACGACGGCCGCGAATACATGATCGTTCTTGGCCCGCGGCAGCACACGCCGATGCCGTGGGTGAATGTCATCGCCAATCCCGACTTCGGCTTTCAGGTATCGGCAACCGGCGCCGGCTACACCTGGGCAGTGAACAGCCGCGAGAACCAGTTGACCCCTTGGTCGAACGATCCCGTCAGCGACCCGCCCGGCGAAGCCGTCTATATCCGGGATGTGGATAGCGGCGAGCTATGGACGCCGACTGCGGCGCCGATCCGAATCGAGCACGCTACCTATGTCGCTCGCCACGGCCAAGGTTACAGTCGTTTTCAACTGGACTATGCCGGGATCGGGTGCGACTTGCTGCAGCTTGTGAGCTGGGACGATCCGGTGAAACTGTCCCGCCTGTCTTTGATCAATCATTCGTCGCGGCCGCGCCGTCTATCGATCACCGCGTTCGTGGAATGGGTGCTCGGCACAGTGCGCGCCAAAAGCGCGCCGTACATCGTGACCGAGGTGGATGCCATCACCGGCGCCGTCTTTGCGCACAACCTGCTGCACGACGAGTTCGGCGCGCGCATTGCATTCGCGGACATCGGCGGGCTGCAAACGAGCTACACCTGTGACCGAGGCGAGTTCCTCGGACGCAACGGCAGCCCGGGCCAGCCCACGGCACTGACCGCCTCGGTCGCCCTCGGCAATCGATCCGGCGCCGGTCTCGACCCGTGCTGCGCGCTGCAAACGATGCTGGTTTTGGAGCCGGGCCAGCAGGCCAGTCTAGTCTTTTTGCTAGGACAGGCCGCCGATCGAGAGAGTGCGCGCAACCTCGTACTGCGTTATCGCACCGTTGCCGTCGACACGGTTCTCGCCAAAGTCATACAGAACTGGGATCGCATCTTGAGCACCGTGCAGGTCGAAACCCCTGACCGCTCGATGGACCTGATGCTGAACCGGTGGTTGCAGTACCAGACGGTCGCCTGTCGGATCTGGGCCCGCGCGGCGTTCTATCAGGCGGGCGGGGCTTATGGTTTCCGCGATCAGCTGCAGGACACGATGGCGCTGACGCTGGCCCTGCCGGGCGCTGCGCGCACGCAACTGCTGCGCGCGGCTGCACGGCAGTTTGTGCAGGGCGATGTCCAGCATTGGTGGCATCCACCGAGCGGACGCGGCGTGCGCACACATTGCTCGGACGATCTGATCTGGCTGCCGTACGCAGCGGCTCACTACGTTGCCGTGACCGGTGATGCGGCGGTGCTCGACGAGGAGGTTGCGTTTCTCGAAGGCCCGTTGCTGGAGCCCGGTCAGCACGATCACTACTTCACTCCGACCGTATCGGAGCAGAGCGGCACATTGTTCGAACACTGCGCGCGCGCGCTCGACCGCAGCCTGCCCGTCGGCGTTCACGGCCTGCCGCTGATGGGTAATGGCGACTGGAACGACGGCATGAACCGTGTCGGGCATGAAGGCAAGGGCGAGAGCGTGTGGCTGGCGTGGTTCCTTTACGCAACGCTGCAAAGGTTTGCGCCGCTAGCCGATGGCCGCGACGCATCCGATCAAGCGGCGCGCTGGCGGGCGCACGCCGCGAGTTTGCAAGCGGCGGTAGAAGGCCAGGCTTGGGACGGCTCGTGGTATCGGCGCGCGTACTTCGATGACGGAACGCCGCTGGGATCGGCCGGCAATGCGGAGTGCCGGATCGACTCCATTGCTCAGAGTTGGAGCGTGCTGTCGGGGGCGGCGAATCCCGCGCGGGCGCGGCGGGCGATGGAAGAGGTCGACGCGTACCTGGTTCGACCCGGCGACGATCTGGTGCTGCTGTTCACGCCGCCGTTCGACAAAACGGCCCAGGATCCCGGCTACATCAAGGGCTATCTACCGGGGGTGCGCGAGAATGGTGGTCAATACACGCACGCGGCCGTGTGGTGCGTGATTGCGCGCGCCCAGCTTGGCGACGGCGAACGGGCAGCCGAGCTGTTCTCGATGCTCAACCCCGTGAACCACGCGGCGAGCCGCGCGGGGGTGCATGCCTACAAGGTCGAGCCGTATGTCATCGCCGCCGACGTCTACGCCGAACCGCCGCACGTCAGGCGTGGGGGCTGGACCTGGTACACCGGTGCGGCGGGATGGATGTATCGAGCCGGGATCGAGTCCATGCTGGGGCTGACGAAACGCGGGGACTTCCTGCATATCGCCCCTTGCATCCCGCCGCGCTGGTCCGGTTTCCAGATCCGCTATCGCCATGGCGCCACCAACTACACAATCAGCGTGGAGAACCCGCGCGGCGTCGCGCACGGCGTGGCCCACGTTGAACTCGACGGCATTCGGCTTGATCGTCCTGAGCAAGGCATCGCCCTGCACGACGATTCGCAGGAACACCGTGTCACCGTCGTGCTGGGGCCCGTCGATGAAGGGTCGAGAATCGAACGGACGGCGCGTCGTCGCGAGAAGCATAGCGCGGCTTGACTCGCCCGGACCGCTGGCCGGAGCGATGGTGAGTTTGCGTGGCGTGGGCCCGGGCTCAGGTCCAACAGACAAGGAGCGCATGATGGCTGAGAGGGGGCAGACCGAAGGCGATGCCAGGGGATTCGAGCGACTCACGCACGAGCTCGAGGAAGCGGAGATCTTCGTGCAACGCATGAGCCGAGCCATTGCCGCGATCCGCGACGAGCTCATGGACGGCAACGTCAGCCGTGCATTGTCGATGTGCAACCAGGCGCTGACCGAGATCGACAGCGCGACCGACGTGGTCGCCCCGTCGCCCCGATCGAAAGAAGAAGCGGAGCTCGATGCCGACGATGCCACCCGAGCCGACGGCCGCGCCTGACCCGATTGGCCCTCCCGCTCGGAACATCGCGCACGTCTCGCTCGGCGCCGGCAGCACACTTGCATCGATTCATCCGCGGAGGAGCACAGCATGGCACGCATCGTCGGTGGCATCGCCGCATCGCACACCCCGACCATCGGGTTCGCCTACGACAAGAACAAGCAGGACGACCCCGTCTGGGCGCCGATCTTCGAGAACTTCGCGCCGGTCGCCGCCTGGCTCGCCGACAAGCGTCCAGAGGTTCTGCTGTTGATCTACAACGATCACGTGACGTCGTTCTTCTTCGATCATTATTCGGCGTTCGCGCTCGGTATCGGACCCGAGTGGCATGCAGCCGACGAAGGTGGTGGAGCGCGCGACCTGCCCTCGATCGAAGGGCATCCAAAGCTCGCTTCGCACATCGGGCACTCGCTCATGGCGGACGAGTTCGATATGTCCTTCTTCCAGAATCGACCTCTGGACCACGGGTGCTTCTCCCCGCTCTCATTGCTCTGCCCGCATGAACCGGCCTGGCCGGCCAAGCTCGTCCCGCTGCAGATGGGCGTCCTCCAGATCCCCATCCCCAGCGCCCGCCGGTTCTACAAGCTGGGACAGGCCCTGCGCCGCGCGATCGAGAGTTATCCGGAGGACCTGCGCGTCGCGATCGTCGCCACCGGCGGGTTGTCACACCAGGTTCACGGCGAACGCGCCGGGTTCAACAACCCCGAGTGGGACAGCCGGTTTCTCGACCTCTTCGAATCCGATCCCGAGCAGCTTGCTTCCATGACCCTCGCCCAATACGCCGAGCTCGGCGGCTTCGAGGGCGCCGAAGTGGTCATGTGGCTCACGATGCGCGGTGCCCTGCCCGCGTTGGTGCAGTGTAAGCATCGCAGCTACTACCTGCCGTCGATGACGGGCATCGCGACGGCCATCTACGAGGGTGTCGAAGCCTCAAATCCCATCGCCGCCGCGGCCGAGCGCCAGCGCGAACACATCGCACGTGAGCTGCGCGGCGTCGAGCGCCTCGAGGGCACGTACCCGTTCACGCTCGAGCGCAGCGTGAACGCGTTCCGGATCAACGAGTACCTCCACCGGATGATCGAGCCGGTGCATCGCGAGGCCTTCCGCCGGGATCCGGAGGCAACCTTCGAGGCGGCCGGGCTCAGCGCCGAGGAGCGCGATCTCGTTCGTCGGCGCGACTGGCGCGGCCTCCTACATTACGGGGTGATCTTCTTCATGCTCGAGAAGCTCGGCGCTGCCACCGGCGTGTCGAACCTCCACATCTATGCGGCGATGCGCGGACAGTCCCTGGAGGATTTCCAGAAGACGCGCAACGCGCAAGTGACCTATTCGGTCGCGGGTAAGGAAGTCGGGAAGACCGCCTGAGCTCCCCCTGACGTCCCCATGCCGCATCGAGCCGAACATCGCGACCCGAGCGTCGTGCTGCGCCAACCCACCCTCCACCCTCCACCCCGTTCCTCGAGCGGCGGTTACTCACGTAAGCGGGGAACACCTGCCGACATCAAGGGCGCAACCTAAGCGCGCGGCTACCGTCCCGCGGGGCGTGCCGCGCCGGCGCTGGGGTGGCGCGACGGGCCTCGTCCGATGGTGCCATTCCCACCGGAAGCTGGCTGCTTATTGCAGCGATGGCAAGGATACTGTTACAATTCAAGGCTTTCCGTCGCCAACCGCGGACGACCTGTCCGGCCCGTGCCATTGACGTCGCGGGGTCCGAGAAGGGAAGGCCGCAGACCAGGAGCTTTACCATGCAATTCGAATTCACCGCCTTTCCTCGCGAGACCGAGGGCCGCGGCGCCAGCCGCCGCCTGCGTCGTTCGGGACGCGCACCCGGCATCGTTTACGGCGGCACGACAGCGCCGCAGCCGATCGAGCTCGATCACAACGCCTTGTTCCATGCCCTACGCAACGAAGCCTTCCATTCGTCCATCCTGAGCATGAAGCTCGATGGCGGGTCGAGCCGCGTGCTATTGCGCGATGTGCAGATGCACCCGTTCAAGAACGAGATCCTGCACGTCGACTTCCAGCGGATCGAGGACAACACCAAGGTGCGGATGAAGGTGCCGCTGCACTTCGTCAACGCCGAGATCTCGCCGGCCGTAAAGGTCTCCAGCGCCATCGTCAGTCACGTCATGGCCGACGTCGAGGTCGCGTGCTTGCCGCGCGACCTGCCCGAGTACATCGAGGTGGATCTTTCCAACCTCGATGCCGGGGCGTCGATCCACGTTTCAGCGCTGACCCTGCCGAAGGGTGTGCGCATCGTCCCCCGGGGCAAGCTCGACCCGGTCGTGGCCACGGCGGTGATCCCGCGTGCGGTGGAGAGCGAGGAAGCAGCCGCCGATGCCGAAGCGGCACCGGCCGCCGAGGGGGCCAAGCCCGCCGAGTCGAAGCCTGGCGAGAAGAAGGAAGCCGCGAAGGACGACAAGAAGAAGTAACGCTCGCTTTCGCCGGCTGCAAAGGGCCCGCCCGCGCGAAAAGCAGGCGGGCCTTTTTATTGCCGCACGTGCGCGTCGGGTTGCGAGGCCGGTCTTGCTTCGTGCCGCGACCTGCCGCAGCCACCGGCTCCTAACCCTCTATCATCCTCACCATGCCTTTACCGATCCGACTCGTCGTAGGGCTCGGCAACCCCGGGCGCGAGCACCACGCCACGCGTCACAATGCCGGCTTCTGGTTCGCGGATGCCCTGGTCGAACGCCTCGGCGCCGGGTTCGTGAGCGAGCCACGGTTCCACGGCATGGTCGCCCGCGGCCAGGGCGATGTGCGGGTGCTGAAGCCGGGCACGTACATGAACCTCTCGGGGCGCGCGGTTGCCGCGCTCACCCGATTTTTCGGAATCGGTCCTGACGAGATAGTGGTGGTGCACGACGAGCTCGATCTCGTACCCGGTAGCGTGAAGATGAAGTTCGGCGGAGGCAACGCCGGGCACAACGGCTTGCGCGACATCACCGCCCACGTCGGCTCACCTGGGTTCTGGCGCCTGCGGATCGGCATCGGTCACCCGCGCGACTCCGAGATTCCCCAGCAACCGGTCGTCGACTACGTGCTCCGCCCGCCGCGCTCCGACGAGCGCACGGCGATCGAGACGGCGATCGATCGGGGCCTGGATGCGTGGCCGGCGCTCGCTGCCGGTGATTTCGAGCGCGCCATGCTCGACCTACACACCCGCAAGGAAACGCCATGAGTCTCAAATGCGGCATCGTGGGCTTGCCCAACGTCGGCAAGTCCACGCTGTTCAACGCCCTCACCCGGGCCGGAATCGCCGCGGAAAACTATCCGTTCTGCACGATCGAACCCAACGTGGGAATCGTCGAAGTTCCCGATCCAAGACTGGGCGCCCTGGCCGCCATCGCCAAGCCGGAGAAGGTGCTGCCCGCGGTGGTGGAATTCGTCGATATCGCGGGCCTCGTCGCAGGTGCATCGAAGGGGGAGGGCCTGGGCAATCAGTTCCTGGCCACCATCCGCGAGACCGACGCGATCGCCCATGTCGTCCGCTGCTTCGAGGACGACAACGTGGTGCACGTCGCGGGCGGGGTGAACCCTGTGTCGGACATCGAGACCATCAACACCGAGCTCGCGCTGGCCGACCTCGCCACGGTCGAGAAGCAGCTTGCCAAGAACGAGAAGACCGCCCGCGCCGGCGGCGACAAGGAAGCGCAGCGGCTGGTGGCCGCGCTCAGGAAGGTCGAGGCGGTGCTCGATGCGGGACGACCGGCGCGCACCGCCGACCTCTACGCCGAGGAGCTCGCGGTACTGCGGCCGTTATTCCTGCTCACCATGAAGCCGACCATGTACGTGGCCAACGTGGGTGAGCGCGGTTTTCATGACAATCCGCTGCTGGCCGCGGTCGAGGCGCATGCCAAAGCCGAGGGCGCGCCCGTGGTGCCGGTGTGCGCGGCGTTAGAGGCGGAGATCGCCGACCTCGAGGGCGACGACAAGCTCGCCTTCCTGGCCGACCTTGGTCTGGACGAGCCCGGCCTCGATCGCGTGATCCACGCCGGCTATCGGCTGCTCGGCTTGCAGACGTACTTCACGGCGGGCCCGAAGGAGGTCCGGGCGTGGACCATCCACGTGGGCGACACCGCACCGCAGGCCGCGGCCGTGATTCACACCGACTTCGAGAAAGGCTTCATTCGCGCGGAAGTGATCGCCCATCACGACTTCCTTGCGTGCAAGGGCGAGCACGGCGCCAAGGATGCCGGCAAGATGCGCCTGGAGGGCAAGGAATACGTGGTCAAGGACGGCGACGTGATGCACTTCCGGTTCAACGTCTGAGCAAAATTTCAGAATTTGGCGGTCTTATCACACGGTCCGGCCGGCCGCCGCGGCTTATCCCTACGCCGCAGCTGCGCTGCCCTCGCGAACGGCCGCCGGTTGCTGCGGTGGAAAGCCGGGCTCCCCGGCGAAATGACACCGCACGAGCCGGTCGCCCACTGCCTTGAGCTCTGGTACGCGGGTGCCGCAGATGTCCTGGCGATAAGGACACCGCGTCTGGAATCGGCATCCCGAGGGCAGGTCGATCGGGCTCGGAAGCTCCCCAGCAAGGACGATGCGCGGTCGCTTCGCCGCCGCTCCCGGGTCCGCGATGGGCGTCGCCGAGAACAGCGCCTGCGAATAGGGGTGCAGCATGCGCTCGCGTATGGCGCTCGCCTCGCCCAGCTCGACGATCTCGCCGAGGTACATGACGGCGACGCGGTGGGCGATCCTGAACACCAGCCCCAGGTCGTGGCTGATGAAGATGTACGAGATTCCGGACGCGCGCTGCAACCGGCGCAAAAGATTGATCACTTGCGCCTGGACGGATACATCGAGCCCCGAGACGGGCTCGTCGCATACGATCACCTTCGGGCGAAGGGCGAGCGCCCGCGCGATCGCGACCCGCTGGCGCTGCCCCCCCGACAGCTCGTGGGGATGGCGATCCAGGAATGGCGCGCCGAGTCCGACGTCCGCGAGCAACGCGGTGGCGCGCGCCCGGCGCTCCGACCGCGGGCAGATGGCGTGCAGGCGCATGGGTTCGGCCAAAAGCTGAAAGATCGTGCGACGCGGGTTGAGACTCGCGTAGGGATCCTGGAAGACGATCTGGATCTTGCGTCGCTCGCTGCGTGCGTCGAAGGCGTTGCCACGCGCGATTTCCGTGCCCCCCAGAAGCACGCTGCCCGAGTCCGGCTCGGTCAGGCGCAGGAGCGCCTTGGCGAGCGTCGACTTGCCACACCCCGATTCACCGACGACGGCCAGCGTCTCGCCTTCGCCGAGCTGGAACGAGACGGCGTCGAGCGCATGCACGACCCGCCGCGGACCGAACCACGCCCCGCGCACGGGGTAATGCTTGGTCAGGCAGTCGACCTTGAGCACCGTGCTCATGACGACGGCTCGCCGACCAGGAAACACGCCGCTTCGCGACCGCTTCCCAGGTGCACCAGGGCCGGTCGCTCAGCGTGGCACCGCGCGAACGCATGCGCACAACGCGGTGCAAAGGCGCAGCCGGCAGGCAGCGCCTCGAGAGACGGGACGGTTCCGGGAATCTCCGCCAGGTCTCCCTCCGCACCGTCGCGCCGCTGTGCCGCCTCGATGAGGCCGCGGGTGTACGGGTGACGCGGATCGTGGAAGATATCTTCCACGGTCCCCTGTTCCACCTTCCTGCCGGCGTACATGACGATCACCCGCTGCGCCGTCTCGGCGACGATGCCGAGGTCGTGGGTGATGAGCAGCAGCGCCATGCCGCGTTCCGCCTTCAAGGACATCAGCAGGGCCATCACCTGGGCCTGGACGGTCACGTCGAGCGCGGTCGTGGGCTCGTCGGCGATCAGCAGCTGTGGATTACAGGCCAGCGCAATGGCGATCATCACCCGCTGGCGCATGCCACCGGACAGGTTATGGGGATACTCGTCGATCCGCTGCTCCGCGGCGGGCATGCCGATCAGTCGCAGCAGATCGAGCGCCCGGGCCCGCGCTTCGGAGCGGGTGAGCTCGAGATGCAGTTCGAGCATTTCGCCAATCTGCCGGCCGATCCGATGGGTTGGATTGAGGTACGCGGCCGGATCCTGGAACACCATCGCGATCGAGCGTCCGCGCAGCTTCCTCAGCTCATCGATGGACAGGCCAACGAGCTCGCGCCCGGCGAACCGTATGCTGCGCGCGGCAATGTCTGCCGGGGGTTGCGCCAGCAGGCGGGTCAGTGCGAGTGCCGCGGTCGACTTCCCGCAACCACTTTCACCCACGAGCGCGAGCGTTTCCCCCTGCGCGATGGTGAACGACAGGGCGTCGACCGCTTGCACCGCGCCGTGCGAGGTCTGGAAGCGCACCGACAAGCCGTCGACATCGAGAAGCGGTGTGACGGAACTCATCGTTCGCGCAGGCGCGGATTCAGCGCGTCGTTGAGCCCTTCGCCGACCAGGTTGATCGCCAGGACCGTGACCAGGATCGCAACTCCGGGAATGGCGGTCATCCACCAGGCCGTGCGCAGCGCACTGCGCGCCACGCCGATCATGTACCCCCACGAGACGACGTTCGGATCGGCGAGCCCCAGGAACGACAGCCCGGATTCCGTGAGAATGGCGGTCGCGACCATCAGCGACGCCACGACCACGACCGGGGGAAGGGCATTCGGCAGCACCTGCAGGAAGATGATCTCGGCGTTGGACATGCCCATGGTCCTGCAGGCCTGCACGTACTCGCGATCGCGCTGGCTCAACACCTCGCTGCGCACCAGTCGCGCCACCGATGGCCACGACACCACCGCGATCGCGGCAGTCACGGTGACGATCGTGGGCTGGAAGATCGCGACCACGACCACCGCCAGCACGAACGACGGAATCGTGAGGAAGAAGTCCGTGATGGCCATCAACACGTTGTCGATGAGCCCCCCGTAATAGCCGGAGAGGGCACCGATCAGGAGGCCGACGAGCACCGCGCCGAGCGTGGCGACGGACGCGATGGCGAGCGACACCCTCGCCCCGCCGAGGATGCCGGCCAGGAGGTCGCGTCCGGCGACATCGGTGCCGAGCGCGAATTTCCCGAAAGGCAACTGGAAAGGCCGCCCCACCATGTCGAAGGGATCGACGGCGTACACCATCGGGCCGAAGATCGCTGCCAGCATGATGATGCCGAGGAAGACCGCGCCGATGAGCGCGGGGCGGTTGCGCGCAAAGCGGCGCAGGAACGCGGGGAATCCTGTCATTTATGGACGATGCGCGGGTCGAGGACGCCGTAGAGCAGGTCCACCAGGAGGTTGGCGATCACCACGACGACCGAGGACACGAACAGGACGCCGAGGAGGACATTCGTATCCCGCTGCAGGAGAGCGTCGAATACCAGCCGCCCGAGGCCCGGCCAGGCGAACACCGTCTCGATCAGGATGGAGCCGCCGAGGAGGTGACCGAACTGGATGCCCGCCAGGGTGACCACGGGCAGGATGGCATTCGGAACGGCGTGGCGCCACGCGATCGCCCCCTCCGGCAAGCCCTTGGCGCGCGCCGCGGTGATGTATTCGAGCGACAGCACCTCCAGCATAGAGGTCCGCATCACCCGGGTGTACAGCGCGAGGTAGAACAGGGCCATGGTTGCGGCGGGCAGCACCAGATGGCGGAGCACGTCGAGGACATGGCTCCAGCCGGTGCCCGCCGTGCCGATCTCGCTCATCCCGCCCGACGGCAGGACACCCAGGACGATCGAGAAGAGCACGATCAGCATCAGGCCCAACCAGAACACCGGCACTGCATAGAAGACGAGGGCGCCGACCGCAATGACGTGATCCAGCCACTTGCCGCGCCGCCGCGCCGCCGCCACGCCCAGCAGCACTCCCAGCACGATCGCGAGGGCAATGGCCGACACCATCAGCAGCAGCGTCGCCGGAAGCCGGTTCACGATGAGGTCGCCCACCGGGACCTGCTGGACCGCGGACATCCCCAGGTCGAACCGCAGCAGTCGGCCGATGAAAATGAAGAACTGCTGCGGGAGCGACTGGTCCAGGCCGAAGTCCCGGCGCAGCGCGGCAATCATCTCGGGCGTGCCATGGCCCGACTGCCCGGCGATGATCTCCGCCGCGTCGCCCGGCGCGAGGTGCACCAGGAAGAAGTTCAACGACGCGATGGCGATCAGCACCGGCACGAGCTGCAGCACGCGCCGCACCAGGAAGGCGAGCAAGACGGATGCTCCGGACTGGAACCGCTGCCCTACTCAACCCACACCGAGTCCCAGTTCGAGTACATGGATATGCCGTTGGCGATGAGGCCATGCACCCGCTTGTTCCAGAGGTGCGTGTAGGCCATCTCCATCAGGAATATCACCGGCAGGTCGTCGTGCAGGATAGCCTGCACCTCGTTCAACTGCTTGCGGCGCTGCGCCGGGTCGGTCTCGATCAGCGCTGCAGCGAACAGCTCGTCGAGCTTTGGGTTGACGTACCCCATCGAGTTCGTGAACGTCGCGCCCTTCTGGATGCTCGAGGAGACGAAGGTGCGCTGTACGCCGATCGAGGGGTCCGAATAGTTGTGGCTGAAGGTGCTGGTGATGTTGAAGTCCCAGTCGGTGTAAATCTTCTTCAGCCAGCCCCCGAGATCGAGGTTCTGGGTCTCGACCTCGATGCCGACCTTGGACAGGTCCTGCTTGATGTATTCGGACATGCGCGTCCACGACTCGCCGTAGGGCAGGGTGTTTTGCGTCATCTTGAAGCGTACGCCGTTCGCCCCGCGCGGATACCCGGCCTGGTCGAGCAACTCGTTGGCGCGCTTCGGGTTGTAATCGTAGGGCTTGATCGACTTGTTGAAATACGGATTGCCCGACACCAGGGGCCCCACCGCCGGCTTGCCCTGGCCGAACCAGATCACGTCCACGATCTTGTCGCGGTTGAGTGCGGCACTGATGGCTTGCCGCACCCGTACGTCGGAGAGCGGCTTCTCGCGCAGGTTCAACTCGAGCCAGAGGTTGGGGCCGAGACCCTCGTTGCCCTGGGTGTTCACCTCGATGTTCTTCAGGCCACCGAGGCGCTGGATGTCGGCCGCGGCGATCGCCGACATCGGGGCGAGATCGATCTCACCGTTCTCGAGCGCGATCGAACGGGCCGCCGCATCCGGGATCACCCGCATGACGATGCGTTCGAGATAGGGCTTGCCCTGTTTCCAGTAGTCCGGGTTGCGCTCGAGGATGATGTATTCGCCCTTCTTCCATTCCTTGAGGCGGAACGGCCCCGTGCCGATAGGCTTTTGCATGAAGGGCGAGGCTCGGACGGCCTTGCTGTCCTCGACATCCATGCCGACGAACGCGTGCTTCGGGAACATCGGCGCTTCGCTGGGCTGGAAGGTCTTGAGGAAGAACGGCACCGGCTTCGCGAGCTTGAACACAACGGTCAGCGGATCGGGCGTCTGGATGGCGCTGACGTTGCCGAATTGGACTTTGCCGCGGGAGTGCAGCGGCCGCACGATCTTCTCGATGCTGAACTTCACGTCCTCGCTGGTGAACGGCTTGCCGTCGTGCCATTTAACGCCGGGGCGCAGTTTGAATGCGTAGGTGAGGTGGTCGGGGGAAACGGTCCACGACTCGGCGAGTCCCGGCCGCGGCTCGAGTCCGGGGCCCTCGTATTCGAGCAGGCTCTCGAAGATCTTGGTGGAGATTAGCGCGACCGGTACGGCGGTGGTGGCGATGGTCGACAGCGCCGTGGGCTCGGGATGATAGGAGTAGGTGAGCGTGCCGCCACGCTTGGGCTCCGCGGCACCGGCGGGGGGCGCGACGGCCAGCACGGCGATGGCGCCTAGCGTAACCAGGAAAGATTGCCAGGTTTTCGTTCTCATCACGAACACTCCTTCGGGTGGGGTGGATAGAGGGTCGGGCAAGCGGTGGGTGGTGCCGGCGCTTTCCGCGCTTGTGCAAGGCGTGCAGCCGGTGTCGCGTCAGCCATCGCGGCGATTGTTCGGCGGCAAGGAACACCATGCCGAAATGAAGTCAATGAGGTACTCGATGCATTCCAGGTATTCGCTGACGGCGATGTGCTCGTCGGGCTTGTGCGCCTGGGCAATCGTTCCGGGGCCGAAGATGACCGCGGGAATCCCGCCCTGGTTGACGAGGTGGCGCATGTCGCACGCGAACGGCCCGGGGCCGATCTCGCCGGATGCGTTGTGACGTGTGAGCATCGTCGCCATCGCACTGGCGATGGCAATGTCCGGTGGCTGCTGGGTGCTGTCGTCATGATGCAGAAACTCGAGGCGGGCGGGATGTTCGGCGAGAAAGCCATCCTTGCGATTCGCGGCGGCAATGGAGTCGCGAAAGCTGTGCATCACGTCCTGGATGTCGCCGACGCCCGGCTGGAAGTAGGCGCCACCGCGCAGGAGCGCCTGTGCCGCCGTCACCGTTTCGTAATGGCCACCGAGGACCTTGCCCATGACGAGGGAGAACGGTGCGACGGCGCCCGGCTTCCAGTCCGGCGCGGCGTTGTAGTGCGCCTCGACGGCGAGCAGTGCGCCGATGATTCCGGGCAGTTTCTCGATGGCGGAGACGCCTTCTAGTATGCCGCTCTTCCAGCGGGCACCAGGGGACCGCGGCGTGCCCGGGACCGTCACCTGCCAGTACAGGCCGCCCGGATGGCTGACCGCGATGCTGTTGTTGGTGGGCTCGAGCACGATCGCCGCATCGGCGGTGAAGCCCCGGCACACGAGGTCGAGCGTCCCGTTGCCGGCATGCTCCTCGTTCACCACACTCTGGAAGATGACGTCACCGGGAAGGACCACACCGGCTTCGCGCAGGTAGGTCAACGCCATCAGGGCGGCCATGAGGCCACCTTTCATGTCCGAGGTGCCGCGCCCGTACATGAGGCCATTCACGATCTCGGCACCGAACGGCTCGCGCGTCCAGTCGCCGACTGGCTCGAGGGTGACGGTATCGATGTGGCCGTTCAGGATCAGCGATCGGCCGCCGCCGCTTCCCTGGAAGGTGCCGACCACGTTGGGCCGGCCGCGGTAATTGAGCACGTCCTCGAGACCACTGGCGCGCAGGGCATCGAGGGTCGGCAGCTCGGCGTAGGGCAGGATGAGATCGTGCTGCCAATGGGTGGGGTACTGCGCCACCTCCGGAAAGCGCTCGAACATCGCGGCGACATCCGGCTCGATGACCTCGGTCCTTGCCTCCAATGCGCGCAGCATGGCGGCCATGTGCTCCTGGGCCGCGCCTTCCTCGCCGGTGAGGCTGGGAATGCGCACCAGCGCCTGCAATGCCTCGATGCTGCGCTCGCGATCCTTCCTCGCAAGCTCGATCGCCCGTGCAACGGTACTGCTCATTCTAGTGATCCCCCCGGTTTGCGGCCCGCACCCAGTCGTCGGCGAGCGTGAGTGCATCATCGATGCCGGCGACGATGAAGTCGATCTCCTCGCGCGTCACGATAAGCGGCGGCACGACCCATACCCCGAACTTGTCCGCGGGCACGTAGATGTTCCTTTCCCGGAACAGGTGCAGGGCGACTTCTTTGACGATGGTGTGGGTGTACTTCTCGGTCGCGCGACGCAACGGTTCTCGGGTCGTCCGGTCGCGCACCAGTTCGAGGGTCCAGAACAGTCCCAGCCCGCGGACCTCGCCCACGCACACGTGCCGCTCCGCGAGCTCGCGCAAACGGCCGCCTAGATACTCGCCCATGGCCTGGCAGTTCTCGAGTACGCCGTCCTCCAGGAGAACGCGCAGGCTCTCGAGGGCTGCCGCGCAGCCTAGAGCGTGCCCCGAAAAGCTCTGGCCGTGACCGAAGATCTCGTGGTCGAACGAGCGCGAGATCTTTTCCGAGAAGATCGTCGCCGCGAGCGGGCAATAAACGCCAAGTGCCTTGCCCATGACGAGGATGTCGGGCACCACGTCGAAGTGCTCGACGGCGAACAGGCGTCCGGTACGGCCCATGCCGGTCATGGTCTCGTCGGCGATCATCAGGATGCCCCACTTGTCGCAGAGCGCGTGCACGCCCTGCAGGTACCCGGGTGGGGGGACGATGATGCCGTTGCTGCCGACGACGGGTTCCACGAGCATCGCCGCGACCTTGTTCGAGCCGCCTTCTTGCTCGATGAGATAGTCGAGATAGTCGAGATTGGCCTGGACCGCCTCTGCGCCGCTGCCGAACAGCGGCCGGTAGGGATTGGCCTCGGGCGCGAAGACGACGCCCGGCACCGTCAGCGGCTCCTGGAACCAGCGCCGGGGATCACCCGAGACCGACGCCGCTCCCGAGCTGGATCCGTGCCACGAGCTGTAACGCGCGATAATCTTGTAGGGGTAGGGATACTGCATCGGCGCATCGACTTGAGCGCCGCCCTTGATGACGGCGTTGTACATGTGAAGCCGGGCACCCTTGACCGCTGCCTCCACCGCCGCCGCTCCGCTCTGCGACAGGAACACCCGCTTGTCAGGACCGCCGGGCGTGATGCGGGCGAGCTTCTCGACCAGCGCGGCGGTAGGTGCGGTGGCAAAATCGTCGGTCACGTAGACAACGCTCTCCATCTGCCGGCGCATCGCGGCGAGGACCTTGGGATGATTGAAGCCGAGATTGATGCACTCGTGGGCACTGCGCAGGTCGAAGATCTTCCGGCCGTCGGTGGTATGGATCCAGCAGCCGCGGGTTTCCCGTACGGGCAACGGAGCGTAGTCGGCTTGGGCGGACCAGCATTGCATCAGATGTCGGCCCTGCACCGAAGCGAAATCGTCATCGGGCATCGCGCACTGGACTCCTTGGATCTTTTAGGGGTATCGGCAAAAACGCGTCAGCGGACGGCGTTACGTCATGCGGCCGTCACAACCGCTCCGTTGTCGGCCCGTCAGAGTCGTCGACCTTAGGCCTTTGATCGTGACCGGACGACCAAGGGCGCAGCTCGACTCGCAGCCTACGCTGCCACTGTACGGTAAAACAGGCCTACCGCGACAGGTGCAACGGCCGGCTCAAGGGTCCCGATCGCGCGTCGCGGACTCGAGTCGCGGCAGTGCAGTGGTGGCGACATCGACGCCCTCGGCCAAGGCGCACGGGCGTCGAAATTGGCTGTCATCCCTCGCCGCGGCATACAACCTGCGTAGCGCGGCAGGTGGCGTTCCGGCGGTCAACGGCGCGCCGTGGGTGACGACAGGTGTTGGTGATGCGAAAATCAACCTTTGCGCGAACATTGGGGCGATGCGCGCCTCGACCACGACTGGCCGTGATGACCGTGTCGACTCTCTCGGCAGGCCCCCCCGTTGGATGTGCGCCTCGGGCGCGCGACGCGTCGACCCGCGGGTCTGCACGCGTGGCCTGGCGTCTCCGTTTCGGCCTGGCTGCGGTGCTCGTCCTCGCGCTCGGCATGGGCGGCTGCGCGAGCTTTGTGCCGCGTCCCCTGCCGCCGCAGGTCGACGTCGCTGGGGTGCGATTGGTGACGGGAAGCGCTGACGCGTTGCGGGCGCGGGTCCTCCTCGACGTCCGCAATCCCAATCCCTTCGCCGTTGCGCTTCAAAGCGTCGATGCGCGGCTGGCCATCGAGGAGATCGCCGTGGCGACGGCCGAGCTCCCAACGCCGGTCATGCTTCAAGCCTCCGGCACGACCCGGGTCGAAGTGGAGGCACGCGCCGATCTCGGCGCACTTCAGCAGGTGTTGTCGCGGGTGCTCCGCAAGCTCGCTGCCGCTTATGACGTCGTGGGCGTGGCGGTTGTGCAGGATGGTGTCCGGCTCAATTTCAGGAAGCATGGCGACCTGCCCATTGCCGACCTCTTGGGAAGGCTGCGATGAAGCTGCGTTTCACCAAGATGCATGGCCTCGGCAACGACTTCGTCGTGCTCGATGGTGTCCGCCAGCGCATCGACCTCGACGGTGAGCAGCTGCGCCGGCTTGCCGACCGGCGCCTGGGCGTGGGCTGCGACCAGGTCTTGCTGGTCGAGCCGGCGACCGGACCCGATGCCGACTTTCGCTATCGCATCTTCAACGCCGACGGCGGCGAGGTGGAGCAGTGTGGCAACGGCGCGCGATGCTTCGTGCAATTCGTGCGGGAGGAAGGCCTCACCGACAAGCGCGTCCTTCGCGTCGAGACCGCCGGGGGCATGATCACCCCGGCGTTGACCGACGACGGCCAGGTCACCGTCGACATGGGCGTGCCACGATTTGCGCCGGCCGCGGTGCCGTTCGCGGCCGACGCCGAGGCACCGAGCTATGCGCTCGAGGTCGCCGGGGCCGCGCTCGAGGTGCACGTCCTGTCGATGGGCAATCCGCACGCGGTGCAGGTCGTGCCGGACGTCGAACATGCACCCGTGACCACCGAGGGACCGCAGGTCGAGGTGCATCCGCGCTTTCCGCAGCGGGTGAACGCGGGTTACATGGCCATCGTCGATCGCGCTAACATTCGGCTGCGCGTGTGGGAGCGTGGCGTCGGCGAGACACCTGCGTGCGGCACGGGAGCGTGCGCGGCGGTGGTCGCCGGCATTCGGCGTGGATGGCTCGATCGCGAGGTCACCGTTGCGACCCGCGGCGGCGCCTTGCACATCGCCTGGCCCGCGAATGGTGCGCCGGTGTGGATGACCGGCCCGGCGGTGACCGTATTTCGGGGTGAATGGCTTTCCGAGCCCGATTCTGCCCGCGATGCGAGCCTCCCTCGCTCCGCTGTATCGACCTGACCACACCGCTGCCGATCAAAAAAACCACAGGACCCTTCCGGATGGATGCCGATGCAGTCGCCGAGTACCTGAAGCAGAACCCGCAATTCTTTGAGGATTACGCCGACGTCATGGCCGAGATCTTCGTGCCCCATCCGCACGGAGGCCACGCCATCCCCATCGCCGAACGCCAGATCATCGCCCTGCGCGAGCGCAATACCGAGCTCGAGGGACGGTTGCGGGAACTCATCCGGTTCGGCAGCGAGAACGACGGCATCAGCGAGAAACTGCACCGCTCGACACTCGCATTGTTCGCTGCACCTGATCTCGAGACGACGCTCGCGGTGCTCTACCAGAGCCTCACCGAGGACTTCGCCGTCCCGCAGGTGGCGTGCCGCCTGTGGGGCAAGGTCCCCGAGCAGTCGTACCTCCCGGAACTCGCCGCCACCAGCCACGAACTGCGGCAGTACACCGATCAGCTCGGCGCACCTTATTGCGGACCTAAACCGCCGTTCGAATCGCAGGACTGGTTCGACGAGGGCTCGACTTCGGTATCGTTCGCATTCCTGCCGCTACGCACTTCGCATACCTTCGGCCTGCTCGGTCTCGCCAGCGACGATCCGGCACGCTTCTATCCCGGCATGGGCACGATGTATCTGACGCGGCTGGCGGAGCTTGCCAGCGTCGCTACCGCACGTTACCTGCCGGCCGTCTGAGCCGTCGGCATCTCGTGCCGCGTCCGCTGCCCCCCGCGATGCCGTCAGATCCTCAAGCGACCGCGCCGCACCCCGCCGATAAGGCACTCCTCGACGCGTACGCCCGGCACCTCGCCACGCGGCCGACGCACACCCGAACCGCGTACCTGCGCGACGTGGCGAAGCTCGCGCATCTCGCCGGCGACAATCGCCTGCCGTCGCTACGTGCTGCGGACGTGCGCCGCTGCCTGGCGACACTGCACGCGCGCGGCCTCGGGGGCCGGAGCCTCGCGCGGACCCTTTCGGCGTGGCGGGGGTTCTATCGGTTCCTCCTCGATACGGAGCACGGCCTCGTCGAGAACCCGTGCACCGGGCTGCGCGCACCGCGATCCCCCAAGCGCTTGCCTTCGGCGCTGTCTCCCGACGAGGCCGTGCAGCTCGTGGCGATCGAGGCCACCGACCCGGCAGGGCGGCGTGATCGGGCCCTATTCGAGCTGGCCTATTCGTCGGGGTTGCGTCTGGCCGAGCTGGCTGGACTCGACCTCGGCCGGGTCGATCTCGTCACCGGCGAGGTCAGGGTGTGGGGCAAGGGCGCAAAGGAGCGGATCGTGCCGGTCGGCCGTGCCGCACGGGACGCTATCGGCGCATGGCTGGTCGATCGCGATGCCATGGCGTCGCCAGGGGAGGCGGCGCTGTTCGTCGGCGAGCGCGGCCGGCGCATCACGGCGCGGGCGATCCAGCGAAGACTTGCGCAATGGGCAGTACTGCAAGGGCTTGGCCGGCACGTGCATCCACACATGCTGCGCCATTCGTTCGCCTCGCACCTGCTCCAGTCGTCCGGCGACCTGCGGGCAGTGCAGGAGATGCTCGGACACGCGAGCATCGCGAGCACGCAGGTCTATACCCACCTCGACTTCCAGTACCTCGCCAAGGCCTACGACGCGGCCCATCCGCGTGCGCGCAAGCGCGGCCGCCCTTAACTCGCCGCCTTGCCGGCCACCGTCACGATTCCCGGCAGCCAGGGGAGATCAGTGACGCCCGGATCGACGCCGGCCTGCGACAGCAACGTCGTAAGTTGGCCGCGATGATGGGTGCCGTGGTTGAAGAGGTGGATCGCCGCGATGGCCGCCGGCATCGCCCGGTCCTGGCCGTCGACGACGCTTCGGTAGCGCAGTGTGCTGCCGAGCCAGACCGTCGTCACCGTCGCTGCCCACGCCTGCATGTGCAGGTCGGTGGTTGCACGCTCCGCGGCCAGGGCGGTGAAATCGTCGAACATCCCCCGGCCGAAGTCGCCGGCAGGAGCTGCCGTGTCCGTGAACCGCGCAAGCCATACGCGATCGCCCCACACAAGGTGATTGCAGGTCTCAAGGATGGAGCCGAAGAATGCGCCGCGGTCCAGGCGTCGTGCCGCATCGTCCATGGATGCGACAGAGGCATGCAGACGCGCGTTCATCCATTGCGCGTAGCGGGCGAGAAGCTGGCAGTACGCAGGAGTGATCATCGGCACGATGGGAACGGCGGTAAAGGTAAAGGTAAAGGTAGTCGCGCAATCGGAGCAGAACGGCACCGTCGCGCCCTTCCTGAGGGGTGCGCGCCAGCACGCCCCTGCAACGCGGTGGGCACCCTGTTCGCGGGGGATTGTAGCCGGAGCGCGGGCGTCGACTCCGCCGACCCATGCCCCATCGCTCGCGGGACGCGGCCCGCTTAAAAAAAACGGGGCGCCTTTGGGAAGGCGCCCCGAGAGGGCCACTGAGGAGAAACCTGCTTCGCTGCTGCGCGGGGGGAGGAGGTCCCCCGCTTCACGCGACGCCGGTGAGTAGCCGGCGCCGCATGATGGTGGCGACGCCTACACGCGGTAGGCGGACTCGCCGTGAGAGCTGATGTCGAGACCTTCGCGCTCCTCCTCTTCCACGACCCGCAGGCCCACGGTGAGATCGACGATCTTGAAGGCGACGAACGCCACGACGCCGGACCACACGAGCGTGGTCAGCACGCCCTGGGCTTGCACCCAGAGCTGATGCGCCATGTCGTAGTCGCCGACCTTGTTGGCCACGTAGTCGTAGACGCCCTGGCCGCCGAGGCTGGGTGCGGCGAACACGCCGGTGAGCAGCGCGCCCAGGATTCCGCCGACGCCATGCACGCCGAACACGTCGAGCGCGTCATCGGCGCCGAGGATGCGTTTCAGACCATTCACGCCCCACAGGCATACGAAGCCGGCGAGGAACCCCAGGATGAGCGCACCACCGATGCCCACGAAACCGCACGCCGGGGTGATGGCCACGAGTCCCGCCACCGCACCCGATGCGGCACCGAGCATCGACGGCTTGCCCTTCGCCATCCACTCACCGGTAATCCACGCCAGCACCGCCGCCGCCGTGGCGACCAGAGTGTTGATGAAGGCGAGCGCCGCGACGTCGCCGGCTTCGAGCGCAGAGCCCGCGTTGAAGCCGAACCAGCCCACCCACAGGAGCGACGCACCGACCATCGTGAACGTGAGGTTGTGCGGCGCCATCGCCTCGCGACCGTAGCCGACACGCTTGCCGATGACATAGGCACCGACGAGACCTGCGACCCCCGCATTGATGTGCACCACCGTTCCGCCGGCGAAGTCGAGCGCGCCCTTGGCCCACAGCCATCCGCCCTTTGCAGTCGCGAGGTCGGCCGCCTTGGCATCGGTGAACGCATCCGGTCCGGACCAGAACCACACCATGTGCGCGATGGGCAGGTAGGCGAAGGTGAACCACAGCACGGCAAAGAGCAGCACCCCGGAGAACTTCACCCGTTCGGCGAAGGAGCCGACGATGAGGCACACCGTGATGGCGGCGAACGTCGCCTGGAAGGCCGCGTACAGCAGCTCGGGAATGACCACGCCCTTGCTGAACGTCGCCGCGGTCGAGAACGAGCCGATGCCGTCCTTCAGGCTG
This sequence comes from Casimicrobiaceae bacterium, assembly GCA_039915505.1. GTDB lineage: Bacteria > Pseudomonadota > Gammaproteobacteria > Burkholderiales > Casimicrobiaceae > CAIWHR01. Next base: position 27,527 of record JBDSND010000140.1, read on the forward strand.
AATATGCCGTTCATGAGCACGCGATCAAAGCCGCCGATGAAGGCTGTGCCTTCGGTGAATGCGAGGCTGTAGCCGTAGACGATCCACAGCACCACGATCAGCGAAAAGACCACGAACACCTGCATCAGCACCGACAGCATGTTCTTCGAGCGGACGAGGCCACCGTAGAACAACGCCAGGCCCGGCACCGCCATCATGACCACGAGCAAGGTGGCGACGATCATCCAGGCGTTGTCGCCCTTGTTGGGCGTCGGCGTGGCGGCAGCCGGCGCTGCCGTTGCCGCCACCGGCGCTGCATCTGCCGCGGGAGCGCTCGCTGCGGGGGCGGCAACTGCCGGGGCAGCGGCCGGTGCGGGGGCTTTTGCGTCTGTCGCCTGCGCGAGCACAAGCGGTTGTGCAGCGGGCGCTGCAGCCGTCGCGAAATCAGTGGCGCCCGCGGCGCTGCCGAAGGCGCAGGCCGCGACCAGCGCGAAGAGAGGAATCAATCGGTTCATGTTGGCATTCCCCTCAAAGCGCTTCCGCACCGACTTCACCGGTACGGATGCGCACGACTTGTTCTAGTGGGAAGACGAAGATCTTGCCGTCGCCGATCTTTCCCGTGTTCGCGGCCTTCTCGATGGTCTCGATGGCACGCTCCAGCAGATCGTCGCTGATGGCGGCTTCGATCTTGACCTTCGGCAGGAAGTCGACGACGTATTCGGCGCCGCGGTAGAGCTCGGTATGGCCTTTCTGGCGACCGAAGCCCTTCACTTCCGTAACGGTGATGCCCTGCACGCCGATCGCGGACAGCGCTTCGCGCACTTCGTCCAGCTTGAATGGCTTGATGATGGCGGTGACCATTTTCATGATGTCTCCGAGGCTGACGTGTTCGGTTTCGTAGGTTCCAGTGTTCAGAACGTCTTCTGCACGTACACCACGACCTGGGTGTCGGCGATCTTCTTGCCGAACGGATTGGTGTAGAGCGCGTCCTGGGCGTCGGTACCGGTCACGAAGAGGCCGGCGGTCAGGCCATAGAGCTCCGTCGACGCGCCGATCTTCCAGTCTGTGTAGTTGAAGTCGCCGTAGTGCCTGAACTTCTGGTGCCCGACGTGCCCGGTCAGGGTCACCTTGCCGATGACATCGCTGACCTTTTCGATGAGGTCGTAGTTGGCGGTGAGGTCGATGTAGTCGCTGCCGCGCGAATCGGGGAAGCCGAACGTCTTGTTGTTGAGCACGTAGCTGTACTTCAACGACAGAAACTTCCAGGTAAGACCGACATAGCCTTCCAGGGTGTCGGGCTTGGTGAAGCCCGCGGGATACGAGCCGGGGTACCAGTAATAGAGGAGGCCGATGTCGTAGCCCAGGTCGCCGTAGAGCGCGCCCTTGTAGCCGCCGTATACGTCCCACTCCAGGCTCGCCGACGCTCCCGGTGCGGCGTCGGAGACCCAGCTGATATTGGACGCCCAGGTGCCGAGGTAAAGCCCGCTCTTGTGCCCCAGGTCGAATCCGCCCTGTAGCGCCGGCTTCTCGTTGGTCTGGGAGATGCCGCGGAAGACGTACTGGCTATAGAGGCCGACGTTGCCGGTGAACGTGAAGTCGGGCTCGGGCGCGGCGGGCGCAGGCGTCTGAGCGAAGGCAGATCCGGCGATCAGGGCGGCGAAGGCGCCGGCAGCCACTGAGCGGCCGAGCGAGGAAGAGGCGGGCATGGGTTTCCTTGTCGTATTGGGGATGGGACCGCTGCACCACAGCATTTGGTGTGCCATGCTGTAAACTCATTTAATATCAGTATCTTGATGAGATCCGAACGCCACGGTGTGCGATTCGCACGTGGCGATGCCCCGTAGCGGTGCGCGCGCGGGACGGGCCTGCACGACGCTGGGGCGCGGCTCGTCCGTCCGGCCTAGCGGGCGCTCGGGTGAACTTTGTTAGACTCGAATCGTCCTCACTGCATTGCCATCACCGGAGCCTGTCACCATGAATACACGCCCATTGGATGAGCTCGCCGCCCGCATCGGTCAGGCGTTCCAGAACAGTCCGGCCAAGGACATCGAGAAGCAGATGAAGCAGATGCTGAGCAACGGCCTCGCGCGGCTCGACGTGGTGCCTCGTTCCGAATTCGACGTGCAGGCGCAGGTCCTCTTGCGCACGCGCGAGAAGCTCGAGGCGCTGGAAAGGCGCCTGACCCAGCTTGAGTCGCGCATGGGGGTCTCGACGGGTACCGGGCGAGACGATCCCGCGTGGTCGGATCGCGGCGGTCCGACGGGGGAACCCGAGGGTCCCAACTACGGCGGCGCAGGTGGCGACCCATCCGGCGGTGGTGCCAGTGGCTCGGGCAGCGTGGGCGGTGGCGTCGGCTACGGCGGCGGCTCCATGGGGAACGCAGGCGCCCCGGGGGAAAGCGGACCGGGCGGCTCGCCTTCTACCAGCCCGATGGGCGGACCGCCGCCCGGGTACGACCCGAACCTGCCGCCGCGATAGCCGCGTTCCGCACACAGCGCTCCTGATTGACGCCCGCGGCGAGGGCCCCGGCGATGGCCCTTGCCGTGCTGCATTCGCGCGCCCTCGCCGGGATCCATGCGCCCCCGGTGACGGTAGAGGTCCATCTTTCCGGTGGGTTGCCCGCGTTCAACCTGGTCGGGTTACCGGACACCGAGGTCAAGGAAGCGCGGGACCGGGTGCGCGCAGCGTTGCACAACGCCCGGTTCGAGTTTCCGGCGCGCAAGATCACGGTGAATCTCGCGCCGGCCGACCTGCCCAAGGAATCGGGACGCTTCGACCTGCCGATCGCGCTGGGCATATTGGTCGCCTCTGGTCAGCTTCCGGCGCGCACCCTCGTGGAGCATGAGTTCGCCGGGGAGCTGGCGTTGGGGGGCGCGCTGCGGCCGGTGCGTGGTGCGCTGCCCATGGCAATCGCCGCGCACGGTGCCGGGCGGAAGTTCGTGCTGCCATTGGAAAGCGCCGGCGAGGCTGCTCTGGTGCGCCAGGCGGAGGTCTTCGGCGCACGGGATCTCCTGGAGGTGTGCGCCCATGTGGCCGGCGATGTCCTCCTTACGCCCATGCTGCCCGCTGCCGAAGGTCCAAGGGCGGTCGTGGCAGACCTCGGCGACGTGCGCGGACAGGCGCAAGCCAAGCGTGCGCTCGCCATCGCCGCGGCGGGCGCCCACAGCCTGCTGTTGATCGGTCCGCCCGGCACGGGCAAGTCGATGCTGGCCCAGCGTCTCCCCGGGATCCTGCCGCCGCTTGAGGAAGACGAGGCGCTCGAGAGTGCCGCCGTCGCCTCGCTCGCCGGGCGATTCACAGTCAACTCGTGGCGCGTGCGTGCGTTTCGCGCGCCGCATCACACCGCGAGTGCCGTGGCCCTGGTGGGGGGCGGCAGCGACCCGCGCCCTGGCGAGATCTCGCTCGCGCATCACGGCGTGCTCTTCCTGGACGAGCTGCCGGAATGGGATCGACGGGTGCTCGAAGTGCTGCGTGAGCCGCTGGAGTCGGGCGAGATCCACATCTCCCGCGCGGCGCGACAGAGCGTCTTCCCGGCCCGTTTCCAGCTCGTGGCCGCGATGAACCCGTGTCCGTGCGGCTGGCAGGGCCACGCGAGCGGCCGGTGCCGTTGCACGCCCGACCAGGTGAGCCGCTACCGCGCCCGTGTCTCCGGCGCCTTGCTGGATCGCATCGACATGGGCATCGAGGTCACGGCCGCCTCCCCCGAGGTATTGAGCGCCCCGCAGGGTGGCGCCGACGACGGACCCGACACGGCAACCGTACGCAATAGCGTGATCGTGGCGCGCGCGGTGCAACGGGCGCGCCAGGGCGTCCCGAATGGACGTCTCGCCGCCGGCGACGTGCAGCGCATCTGCGCCGCCGATGCCGCGGGCCAGGCGTTGCTTGGCCGCGCGATGGCCCGGTTATCCTTTTCCGCGCGCGCCTATCACCGCGTGCTCAAGGTCGCCCGCACCATCGCCGATCTCGACGGGCGCGAGGCAGTGGGCGTCGAATACGTCGCCGAAGCGCTGGGCTATCGGCGCTTCGAGCACGGGCCTTGACGTCATCAGCACCGAACCACCATTGGAACGCTCCCGAAAGCGCCCTGTCTGAACGGCTTGCTCCTTGGGCCGATCCCGCCGTGCGGGATCGAACAGGCCCGTTCGCTATACTCGTCCTCCTGCTATGAACGCCATCACCGAACCCTTGCTGCACGAGGCGGAGCACGCCACCACGCCCCGCCTGCGGGAAATTCCCTACAACTACACGTCGTTTTCCGATCGCGAGATCGTCATCCGCTTGCTCGGCGAGGAGATGTGGGGACTGCTCGCGGACCTGCGGGGCGAGCGGCGCACGGGGCGCTCCGCACGCATGCTCTTCGAGGTGCTGGGCGATATCTGGGTGGTCGAGCGCAACCCGTACTTGCAGGACGACCTCTTGCAAAACGCGCGACGGCAGCAGCTGCTCGTCGACGCCTTGCGGCACCGTCTGGGGGCTATCGAGAAGCGTCGCGCCGAGTACGTCGTGAACGAGCCCGAGCGCGATGCCAAGGTCGGGCGTCTGCTCGAGGCCGCGCACGCGGCCGTCGATCGCTTCGCGCGCGCGTTCGCCGAGACCAACAAGCTCCGGCGTCGCATTCAGCGGGTACTGCGCCGGTACACCGCCAAGGACAACATTGCCTTCGACGGCCTCGCGCGGGTGTCGCACGTCACCGACGCGACCGACTGGCGGGTCGAGTATCCCTTCGTGGTGCTCCTGCCGGACACCGAGTTCGAGGTCCGCGGTCTGGTGGAAGGCTGCATCGAGCTCGGCCTCACCATCATTCCGCGCGGCGGCGGCACCGGCTACACCGGCGGAGCGATTCCGCTCACGGCGCGGTCGGCCGTGATCAACGTCGAGAAGCTCGAGCGGCTATCCGTCGTCGAGCGCACGAGCCTCCCGGGACATCCGCAGCCCGTGCCCACCATCGAGGCAGGGTCGGGTGTGGTGACCAAGCGGGTGATGGACGTCGCCGAGCGGGAGAAGCTCGTGTTCGCCGTCGATCCGACGTCGGCCGATGCCTCGTGCATCGGTGGCAACGTGGCCATGAACGCCGGCGGCAAGAAGGCCGTGCTATGGGGAACGGCGCTGGACAACCTCGCCTCCTGGCGCATCGTGGATCCGCAGGGCCGCTTCGTCGA
>JBDSND010000162.1:0-5332 GCA_039915505.1 Casimicrobiaceae bacterium
GAGAAGGTCGGCCGAGCCTCCGGGCGAGAGGTTGCGTGCGACGAAGGCACGATGCACGCGCCGCGCATGGGCGTGACCGTCGGGCCGGCTGGCGCCGCCCGCGGTGAGGAAGTCGCGTGCCGCGCGGCGCGCGAAGCGCAACCCCGCAAGGCCGCCACGGTGGGCGAGATTGGTGTCGTCGAGGATCGCGATGCTGTGGAACAACGCGTCGAGGCGCGCGTCTTCCGGCGTTGCGCCGCGTGCCAGCGCCGTCCGCAAAGCTGGCAGCGTCACCTCGAAGAGTACCGGGAAGCCGCGCGCCGCCGCCGTGCCGACATCGCACAACCCGAAGCGGTGGGCAGCGCCGATCCCGTGCGACGTGGCGCCGCGGCGCCGGCACGCCAGCGCATCGCCCCAGCGCTCGAGCAACGCATGGCGCAATGCCGGTGCATTGAGCGGCACGCCGCGGGCCGCCAGGAAACCCGCGCTGGCACACAGCAGCCCCAAGGTGAAGATCGCGCCGCGGTGGGTGTTGACGCCGCCGGTGGCGGCCATCATGCGCCCCTCCGCTGCGATCCCTTCGCGCTCGAGCCGGGCGAAATCCGCGCCGTCGGCGCCGAGCGCGGCGAGGCGAGGGAAGGCGCGGCGCAGGGCGAAGAGGCTGCGCATGAACGTGCGCGCGTCCATGTCCCGGTGACTGCCGCTGTCGACGAACGACACGAGGCCGGGCTTCGGCTCCAGCGCCAGCTCGTCGTGGAGCGCAGCGACCGCCGCTTGACCGAGCCGCTGGATGGCCGCCGCCCGGGCGCGCGCTGGCGAGGCTACCGCGTCGCGTGCACCGTGCCGAATGGGTCCCGGCTCGCTCAGGGGGTAACCTCTGCCGCGGCGAGCATGCACTCCAACCCCACGCCGTCGAGGCGCCGGATCAGCATGCGTCCAACCTTACCCGCGCGCCAGGCCGCCCACTCGCGCCAGGCGATCGCTGCGCCGTCCGGGAATACGAGCTCGCCATCGAGCCGAGGCGTGGCGGCACCCGCGGCCTGCATTTGGGCGATCGCGGCATCCGCCTGGAGCGGACCTGCGACGGCGAGGACGAGGTCGATGTCGGAATGCGCGTGCCGATAGGGTAAGCCTGTGACAATCGCCCACCCGTAGCTCCCGTAGACCCGCGCGTCGATCCCGGCGCGCTCGAGTGCAGCGCAGGTCGCCTGCCAAGCAGCGCGCACCGGCGCGGTGAGCAAGGGGCCGATCGCCTCGGCCCGGGGAAAGAGGCCTGAGCGGCGGAGGTCGGAGCCCCCCACCACAACTGCGATGCGGCGCCGGTCCCAGCGCAATGGTGCAGCGATGCCGAGGGCCACCGGTACCCCGGCACGTACGCCGGAAAAGCCCGGAGCCTGGCGGGTCACAACCAACGGCAGATCGTGCGCGGCCCAGTACCGCACACAGCCCAGCACGTGTGCATCGCCGGCGCGACTCATTGCGGCCAGCACCCGGCGCCAGGCGTCGGCAGTGATCCAGACGAGCTGGTGGCGGCGTAGCGGGACCATGGCGGTGCAGCGTGCGCGCTTTGGCGTCAGGCCGCGAGCACGCGCTCGATCACCGTCGCCGCCAGGGTGCGGCCGCCGCGGGCCCGGCCCTCTTCGGCGCGGCGGTCGTCGCGCGGCGCGTGGGCCAGCGCCGCACGCAGGCAGCCGGGCAGATCGTCGGCCCACAGCGCCTCGATGCCACCCATGCGGACGTAGTTCTGCACCCCGGGCGCGAACACCGGATTGGTCGCCGACAACTCGGTGAGCAATGCTTCCGACAGCTTGGTCACGCGGGCCATGGCCGGGATGCGCATCACCCGGATCTCGGCATCGGGAAGGGCGTAACACGCATCGGCGATCAGGCCCGAGGTGATGAAGCCGCCGGACAGTGCCTGATCGTACACGAGGCCGATCACTCGGTGACCGCGCCGCCGCGCGAGGTCGATGGCACAACCGAGATGCGCCATGGCGCGGTTGATACCGAGCAGCTCGTCATGGCGGCGCAGCTGCTGACCCTGGGTGTCGATTAGCAGCAGAATGGCGCGTCCGGGATGCTGCGCGATCGTGTCGAGCACCACCCGCGCCTGGCGCAACGCCAGGGCAAAGCCGATCGGCGCGTGGTGGGTGCTGCCCACGACGGCGAGGGTATCGCCGTCGAACTCGGCCGATCCGCTCAGGAAATCGCCGTCCGCCGCGACCGCATGGCGGTCGCCGAAAAGTCGCTCGGCCACCTCGGTCCAGGTCACGGCGTGGCTCCGGAGTCGCCGCGCAGAGCGCGTACCTGCGCGGCATTCATGTCCGGCACGGCGGCGGCTGTGGGAACCCCCAGTCGCGACCAGAGCGCGATCGCGTCGTCGACATCGGCGGCTTCGGCGAGGCGCCTCGCCAGCAGCGCCTGCTCGGCTTCGAGCGCGGCGAGATCGAGGGGGCGACCGGCTGCGAGACCGTGGATCGCGGCCGCGCGAAACGCCGCGACGTCGTCGGCGACCAGCGCGTCGCAGTCCCCGAGCAGGTAGCGATGCTTGCCGCCGGTGGTGCGCCACACCAGCGCCCGGTCACGGGAGTCGAATTCCTCGACGCCGTGCGAGGCCTCGATGACCTCCGGCCCCGACATCGCCAGCCGGCCGATGTCGCTCATCACGACGTAATCGGCACAGCGGGCGACGATGCCCATGCCGCCGAAGCAGCCGTTCGCACCCCCAATCAGCACGATCACCGGTATGCCGGCATGGCGCACGTCGAGCAGCGCACGCATGACCTCGGACACCGCGATCAGGCCGGCATTGGCTTCGTGCAGACGCACGCCGCCCGATTCGGCGAGCAGCACGACGGCCTCGGGGCGATCACGCAGCGCGCGGCGCATGAGTCCTACCAGCTTGGCGCCATGCACTTCGCCCACCCCGCCGCCCATGAACTCGCCTTCCTGCGCGGCGACGTACACCGCGTGGCCCTCGAGGCGCGCGCGGCCGATCACCACGCCGTCGTCGAACGCCGGTGGCACGCCGAGCAGGGCGAGGTGCGGACTCATCACCCGCGCGGCAGGCGGCAGCCATTCCTCGAAGCTCCCGGCGTCGAACACGCGGGCGACGCGTTCGCGCGCGGCGCATTCCGCAAAGCTGATGCGGGCCGAGGGCGTCATCGTCGGCCCGCCGGACGCCGGAGGGGCGCTCGACGCGCTACCACGTGGATGGCTTTGCGGATGGCGAAGCGGTCCCACATGGGGCCCGTCGTTTCCCAGACGCGGTGCGACGCGATGTTGCGGCTCATCCGAGCTCCGCCGCGGCCTGGGCGAGGCGCAGGCTAACGACCGCCGGCGTCGCGCCCATGTCGTGGATCGACACGTTCACACCGGCGAGCGACTGGCGGTCGTGGAAGTCGCGCAGCACCGCTTCCCAGATCGTGCCGAAGCCGCGGGCCGAGGTCTGCACCGTGAAGCGACAGACCGGTTCGGCCCCGGGCTCGAGCAACACTTCCAGATTGCCGGAACCGACCACGCCGACGAGCACAGGCGCGAAGGTGCCGGCGACACGGGTGCCCGTGAACTCGAAATTCAACGTTTCCAGGCCGGGCCCGACGGTCATGGCCACCTCGTCATGCGCATTGATCCTTCATGCTCACCAGTTGCGAAAGCGTCCCGGCGGCGCATACAGCCCGCCGGAGGCGTCGACCAGGTCGCGCATCGAGCGCGCCGCGAGCTGGTTGCGCGTCGCCTGGCGGGGATCCACACCCAAATCCTCCGGACGTTGGATGATGCGCCGATCGCGAAGGTTCTCGACCATGCGGCGATCGCGTCCCAATCCCACTGTTGTGTAGCCGGCCACGCCGCGGATCGCCTGCTCGCGCTCCTCGTCGGTGCGGCACAACAACAGGTTGGCAAGGCCCTCCTCGGTGAGGATGTGGGTGACGTCCTCACCGTAGATCATGATGGGCGGCAACGGCATCTTCGCCTGCTCGGCGAGGGTCCACGCATCGAGGCGTTCCACGAAAGCGGGCTGCATGTGCTCGCGGAAGGTCTCGACCATTTGCACCACCAACTTCTGGCCACGAGGCGTGCCGCGCGCACCCGGCAGCCCGTCGCGGGCCTCGCGCCCGGCCTTGAGCCAGGTGTCGCTCGCGTGCCGGCGGCCGCGGGCGTCGGCTCCCATGTTGGGTGCCCCGCCGAAGCCGGCGATGCGGCCGAGGGTCGCCGTCGAGCTGTTGCCGGCGAGATCGATCTGCAGGGTCGAGCCGATGAAAAGGTCGCAGGCGTAGTGACCCGCGGCCTGGCAGAAGGCGCGATTGCTGCGCATCGAGCCGTCGGGACCGGTGAAAAAAATGTCCGGTCGCGCTCGGATGTAGTCCTCCATGCCCATCTCGGAACCGAATGAATGCACCGATTCGACCCAGCCCGCCTCGATGGCGGGAATGAGGGCCGGGTGGGGATTGAGCGCCCAGTGCCGGCAGATTTTGCCCTTGAGCCCGAGTGATTCACCGTAGGTCGGCAGCAAGAGCTCGATCGACGCAGTATCGAAACCGATGCCGTGATTGAGCCGCTGCACGCCGTACGCGGCATAGATGCCTTTGATGGCCATCATCGCCATCAGCACCTGGATCTCGGAGATCTGCGCAGGATCGCGGGTGAAGAGCGGCTCGATGAAATGCGGCGCGGGGCTCTGCACCACGAAGTCGACCCAATCGCCAGGAATGTCGACCCGCGGCAGCGCACTACCGGACCCGGCAACGATCTCGTTCACCTGCGCGATCACGATGCCACTCTTGAACGCGGTCGCCTCGACGATCGCCGGCGTGTCCTCGGTGTTCGGCCCGGTGTAGAGGTTGCCGTGCCGATCGGCCGACTGGGCGCATACCAGCGCCACGTTCGGTGTCAGGTCGACGAAATACCGGGCAAAGAGCTCGAGGTACGTGTGGATCGCACCGATCGCGATGCGGCCGCTGCCGGCGAGCTCGGCCAGCCGCGTGCCCTGCGGTCCGGAGAAGCTGAAATCCAGCCGCGAGGCGATGCCGTTTTCGAACAGGTCGAGATGCTCGGGCAGGGCCAGCACCGACTGCACCATGTGCAGGTCGTGCAGCCGCGCGGGATCGACGTCGTTGAGGCAGCGCGCCAGGAAATCGGCCTGCTTTTGGTTGTTGCCTTCGAGGCAGACCCGGTCGCCGGAACGGATGACCGCTTCGAGCAAGGCCCGGACATCGTCGGGCTCGACCCGCTTGCCCGCCGCGATCGCCGCGCCTGCGGCAAGCCGTTCGCGCCGCTCATCGGCTGCCCGCGTCCAATGCCGCATCCGCCGTCCTCAGCCCATCACCTTGCTTGGTAGCCACGTCGCAATCTC
>JBDSND010000030.1:0-4060 GCA_039915505.1 Casimicrobiaceae bacterium
CGTCTTCGTGAGCTGCACCCAGCTGCCGACGCTCGGCGTCGTTGCGCGTCTCGAGGCGGAGCTCGGCAAGCCAGTGATCACCAGCAACCAGGCGACGTTCTGGCAGGCATTGCGTGCCACCGGCTACGTGGCACCCGTGCAAGGGTACGGAACCCTACTCGAGCGCTCCAGCCGGGAGGCGCTCGGCGTCACCCACGTCTAGGGAATACCGTCATGACCGTCCACGTCGTCGCGTACGACACCGCGAACCCCGGCGACAGCAGCGACCTGACGCGCGCGCTTCAGCGGTTCGATCCCCGTCGCATCCGCCGCTTGGCGCTGCTCGTCAAGACCGAGGGTAACTCCGAGGTGAACGACTTCTCGCGCGAGTACGGGCTGCTGTCGGCTGGCATCGCGCTCGAGAAGGCGGGCGGCAAGGCGCTGCTGGAGCGATCGACGTTCCTGTTCTCCACGGGTTGCGAAGGGACGATGACGCCGTTCGGGTACCTGTTTGTCGATGCGGAGGACGCTGCACCGGTAAGCTCCCCGCGAGGCGCTGCGCTTGCGATCGGTTGCGCGCGCAGCCGCTCCCTCACGCCGGAGGAGATCGGCACGCCAATTCATGCCGACATCACGGCCGAGACGGTGTGCGCCGCGATGGCCGACGCCCGCGTGGAGGCTCCGGACGTGGCGCTGGTGATCGTGAAAACGCCGGTCACGAGCCACATACCGGCAAGTGCCTGCGCCGTGCGCAACAAGCGCATTACGTCGGCCTATTCGAAGGCCGTCGGTGCATTAGGTGCGGGTGTCGCGCTGGGTGAAGTCGACCGCGCGCGCATCGTGCAGGAGGCCTTCGATACCGATCTCGGGCTGCACGCACGCCGGGCGATGGTGTTCTCCGGCTCGGAGCTCGATTGCGTCGAGATCCTGCTGCTGGCAAACCGCAAGGGCGCCTCCGGCAACCTTTGGGTCGAAACGGGATACCTGCGCGACGTGCTCGATGCATCGTCGCTGCGGGCGATGTTCCGCAGGGCCGGCTGCAGCATCGACGCCGAGGGCCGGGTCCAGGATCCCGAGCACGTGGTCGCAACGATGGTCAAGGCTGGGGTGGCGCCCGATGGCCGCGTTCGGGGCGCACGCACCACCATCAAGAGCAGTCATCTGGACATGGACAAGCACGTGCGGGCGGCGATGAGCGGCGTAATCGGGACGGTTCTCGGCACCACGCGTCACTTCATCTCCGCGAACACGGTGCACCAGGCGCCAGCCGGCGGCGGCCTCTGCGCCTGCATTGTTCGCGTCGATCCGCAGGAAAGCCAATGAGCACATTGCACATCCTTGGTGAGGACGACGTGCGCGCCGTCATCGACACCGACCGCGCTCTCGAGATCGCCCGTGCGACGCTTGCCGACCAGGCCGCCGGGCGGAGCATTCTTTCGACGCCGGCGGCGATGACCCTCGATGCACAGGCACTGGGTGGTCCACGCTTCAAGTTCAAGGCGGCGACGGTGGGGCACCTCGGGGCGTCGGGCATTCGCCTGCTGTCACGACCGAACCCCGGCGCAGAAGCCTGCAACTATTGCGCGGTCTATACCCATGGCACCTTGTCGATATCAGGCCTCGTCGCCGAGCTGTGGCTGTCGCGCATTCGGACGGCTGCGTTTGGCGCCGTCTCGATCCAGCCTCTGGTGAATCCGGGGCCGCTGGTGGTGGCACTGTTCGGGACGGGCAGCATCGCCGCGGAGATCGCGCCGATGTTGCAGCGGACCTTGTCGCTACGCGAGGTGCGCGTGAGTTCGCGACGCCCTGAGAGCACCGCCGCGTTCGTCGCCCGTCATGCCGAGTCGGTGGGCGTCCCGATGCGTGCCGAAGCCGATCCGCGCCGCATGGTCGACGGGGCGGATGTCGTCATCACCCTCACCGAGGCCACAAGTCCGCTCGTCCTGCCGGGCACGCTGAAGCCGGGTGCCGTGGTGTGCTCGATGGGCAGCTACAACGAGATCGACTATGGCGTCATGCGAGAAGCCGACCGGCTCGTGGTCGACGACGCGGACTTTGCCTCGGAAATGGGCGACGGCGGCGCGTGGATCGAGCAGGAGCACCTATCGCGAGAAGCGTTTAGAGCCCGGGTCGATGCGCTCGCGTGCGAAGTCATCGCCGGCCAGAAATCCGGTCGCCGTGCCGCTGCCGACCGCATTGTCGCGCTCATCCAGGGCATGGCCATCGGCGACCTCGCATTCGCCGCCTATGCGTTGCAGGAAGCGCGCCGAACGGGACGCGGGCAACGCGTCGAGCTCTCCTGATGCGCCTGTGTGTTTCGACAGATTTTTTTACCTGACCTGATGGAGTGATGATGCGCTTTCTCTGTGTAGTTCTTTCGTTCGTGATGTCGCTCGCTTGCGCCGGCGCGCAAGCGCAAGACTGGCCCAAGCAACCCGTGAAAATCGTGGTGACTTTCTCGCCTGGCGGCACGGCAGACCTGACGGCGCGGTTTTTTGCCGACGAGCTCTCCAAGTTCTGGAAGCAATCGGTCATCGTCGAGAACAAGGTGGGTGGCGGCGGCTCGATCGGCGCGGAGGCGGTGTTCCGCGCCCCGCCGGACGGTTACACCCTGCTGCTCGCGACCAACACCCACGTCATCAACCACGTGCTGTTGAAAAAGCTCCCGTTCGACTACATCAAGGATTTCACGCCGATCGCGCTGGTGACGTCCTCACCCATGGTGCTCGTCACCAATCCCCAGTTCCCGGCCAGGGACCTGAAGGAGCTGACCGCGCTGCTCAAGAACAACCCGGGCAAGTACGACTACGCCTCGTGCAACATGGCGAGCCCGCAGCACTTCGCGATGGAGATGTACAAGCACGCGCTCGGCATCGACGCGCTCCACGTCCCCCACCGTGGCTGCGGCCCGGCCACAACGGACGCCGTCGCGGGCCATATCAACATCGTCGCCACGAGCGTTCCCACGGCGCTGCCGTTCATTAAGGACGGACGCCTGCGCCCGATCGCGCTACTGTCGTCGGAGCCCGGCCCGCAACTGCCCGGCGTGCCCACGCTTCGTGCGTCGGGCATCCCGGAGCTCCGCAGCGTGTTCCTCGACAACTACTACGGCTTCATGGCGCCACCCAACACGCCCGCCGCAGTTCAGGCCAAACTCGAAGCCGACATCAAGCGCGTGGCGTCGCAGCCGGAGATGAAGAAGCGTCTCGCCGACGCCGGCGCCGAGGCGTTCGTTCTCGGCAGTGCGGACATGATGAAGCTGATACGCGGGGACGCGGAGAAGTATGCCAAGGCTGCGCAGCAGTCGAACATCAAGGTCGAATAGCGTTCGATGGGCGCAACGGCGGCGGGAGCGGGATGGCGGGCAGGGCGGCTTCGACAAGCTGCGCCACGGCGAGCAGGCGTGCCTCGGCGCCGCCCGGTGCCGTGAGATGCAGCCCGGCAGGTACTTCGGCAGTCGGGTAGACGCCCATGGGCAGCGTCAAGGCGCACGCGTCGATGGCGTTCGCGGCACGTACGAAGCAGTTGCGATGCGGGTCGACCGGCACATGACGGCCGCGCACCAACACGCTTTCGGCCTCTATGCGTGGAGCCGCGAACGGCCAGGTTGGCGTGACGATGGCGTCGGCGTCATGCTCGTGAATGGTGGCGGAGAGTGCGCTACGCAGCGCGCGCGCGGCAGCCCATGCCTGGTCGACCTGCGCCGGTGCGAGGCGCGCGGCGGCGGCGGCGCGGACACGCAATCCTTCGCTGAGGAGCGCGGCGTCCATCCCTGCGAGTGCGCGTCCGCCTTCGGCGCGGGAAATGGTGCCGGCAGCACGCTCTCCGTCGAGCCATCCAGGAATCTCGACGTACCTCATCGTGAAGCCCGCGTCGAGCAGTGCGCGGCACGCCGAGTCGAAGAGAACGAGCGTTTCGTCGTCGCACATCGTCTCGACCAGTTGGCGCAGGACGAGCAGGCGGCGCCTGGGCTGCACGGTTCCGGTTCCGTTGCTTCGCAGGGTTGCATAGGCGATCGCCACGTCGTCGACCCGGCGTGCGATGAGGCCGACCGACGATACACTTGGCGCGTAGTTGGCTT
>JBDSND010000201.1:0-15436 GCA_039915505.1 Casimicrobiaceae bacterium
AGCACGAAGTCGGTGAACTCGGCGAAGCCCGCCCCGGCCTCGGCCACGGTCACATACGCCGGCAGGGTGTCGATGCGGTCGACGAAGGCGCGCACGTTGGCGACGCCGACGGCGAGGGGAAAGTACGCAAACATCGGCGCGTCGTTCGGGGAGTCCCCGACGTACGCGAACCGGTCACGCTCGTCGTCCAGATCGATTCCGAATGTTTCTGCGAGCAGCAGCCGCGCCATCGCGAGCTTGTCGTAGCCTCCGAACCATGCGTTCACGTGGATCGAGCTCACCTTCGCCGTGAGGCCTTCGGACTCCAGCAACGCCACGATGCGAGCGACCGCAGCACGCGACAGCGCGGGCACGTCCTCGCAGTAATCGATGGCGATGTCCGCCTCGCGGTAGCGCTGGTCGGAGGCGAGCGCACATCCCGGCACCGCGGCTACGATCCGTTGCGCAATGGCGTCCAGCCGCGTTCGCTGCGACTGTCGCGTCGCGTCGTCGATCATGAAGCGCCGCTCGAGTCGCCGGGTATGCGGGTCATAGCGCATGGCCAATGCACCGTTCTCGCCGATCACGGCATCGACCGGCCACACCCGCGCGATGTGGTCGCACCAGCCCGCCGGCCGACCGGTGACCGGGATCACCAGGAGCCCCGCGGCGCGCAGGCGCTCGAGCGCGGCGTAGGCCTCGGCCGTGAGCCGGCCATGGGTGGTGAGGGTATCGTCGATGTCGGTCAGGACACCACGCAGTCCCTGCCGGGCGGCATCCGGCATGGTCGAGAGTGGTGCGAGCTTGTCAGTCATCGGCATTCAGTCATCGGTCGAAGGGCCCTCGCACCTGCGAGCGGGCGCGTTCGCACCGTGACGTCACGCAAGCTTGCCCAGGGCCGGAGTGCGCTCCGTCCCACGCCCGTGTCCACGGCGTAGTGCGCATCATGGCAGCACCCGCGCATGGCCGGGGTGAGGGTGCGCTGGGCCCACGCACGTGCCCGCCGCGCATGCCGCGCCGTGGCATTACGCGAGCTTGCCCTGTGCGAGGGTGCGCTCGACGTACGTAGCCACGGCATTGCGCTCGACCGCTCCCATGCCGAGCCCGGCCTTGGTTCGCCGCCACAGCACGTCCTCCGCGGTCAGGGCCCATTCCTCGCGCATCAGGTAGTCGATCTCCAGCGCGGTAAGACCGGCGCCGAACCGCCGGCCGAGCGCGCGCGGGTGGGTAATCGGCTCCAGCAAGGCAACGGCACGGGTTCCATGGCGCCGGACTATACCGCGCACCACGTCGCCGGGGAGGTGGGCGAACTGCACGGCCGTCTTCTTCTCGAACGCTGCGAGATCGCCGTCGGGAACGTCGCCGCCGGGAAGGGCTGCGGTGGCCGTCCAGGATTTCTTCATGTCCGGAAAGAACGGCGCGAGCTCGGCGAGAGCGTGCTCGGCGAGCTTGCGGTAAGTGGTGAGCTTGCCGCCGAAGATCGACAGGGATGGCGTGGACCGCGCGCCGGGCGCGACGTCCAGGCGCAGGACGTAGTCGCGGGTGATGGCCGAGGGATCGTCGGCCCCGTCGTCGTAGAGCGGCCGCACACCTGCGTAGCTCCACACGATCTCGGCGCGGGTAAGCGGCTTCGCGAGATAGGCGTTGGCGATGTCCAGCAGGTAGTCGACTTCCCCGTCGGAGATCCGTGGATGCTCGTACTCGTCGACCGCAAGATCGGTGGTGCCGATGAGGGAATAGTCTTCGTGATAGGGAATCACGAACACGATCCGCTTGTCGGCATTCTGCAGGATATAGGCATGATCCCCGGCGTGCACCCGTGGCACCACGATGTGGCTGCCCTGCACGTGGCGGACCTTCTCCCGCGATGGCGCCGCCGTGATGGTGTCGCGCACACGCTTGACCCACGGCCCGCCGGCGTTGACGATCGCCCGCGCCTGCACCTCGACGGATCCACCGTCGCGTGGGACGAGGGTTGCGTGCCACACCCCGTCGCGACGCTGCGCGCCCTGGAAGCGGGTACGGGTGCGCACATCGGCGCCGAGCTCGCGCGCTGAAAACAGGTTCACGACCACCAGGCGCGCATCGTCGACCCGGGCGTCGGCGTAAACGAAGCCGCGCGCGAACCGGGGCTTCAAGCCAGCCCCCCATTCGCTGTGCTGCAGATCGACTGCAAAGGATGCCGGCAGCCTTTCTCGACGCCCCAGATGGTCATACAGGAAGAGCCCGGCGCGAATCATCCACGCCGGACGCAAATGCGGCTCGTGCGGCAGGACGAACGACAGCGGTCGAACGAGGTGCGGCGCGGCGTGCAGCAGCACCTCGCGCTCAGCCAGCGACTCGCGCACCAGCCGGAATTCGTAGTGCTCGAGATAGCGCAGCCCGCCGTGGACCAGCTTGGTGCTCCAGGACGAGGTCGCGGAGGCAATGTCGTCCTGCTCGACGACCAGCACCTTGAGGCCCCGTCCGGCGGCGTCGCGCGCGATCCCTGCTCCATTGATGCCGGCACCGACGATTAGGAGATCGTGGGCGGGGGTGGGAGGGGCGGCGGCAATGGCAGTAACGGCGGCGGAGGCGGTCGACATGGCGCGGACGGGGCGGCGCATTTTACCGCAGCGATGCGCTACCATCGTTGCACCCCCGACCGGAGAGTGCCATGAAGCTAGCCCCCGAAGTGATGCTGCAACTGCCGGAGATGAAAGCTTGGCGCCATCACCTCCACGCCCATCCCGAGACCGCCTTCGAGGAACAGCAGACCAGCGCCTTCGTCGCGGAGCGTCTCGCCGCGATGGGCCTCGAGGTGCATACCGGGATTGCGAAAACCGGCGTGGTCGGGGTGCTGCGCGCCTCCGGTGATCGCGGTGACGTCCCGGCGATCGGCTTGCGCGCCGACCTCGACGCCCTGCATATCGAGGAGCGCACGGGCGTGGCGCACGTCTCGCAGGTGCAAGGCAAGATGCACGCCTGCGGCCACGACGGCCACACCACCATGCTGCTCGGTGCCGCCGCGGCGCTCAAGCGGAGGCAAAAGCTCGCAGGCACCGTGTATTTCATCTTCCAGCCGGCCGAGGAGAACGAAGGCGGCGGCCGGGTGATGGTGGAAGAAGGACTCTTCGACCGCTTCCCGATGCGCGCGGTCTACGGCATGCACAACTGGCCGCGCTTGCCACTGGGCAAAATGGCCATGCGCGAGGGTCCGCTGATGGGCGCCTACGATGTGTTCGAGATCGTCGCCACCGGCAAGGGCGCGCATGCCGCGATGCCCAACGAGGGCAAGGATCCGATGCTCTTTGCGGCGCACGCCATCAATGCCCTGCAGACCATCGTCGCCCGCAACCTGCATCCCCTCGACGCGGGCGTGGTGAGTGTGACCCAGGTGCACGGCGGCGACACCTGGAACGTGATCCCGCAGGAAGTGGTGCTACGCGGCACCGTCCGTTCGTTCAAAGCCGCCGTGCAGGACTTGATGGAGGCTCGCATGCGCACCATCGTCAACGGCGCAGCGGCGATGTTCGACATCTCGGCCACGGTGCGCTACGAGCGGCGCTACCCTGCGACCGTCAATTCCCCGCAGGAAACGCGGCACGCCATCAGCGCCGCCGGCCTGGTGGTGGGACCGGGCAACGTCGACACCGATCCGATGCCCAACATGGGCAGCGAGGACTTCGCCTTCATGCTGCAGCAAAAGCCAGGCTGCTACGTCTGGCTCGGCACCGGCAGCGGCGACGATTGCCCGGGGCTCCACAACCCGCAGTTCGACTTCAACGACGAGGCGCTCGCCATCGGCGCGAGCTACTGGGTGGCGCTGGCCGAGGAGCAGCTCGCCGCTCAGTCGATACGACGAGTCGCCTGAACAGGCACCCGTAACAGGCGAGCTCGCCACCTCGTCGATAGCCACGAAACGCTTGGTCGCCTGCGGCGCAAGCATGATGTTCTGAACGACCTCCTGATCGCTCAACCCGTGGGCGCTGGCCCCGGCGGCCCCGCTCGTCGTCGGGGAGCCGCGCGGATTGGTGCGTGCCACGGCCGAAAACGGCCAGTCGGACTCCGCGTGGATTGGTGCGCGGGGCGGGCGGGAAACTGCAAGTCGGACATCCGCCTGGGTCGGTGCGCGGCCCGACCGGGAACTGCAAGCGCCGGGTGCGGCGCAGCGTCGCGGCAACGGCTCTAGGTCTAGGCTAGGGCTAGGTGACTGGCGCCGCCTGGTGGCCGGCGGCCTCCGGGCCGATCACCCCCAGGGTATGGCGGGCGATCATGAGCTCCTCGTCGGTCGGAATCATCCACGCAGTCGGGCGCTTGTCGGCGACCGAGATGCGCGAGGCGTTGCGGGTATTCGCCACCGGATCGACAGTGAATCCCAGCCAGGCCGACTGCGCCAGCACGCGCTCGCGCACCGGCGCGGCGTGCTCGCCGATGCCGGCGGTGAACACCAAGGCGTCGATGCCACCCAATGCGGCGGCGAGGGAGCCGATCTCGCGCACGATGCGATAGACGAAGAGATCGATCGCCAGCTTGGCGCGGGCATCGTCGCTCGCGAGGAGAGTCCGCATGTCGCTCGACACGCCGGACACCCCGAGGAGTCCCGACTCCTGATAGAGCAGCCTGCCGATGGCGACCGCGTCCATGCCGAGGTCGTTCATGAGGTAGAGCAGCACGCCGGGATCGAGCGAACCGCTACGCGTGCCCATCGGCAACCCGTCCAGGGCGGTGAGCCCCATGGTCGTCGCCAGGCTGCGCCCGCCGCGCACCGCGCACATGCTCGCGCCATTGCCGAGGTGGGCGATCACGGTACGACCGTGAGCCGCCTTCGCGTCGTAGCTTCCCAGCACCGACGCGATGTATTCGTAGGAAAGTCCGTGGAAGCCGTAGCGCCGCACGCCGCGGTCGGTGATCGCGGCCGGCAGGGCGAAGGCCTGGGCGACCTCGGGCATGCTGCGATGGAACGCCGTGTCGAAGCAGGCCACCTGCGGCAAATCCGGACGCGCTGCGAGCAGTGCCCGGATCGGGGTCAGGTTGTGCGGTTGATGCAGCGGCGCGAGCGGCACGAGCGCCGTCAGCCGCTCGACGACCCTGGCGTCGATGCGCACGGGTGCGTCATACAGGGTGCCGCCGTGCACCACCCTATGTCCCGCCGCGACCAGCCGTACCCGGTCGAGGGCGGTACGCAGATAGTCGAGCAGATGGGCCGTCGCCCCTTCGTGGCCGAGCGCGGTCCCGTCCGGCCAGCGCCGCTCGTCCACGGTCGCCCCCCTGGCGTCGCGGGCCACGAAATGCGCTGCGGTATAGAGGCCCTCGACCTGGCCGGATAGCGCCAGCCGCGGCGTATCGGCCTCGATGCCGAACAGCGAGAACTTGAGGCTCGACGATCCGGCGTTGAGAACGAGGAGGGCGTCGTCTTGCATGGTCAGCAGAATACGGTTCGCATCCTGCGCTAAACCGTGGCGCGGACGATGCGCTTGCGGGCGGCCTTTGGCGCTTGCCGCAGCGCGCGTTCCGCCGGCGGCAGGGGTAGCAACTGGCGCAGGTCGGTGACGAGCTCCCGCGCCCGCTTCATCTGCGCGAGCTTACGCTTCCTCCCCCCGCCTTGGTAATGCCTGGGCCTTCAGCGCCGTGCTGCGACTGCGGCTTCCCGACTGCCAAGCTTGGACAGGATCGATTCCAACCGTTCCGGTTCGACCGGCTTGACCAGGTGATCGTCGAACCCGGCCTCTGCCGATCGACGCCGGTCGTCACTCGATCCGTACCCGGTCATGGCGATGAGCAGCGTGCCGGCGCGAAGGATCCGACGCAGGCGGCGACCGGCCTCGTAGCCGTCGAGATCGGGCAAACCGATATCCAGGAGCACGAGATCGGGGTCGACGTCCGCGGCAATCTGCAAGGCTTGCCAGCCGCTATAGGCGACATCGACCTTGTGTCCCATCATCCGCAAGAGCATGGCGAGCGATTCGGTGAGATCGCGGTTGTCGTCGACGACCAGCACCCGCGCCGGTGCCGACTCGCCGCATGGCGCCGGCGCCGGCGCGTCGGGGACCCCGGCCACCGCGGCGGCTACGGGGGCAGAAAGCGGAAGCCGGACCTCGAAGGTGCTGCCGCGACCGCGACCGGAACTGTTGGCCTCCACCTGGCCGCCTTGCAACTCGACCAGCGATCGGACCAGCGTCAGGCCGATGCCCAGCCCACCTTGGCTCCGATCGAGCGCGACCGGTGCCTGCACAAACAGCTGAAAGATATGGGGCAGGATCTCGGGATCGATACCCACCCCGTTGTCGGCGATGCGGACGACGGCCTGGTCGTCCTCGCGCTCGACCTCCACCCGGATATGTCCCCCGGGATCGGTGTACTTGGCCGCGTTGTGCAACAGGTTCGAGAACACCTGTGTCAACCGAACGCCGTCCGCATCGAGAGTAAGTGGTCGCTCAGGAAGTGATATCTCCAGGGCGTGGCCACGCGACTCGAACATCGGCCGCATCCCCTCGATCGCGCCAAGCAGGACGTCGCGCAATACCAAGGACTGTCGACGCAATTCGATCTTGCCGTGCTTGACCCGCGAGACGTCGAGCAAATCGTCGACCATGCGGGACAGCTGCCGCAGCTGCCGATCCATGAGGTCGAGTTGCGTACCCACGACCGCGGGGCCGCCGCGGCGCAGGAGCGCGATGGCAGTGACCAGGGGCGCCAGCGGATTGCGTAACTCGTGCGCCAGCATGGCCAGGAAATCGTCCCGCTGCCGATGCTCCTCGGTGAGCTGAGCGTTCAGGCGCCACGCTTCCGCGCGTGCACTTTCCAGCGCATCCACGAGGGCCTGGGTGCGGCGGGCCGACTTGTCCGCCTCGATGGCGTGAGCCTCGGCCAGCGCCGCGCGCTGCTCCGCCGCGAAGGTTGCGCCCAACATCGGCAGTGCCACCTCGAGGGTGCCGAGGCATTCCTCGTCGAGCGTCCCGCCCACCAGAACGGCGGCGAGCCGATCGATGACAAGCGCCAGCGCGGGCCGTGCCGTGCCGGGCGGTAGATCCACCTCCGTCACACGACGTCCGGTGGCGCCCAACGAGGCCAGGAACGTGCGCCACTTGGGCCCGCCGCGTACGGTCTGGGCAAAGCCAGGCGCCGGAACCAGCACGCCGAGCGTGGGATCGCGGACGAATATCATCAGGGTTTCGGCGCCCAGGCGCGCCGCCAGCGCCGCGGCGGCCTCCGGCCGTGAGTTCTCATCCGCAAGGCGAACAAGCTCTTCGAGCAGCGCTGGAGTGGCCGACATCGCTACCCGGGGAGCGCGCAGACCACGGCCGTGCAGTTGTGGAAACCACCGAACTGGCCCTCGGCTCGCGCGATCTGGCCATAGGTGTTGCAGCCCATGAAATTGACCGGCGCGAGGAGCTCCGCGCACGCTTCGAGCTCGTTGTCGAACGCCTCGCCCAAGCGCAGGCGTGTCGCTACGCAATCGAACACCAGCGCCGCGCTCGCCCGGCCGCCGCCGACCGATTCGATCGCCGCACGCGTGGCCTGCTGCGCGGCGTGGATTGCCGACGAAGCCGACGTGCGCATGATCCGCACCAGCGCGCCACGGGGAACCGCGGCCGCACAATTGATTGATCCATCGGCATTTACGCCGAGCGGAACCCGCAACCGGTAGGTGCCCCGGGTTTCGATGCCCACGATGTTGTGCAGGAAGAAGGGAATGGGGTCGGCGGTATCGAAACGCTGTCCCGTGCTCTGCGCATGCTCGAGGAAAACGTCGATCGCTGGTGCGCCGTTCAGGCCGATGAGGCGCATGCCCTCGGCCTCGGTAACGCGCAGGGACGGCCCCGCCGGCTCCCAGCCATGGGACACGCCGATACCGACGGGCTGGGTCGAAAGGATCTCCAACGCAACTACGGCATCACTCACCGCTTCGGTGCCGGCGAACACGAACGTCTTGCTGAACCGGGCGTCATCCCCAGCTCCGCCCCCGAAGAAGCGATAGTTGCCGCCGGTGGCAACGGTTAGTTCTTCAACGAGAGCATCGGTGTGTCCGGCAAGCGCGTCGGTCATCACCAGCGCCGCGCGGTGGGGCATCTCGTTGCTGGCCAGCCCCCCGAAACTCGCCGCCACCGCACGGGCAGCTGCTTGGGGATCACGACCGATCTCGCGGCCGACCCCAACCCGGAATCGCATCTGGTTGGAACGTAGCGCCAGCACCGACACGTGGCCCTCGCCGCGCCGATGGTTGGTGAATTCGCCCGCCGAGGACGCACCAGCGATGGTAGTAGTTCCGCATTCCTCCGCCAGGGTAGTGAGAAGGTCGCGATGATTGTGAGTGGTTGACGCGAAGACGACGAGGGCATCGGCGGGCTTGTCGCCCAAGCCTGCCCGCACCGCAGCACCGAGCTCGTGCGCCGCTGCCCTGCTGTCACTGTCCGTACTGATTGCCGAGACCGCTTGTGTAGTCATGTGTAGTCGCCGGAGTAGTCGGCCAGTGAAGGAATGGTGCGGATAGTGCCGTGCGCCGTCCTAAACGCCTGTAGGCCAAAACCTACAAGTCACGTACGACACGCGGACGGGTCGGCGGCGATCGGGTCGGCGGCGGTCACTTCGGCGATCCGCCCAATTCGGGGCGTGCGACGGACCTCAGCGGCCTCGCGCACCGCGGCCGGTACAAGTGCGAAGGCAACCGCGGGCGGCGCACAACGCACGGCTACGCCGCCGTGCCGCGCGGGGCGCATCTGCCGTCACGCCCGGTTCGGACTCAGCTCGCGGCACGTCACAATCCCTGGCCCGCGAGCGCATCACGGCATCTATCCTGCGCAACCAGGTCCGCTATCGCTTGGTGCGAACCGCCGAGTGGTGGTACTCGGCGGTCGGGAGGATTAGAGGGGGCCCGAGCGAATCCGGAGGCGTCCGCACGCAGGGCGCCGCGCTTTCCGCGGGCTCGGCGGGACAGCATCGGAGCGCCCGTCAGCCAGCGCGGTTACGCAGCTTGCGGATGGCTTCGAGCTGGGCAAGGGCCGATGACAACTCGGCCTCGGCCTTGGCGATCTCTTCCTTGGACGTCTTGTTCCGCATGGCTTCCTCGGCGGCGCGTTTGGCCTCCTGCGCCTTCGCCTCGTCGAGATCCTTGGCGCGGATCGCCGTGTCGGCCAGCACGGTGACGACGTGCGGCTGCACTTCCAGGAATCCGCCCTGCACGAACACCAGTTCTTCGGCCCCCCCGCCGGTGGGCTTGATCCGCACGGCGCCCGGACGGATCTCGGTCAGCAACGGCGTATGACGGGGATAGATGCCCAGCTCACCGAGGATTCCGGGGAGCACGACGAACTCCGCCTCGCCGGAATAGATCTGCTCCTCGGCGCTGACGACGTCGACGTGAATGGTATTGGCCATGGCAGTTCAGCCTCTCTGGTCGTACTGTGCGACCGTCTCTTCAACTCCCCGCCTCCAAGGGTTCGGGGGTTGCTTTGGTGCATGAAGGTGGCCACCACACCCGCATGGCACCCACCCTACCCTGTTTCTTGGCGCGCCCACTTCGGGGCCCCGCGGGCTCGCTAGAGTGCTTCATTCGGAACCCACAACCTCGCAGCCCGCGCGTTTCTTGTTGCTTTTTCAACGGCCGACTCGAAGGCCCGCGAGCTGGCTTGTTTCATTGAATGGTGGCAACCGCAGACGCATGGCAAGCGCCCTTCCCGTGCTGGCAGCCATGCGACCTTTCACCGGACCCCGTAGGTTTAGGTCTTTACGTCCTACTGCAGCGTCTTGGCCTTCTCGAACGCTTCCTCGATCGAGCCGACCATGTAGAACGCCTGTTCCGGAAGCTGATCGCACTCGCCGTTGACGATCATGTTGAAGCCCTTGATCGTGTCCTTCAACGCCACGTACTTGCCCGGCGAGCCGGTAAAAACTTCGGCGACGTGGAACGGCTGCGACAGGAAACGCTGGATCTTGCGGGCGCGGCCGACGGCCAGCTTGTCGTCCGGCGAGAGCTCGTCCATGCCCAAAATCGCGATGATGTCACGCAATTCCTTATAGCGCTGCAGGGTCGACTGGACCTTACGCGTGCACTGGTAGTGCTCCTCGCCGACCACGTTAGGGTCGATCTGCCGGGAGGTCGAGTCGAGCGGATCGACCGCGGGGTAGATCCCCAGGGCGGCGATGTCACGCGACAGCACGACGGTGGCGTCGAGGTGGCCGAAGGTGGTCGCCGGCGACGGGTCGGTCAGGTCGTCCGCAGGCACGTACACCGCCTGGATCGACGTGATCGAGCCGGTCTTGGTCGAGGTGATGCGCTCCTGGAGCTTGCCCATCTCCTCTGCCAGCGTCGGCTGGTAGCCCACGGCCGAAGGCATCCGGCCGAGCAGCGCAGAGACCTCGGTGCCGGCGAGGGTGAAGCGATAGATGTTGTCGACGAAGAACAGGATGTCGCGGCCTTCGTCGCGGAAGCGCTCGGCCATGGTGAGACCCGTCAGCGCGACCCGCAGACGGTTGCCCGGCGGCTCGTTCATCTGGCCGAACACCATCGCCACCTTCGACTGGGTAAGGTCCTCCTGCACGATGACCTTGGCGTCCGACATCTCGTGATAGAAGTCGTTGCCCTCGCGGGTGCGCTCGCCGACACCGGCGAACACCGACAGCCCCGAATGCTGCTTGGCAATGTTGTTGATGAGCTCGAGCATGTTCACGGTCTTGCCCACGCCGGCGCCGCCGAACAGCCCAACCTTGCCACCCTTGGCGAACGGGCAGATGAGGTCGATCACCTTGATGCCGGTCTCGAGGAGCTCGACTGAGGGCGAGAGCTCGTCGAACTTGGGCGCTGGCTGGTGGATCGAGCGGCGCTCGTCACCCTGGACCGGGCCGCGCTCGTCGATCGGCCGGCCCAGCACGTCCATCACCCGGCCGAGCACGCCCGGCCCCACCGGCACGCTGATCGGGTTGGCGGTGTTGCGCACCTTCATGCCGCGCTTCAGGCCGTCGGACGAGCCCATGGCGATCGTGCGCACCACGCCGTCGCCGAGCTGCTGCTGCACCTCGAACGTGAGCCCCTGCTCCACGAGGGTGTCGGCGGCGTCGGCTTCGAGCACCAGCGCGTCATAGACTCTCGGCATGTTGTCGCGCGGAAACTCCACGTCGACCACCGCGCCGATGCATTGAACTACCCTACCTTGGGCTTGTGCCGTCGCATCCATATCAATCCCTCAAGACTTGAAACCATAAAGGCTCAGACCGCGTAGCGCCATGGCGCCAATGGCTACGGGTGTTTATCGCGAACGTCGCATCCCGTTGGGCTCGATCGCGCCTAGACCGCCGCCGCGCCGCCCACGATTTCCGCGAGCTCCTTGGTGATTGCCGCCTGCCGCGTCTTGTTGTAGATGAGCTGCAGTTCTCCGATGATGTCCTCGGCGTTGTCGGAAGCCGCTTTCATCGCCACCATCCGCGCCGACTGCTCGGAGGCCATGTTCTCGTTCACCATCTGGAACACCAACGCCTCGGCGTACCGTCTCAGCATCCCGTCGAGGAGGTCGCGCGCGTCGGGCTCGTAGATGTAATCCCACGATCCTTCCTGCACGCCCTCGACACTCACTGCGCCCGTCGGGGCCTGGAACTCTTCGGGGATCGGCAACATCGCCCCCTGCCGGGCTTCCTGGCGCATGGTGTTGATGAACGTGGTGTAGAACACGTGCACCTCGTCCACCCGGCCCTGGACGTATTCGTCGAGCAGGACCTTCACGCTGCCGATCAGCTTGTCGAGCTGCGGACGATCGCCCATGTGGGTCACGCTCGACACGATGTTCCCGCCCAGGCGCTGCAGGAAGCCCTGCCCGCGCGCGCCGATCACGACGTAGTCGACCTCGAGGCCCTTGCCGCGCCATTCCTTGTGCTGCTGGGTGACCAGCCGAAGGATGTTGGTGTTGAGGCCGCCGCACAGGCCCTTGTCGGTGGTGACCACGATCGCACCCACTCGGCGCACGGTCTCGCGCACGGCAAGGAACGGATGCCGGTACTCGGTGTTCGCCTTGGCAATGTGCATGGCGATCTTGAACGCCCGCAGCAGGTACGGCCGCGATGCGCGCATGCGGTCCTGTGCCTTTTTCATCTTCGAGGCCGCGACCATTTCCATGGCCTTGGTGATCTTGCGCGTGTTTTGCACGCTCTTGATCTTGTTGCGGATTTCTTTCGAGCCAGCCATGTGGGTTCCTAACCGCCGTCAGACGGCGAGCCAACGCTCCTGGCGTTGGGGAAGGCGCGTGCCGAGCGCAGTCATCAATACGTGCCGTTGGCTTTGAAGTCCTGGATCGCGGCGCTGAGCTCCTTCTCGTCGTCGCCGACCAGCTCCTTATTCTCCTCGATGCGATCCATGAGCGCGCCGTACTTGCTCTTCATGTACGCACGCAGCGCGGCTTCGAAGGCGAGGGCCTTCTCGACCGGAACGTCGTCGTAGAACCCGCGCTGCACCGCGAACAGCGTCAGCGCCATCTCGTTGACCTGCAGCGGCTGGTACTGCGGCTGCTTCATGAGCTCGGTCACCATGCGGCCACGATCGAGCTGCTTCCTGGTCGTCTCGTCGAGGTCGGAGGCGAATTGCGCAAACGCCGCAAGCTCGCGATACTGGGCAAGGTCGGTGCGGATGCCGCCGGAGAGCTTCTTGATGACCTTGGTCTGGGCGCTGCCGCCCACGCGAGACACCGAGATGCCGGCGTTGATGGCGGGCCGAATGCCGGCGTTGAACAGGCTCGTTTCCAGGAAGATCTGGCCGTCGGTGATGGAGATCACGTTGGTCGGCACGAACGCGGACACGTCGCCCGCCTGGGTCTCGATGATCGGCAGCGCGGTGAGCGACCCCGTCTTGCCCTTGACCTCGCCCTTGGTGAAGCGCTCGACGTACTCCTCGTTCACCCGCGCAGCCCGCTCGAGCAGCCGCGAGTGCAGGTAGAACACGTCGCCCGGATACGCTTCGCGTCCCGGCGGTCGGCGCAGCAGCAGCGACACCTGGCGGTAGGCCCACGCCTGCTTGGTCAGGTCGTCATAGATGATGAGGGCATCCTGGCCGCGATCGCGGAAGTATTCCCCCATGGTGCAGCCGGAATACGGCGCGATGTATTGCATCGCCGCGGATTCCGACGCGCTCGCGGCAACGACGATGGTGTAGGCCATCGCGCCGTGCTCCTCGAGCTTGCGCACCACGTTGACGATCGTCGACGCCTTCTGTCCGATCGCCACATAGATGCAGACCAGGTCCTTGCCCTTCTGGTTGATGATCGTGTCGACCGCGACCGCCGTCTTGCCGGTCTGGCGGTCACCGATGATGAGCTCCCGCTGGCCGCGGCCGATCGGCACCATGGCGTCGATCGACTTCAAGCCGGTCTGCACCGGCTGGGAAACCGACTTCCGCCAGATCACCCCCGGGGCGACCTTCTCGATGACGTCGGTCATCTGGGCGTTCACCGGACCCTTGCCGTCGATCGGCTGGCCGAGGGAATTGACCACCCGCCCGATCAGCTCCGGACCGACCGGCACGTCCAAAATGCGGCCGGTGCTCTTGACGGTATCGCCTTCGGTGATGTGCTCGTATGCGCCCAGCACCACCGCGCCGATGGAGTCGCGCTCCAGGTTGAGGGCCAGGCCGAAGGTGTTATCCGGGAACTCGAGCATCTCGCCTGCCATGGCGTCGGACAGCCCGTGCACCCGGCAGATGCCGTCGGTGACCGACACCACGGTGCCTTCGGTACGCGCCTGCGCACCGGTGTCCAGGTTCTGGATCCGCGTCCGGATGAGTTCGCTGATTTCTGAAGGATTCAACTGCATGGTGTCCCCCGCTTAAAGCGGCCGGCGCGAGCCGGCGTTCGAATGTGGTTTCAGGCGCGCAGCTGCACGTGCAGGGCCTCGAGTCGTGCCTTGACGGAACCGTCGATCACCGTGTCGCCAACCGAGATGCGCGCGCCTCCGATCAGGCTGCGATCGACTTCGACGGACGCCTCGATGCGTCGGCCGAAGCGCCGTTCCAGAGCTGCCGTCACGTCCCTCACCTGGGCGTCGTTCAAGTCGAACGCCGACTGGATGACGGCCTTGGCGACGCCTTCGGTCTCCGCCTTGAGCCCGTCGAAGAGCTGCGAGATCTCCGGCAGGAGCTCGACCCGGTCGGACGCGACCAGCACGCGCACGTAATTGCGTTCGAGATCGTTCACCCGGTCGCCGAGCAGCGCGAGCAGCAGCGATTCCTTCTCGGCCTCGGCCAGCCGCGGGTTGTCCAGCGCGGCGGCGACCTTGGCGTCGGTGACGAGGGTCGCGAGGAAGCGAAGCGTCTCGCTCCACCGGGCGAGTGCGTCGTCCCGGCGCGCGAGGCCGAAAGCGGCCTCGGCATAAGGACGGGCGATGGTGGTGATCTCGGCCATGGGCGGTCTCTACAGGTCGCGCTGGAGGGTCGCGAGAAGCTCGGCGTGCGCCTTCGGATCGATCTCGCGTTCCAGGATGCGCCGTGCTCCCGCGACCGCGAGATCCGCGACCTGGTTGCGCAGCGACTCCTTGGCCCGCGCGACCTCCTGCTCGATCTCGGCCTTGGCGCCGGCGATGATCCGCTCGGCTTCCGCCTTGGCTTCCGCCCGCGAGGCCTCGATCGTCTCGGCCTTGAGCTTCTCGCCCTGGGCGATGATCTCGGACGAGCGGCCCTTCGCCTCGGCGAGCATGTCGGCGATGCGCTTCTCCGCCGTCGCGAGGCTCTGCCGCCCCGCCTCGCTCGCGGCGAGGCCCTCGGCGATCTGCTTCTGGCGGGTCTCGATCGCGTTCATCAGCGGCGGCCAGATGAACTTGGCGCAGAACCAGATGAAGGCGAAGAACGCCGCCGCCTGCATGATGAGCGTCAGGTTGATATTCATCGTATGCCCCTTGGTGGTCCGGTTCGGACGCAGTGCCCGCTGCCGGGCCCGCGAACGATCGTCAGCGGACGACAGCCAGAAGCGGATTGCCGAAGGCGAACAGCATCGCGAGCCCCACGCCGATGATGAACGAGGCGTCGATCAGGCCGAGGAGCAGGAACACCTTGGCCTGCAGCTGCGGGATGAGCTCGGGCTGACGAGCCGCGCCTTCGAGGAAGCGCGAGCACATGATGCCCACCCCCACGCACGCGCCAAGGGCGCCCAGGCCGATGATGAGGCCGATACCGATCGCCGTGTTCGCCTGGATCATCGCCAGCAGTTGCATCTTTTCCATTGCAATCTCCCTTCCGGAACGGTTTTTACGAGAATCGCGTGAGGCCGGACGACGCCCGGCCGCTAGTCAACACAAATCGGTCAGTGCCCTTCGTGCGCCATCGAGATGTACACGATGGTGAGCATCATGAAGATGTACGCCTGCAGGCCGACGATCAGGATGTGGAAGATCGCCCACCCGAGGTTCAGCACGCCGCCCAGGACCGTGCCGACGACACCGGTCGCGGCCCACAGGCCCAGGAGCATGAAGATGAGCTCGCCGGCATACATGTTCCCGAAAAGCCGCA
>JBDSND010000049.1:0-5316 GCA_039915505.1 Casimicrobiaceae bacterium
GAACCATGGGAGGCGTACAAATGGGACAGTTGTCGTGCCTGCCGTTGCAACGATCATGGCATGCGCCGAAGAAACATCGATCGGACTGTGCTCCATGTCGATGATCAGCCAGTCCACCCCGGTACTAGCGAGGGTCTGGACTGTCTGAATGCTCGGTATGGTGGCGAACAGGCCGAACGACGGCTCTCCAGCGGCCAGCGCCCCCTTTAGCCGATTGAGCTTGGTACTCGAGACCTCAGTCATCTATCGCTCCTGAGCGAAGAATAAGTTCGGAGACACTTCGTCACGCACAACGAGAAACGGACGACCTAATCGCGACGGAAAACCAACTGTCGCTCGTCCAAGGGGCGCGCCGTTGGCCCGGCGCAAGTCCGAGAAGCATGGGACGGCCACCATGGACGGTCGGCGCCGAACATTCGGTTCAGGGCGGCAGCTTCGCCCGCGCGACGAGGTACGCGTGGAGGTCGGCGATCTCCTGATCGGTCAGGAGGTGGAAACGCGTCCTTGCGACGGCGCTCATGAGCCCGTGCTCCTTACCGTCGGCGCCGACGCCGGTGCGCAGGAGCCGCGTGAATTCCGGCAGCCCGTAGGACCGAACGACGCCGAGGTTCGGCGCGCCCGAGTCCCAGCCGTTCCCCTTCAAGTCGCCGCCGTGGCACTCGGCACAGACGATGCCCGCGAGATGAAGCGAGGCTGCGTGCTCCGGCCCGGCGTCGGCCAACACCTTTGCGCGCTCGGCGGCGACGTAGGTCACCGCGGGCTTCATCTTCCCTTCAGTCCACAACTCCCATTGATCGAGTGGGCCGATGTAGTGGTCAGGTTGATTCGCTCCGCCCGCCGGTAGAGACCGCACGAACGCGAGGATGTCCGCCATTTCGGAATCGGTCAGCCGGACGTACCCCATCGCGGGCATCGCGACCACGCCGCGGCCATCGGGGCGTACGCCCCGCCGTACGATGCGTGCGAGGTCCCCGTCCGAGTAGGCCTTCGCCTTCAGCGTGAGATTGGACGCGTAGTAGCGCCCGTGCAGCCAACCCTCGTCCTCGAATAAGCGCCCGCGCAAGTCGGGACCGTGGCAGTCGGTGCATCCGGTCAGGTCGGCCAGCCGCTTGCCCCGCCGAACGGCTTCGGTCCCTGAAGCCGCCTGCACGGACTCCTCCGCGATGGGGTGGCGCCGGTCGAGCAGCCGCCGGTTCGATTCGTGGACATACGTCGCGAAGCTGACCGCGCCGACGAGTGTGGCGACAAGGATGCGTGCACTGGTCTGCTTCAGGGTGGCCATGGTCTCCCTCGCAAACGACAGAGAGCTGGTTTTACGGGCCTACGGTGTATGCAGACTACCCTCTGCATTGCGGACGAGCCGATGCGCCATAGAGGTCACTGTCCGTGATCATTGGCGATGCCGCTCCCGCATTCCGGCGCCTCGCCCCAATGGCCTTCGCAGAAGTGACGGCGCACGCGCTGGTCGCAGACGATGCGAGCGATCAGGTCACCGCCGCAGCGCGCCAGGCTTACATGCATCGCCTGCCACGGATCCGACCGCCGTGCTTTGCGGGTTTCCGCAACCGGCGCACCGACGGGTGCGGCGGCAAGGGTAACCGGTCGGGTCGCGCCTACCGAGGCCCGCGCGCTTCCTCGCTTCGTGGCGGGAACAGGCACCGGGCGTTGACGCGCGCTTGCGCGCTTCGGTGCCTCGGGGTTAGTAGTGGGAATGGGCGCCTGGAGGGCGGCAGTTGTCTCGGGTGCCACAGGCTTCGACTCCACCGCCATAGGCACAGCAGACGCCGCTGTGGGTGCGTTGTGCTCACCGGCACCAATCGGTTGCGAGGCGACTACCATCGCGTCGGAGGTCGCCGCATTGATGCGGTACGCGGTATAGGCAACCGCGATCAGGATCGTCGCGATGGCAGCCAAAAGGAACTGGCCGGGCCTGAGCAAGCGCCAGCCCGCTCGCAACGCCGAGGCGGCGAACAGCGTTTGAGTCACGGTTGCCGCGACACCCATGTCGCCTGGTGTTGCCCACGCAGGCCTAGGGTCAGCGGCTGGCAACACTGGCGTTGCCTCTGGTGTGGTACATGACCCTGGACATTCCGCGCCGCACTTGTAGCAGTTTGTCGCGGCCAGATGATTGACCGCATCACACTGGTTGCACGGCTTCAGGTGCAACGGCGAGCCACAGTCGTTGCAGAAGAAAGCAGCGTCTGGGTTGTGGTGCTCGCAGAAGGCGCACACCCGGTCGCCAAAATACGCCACGCGCGCGGCGAAGCTCCAGGGGGCGGGAGGGGGCGAGTCCATGCTCGCATTTTAGGCTGTCGAAAGGATTGCGCGGTAAGGCTTAATGAAAGCCCTCCGGCATTGCCCCGGTGACCGAGGGTAGCGCAAAGAAGCCCGTCGGAAATTTCACTTCGCCTGCGCTTGGTGCACGACTGCTTCCGGGCAGTTTGGGCGGCGAGGCTGACCGGCTGGTGTTGGCGGGGTCCTGCCGGCCAACGCAACGGGACCGATGTCGGGTGAGTGCGCGTGACCTGTCATTCAGGTCGCAACGCCCTATGCGAACAACCGACCCTTTCCGGTCATCCGACGTGCTCGGAAGCTGACATCGCGGTGAATGGCCGCTGTTCGGCGTTCCTTGACCCTCCGAGGTCAGCGGCGTAGCGTCACCTTTTCCGTTTCGGACATCAGCTCGAGGGGAGTGGAGATGCTGCGAAGAGTTATGTTCGTGCTCGCCCGACGATCGCGCGGTCGTTGATGTTGCGCGCGGACGAGATGATTCGATGATCGATCGTCGCGCGTTTGTCGCGGGCATCGCTGTCGGCCTTATCGCCGCGCCGCTGGCCGCGCATGCGCAGCCGGCGGGGAAGGTGTATCGAGTAGGTAATCTCTCGGGCGCCGTGCCCACCGCTGCCGCCCCAGTCATTGAGGCGTTCCGGCAGAGACTGCGCGAGCTCGGGTGGGTTGAAGGGCAGAACATCGTCATCGACTATCGATTTGCGGAGGGTAGGTTCGATCGGCTGCCCGACCTCGCGGCCGAGCTGGTCCGGCTCGAGGTGGATATCATCGTAGCGGCACCGACGCCAGCAGCAGTGGTAGCCAAGAACGCCACTGAGACGATCCCGATCGTCATGATTAACGTTGGCGATCCCGTTGGACTCGGGCTGATCGAGAGCCTCGCGCGCCCGGGCGGGAACGTCACCGGTTTGGCCTTCAGCGTCGGCCTGGAAATAGTCGGCAAACAGCTTGAGCTGCTCAAGGAGACCGTACCCAAGGTCCGCCGGGTGGCGATCCTCTCAAACCCGGCCAATCCGTCCCACGCGCCCGCGATAAGAGAAGCGAAGGTCGCCGCCCGGTCATTGGGAGTGCAGCTTCAACTCCTGGAGGCCCGAGGTCCCAACGAGTTCGATGGCGCATTCGAGGCGATGGCCAAAGAGCGCGTGGGGGCACTTGTCGTTGTGCCAGACTCGGTGTTCAGTGCCCACCGAGCACAGCTCGCAGACCTCGCGGCAAAAAACCAGCTGCCGTCGATGCATGGGCTCCGGGCAGACGTGCAGACCGGGGGCCTCATGTCTTACGGGCCCAATTTACCTGACGACTGGCGGCGCGCCGCGACCTTCGTGGACAAGATCCTCAAGGGCGCGAAGCCCGGCGACCTACCCGTCGAGCAGCCGACCAAGTTCGAGCTGGTCATCAACATGAAAACCGCCAAGGCGCTGGGACTCACGATCCCGCAGTCGCTGCTGTTGCGCGCGAATGAGGTCATCCAGTGATCACGTGCCGCAACGTATTGCGCGCAGGTGGCATCGGCCTGCTTGTTGCACACCCCTCAGCCGTGGACAACCTGCCGCGGCCGTCCGTCGTGTCGGGTGGGTGTCGTTCGGATCGACGGAGACTTCAAGCAGTCATTCATGTAACCACGGCTTCAAGCGCGTCGACGGAAGCGCGCATCGCGCGCTCAACTCCACGCGCGGGGGATGGCGGCCGAACGGCTCGTCCCGAAGGGAGCCTTCTAGGCGTTTCGTGAAAGGCATCTCCAAGTGAGCGAAGTGTTTGGT
This sequence comes from Casimicrobiaceae bacterium, assembly GCA_039915505.1. Classification (GTDB taxonomy): domain Bacteria; phylum Pseudomonadota; class Gammaproteobacteria; order Burkholderiales; family Casimicrobiaceae; genus CAIWHR01. The sequence continues at coordinate 4,050 of JBDSND010000049.1, forward strand.
GTCCTGGCGGCTGTCGCATCCAGCGCGGTGGGGGGTGCCGCCGCCGGGGTGACACGTTTTGTCGCCAAGGTGATCGATCCGCTGGCGCTAGGATCGCTTCGGTTCGGCGTCGGCTTCATGTTGCTTGCTCCACTTGCGATGGCGCGCAAGGCAAAATGGCCGCAGCACCGGGACTGGCCGGCCACTGTCGGTCTTGGACTGCTCTTCTTCGCCGTGTTCCCGGTGTTGTTCAACGCGTCGCTACGTTTCACCACGGCTTCGCGCGGCGCGCTGGCGCTGTCGACCCTGCCCCTCTTGACGATGGTGGCTGGCGCGCTGCTGGGCGTGGAAGCGATGTCGCGGCGCAAGAGCTGTGGCGTGCTGCTGGCCGTTGCCGGCGTCGCCACGGCGCTGCTTGCCGGGCTGGCGTACGCACCACCTACCGCATGGAAGGGTGATCTGTTGATGATCGGCGCGTCAGGGTGCATGGCCTTGTACAGCGTTTGGTCCAGACCGATCATCGGGCGATCGGACCCCATCACCTTCACAGCTATGGCGATGGGCGTTGGCGCGTTTTGCCTGACCACGATCAGCGCTGCACGAGGCAGCTTCGATTCGGTCGTCGACTTCGGATGGCCGCAATGGTGGGCAGTGGCCTACCTGGGCGTCTTCGGCGGGGCGCTCGCGTTCTATCTGTGGGCCTATGCATTGGCGCGAACCACACCGACGCGAGTCGCCGTCTCGGTCACCGTCAGCCCCATCACTGCCGCGCTCGTTGGCGCGTTCATCCTCGACGAGGCGATCCGTTGGAACTTGCTGCTCGGGCTGGCGGCGGTGTTCGCCGGCATCTGGACAGCGACGACCACCTCGACGACCACATCGCTTAAGTCGCAGCAAACTCGGAGCTCGTGAACGACGCCTTAGCAGCTCAGGCCCAGACGACTCCTCCTGGCCGCCTGCTGCGTTCGCCCGCAGTCGAACCCTTCCGGTCATACAGGCCTTCGGAAAGTGGACATCGCTATGAACGGCAGCTTTCCGGAACGGCTACGTTTTGGTGTCTACACAAATCGGCCAGTCGCGCATCACCGAGTGTGTGGCCGGTGGAACCGCGTTGCTTGACCCTCCGAGGGCGACCGCGTAGCGTCGCATTGTCTGTTTCAAACAAGTTCGAATTGGTCGTCAACTTGAATACTCTGGGCGTCACGATGCCACCGTCTGTTCTATTGCGCTCAACCAGGGTGATCAAATGACGACGCGCCGTGGGGTACTAGGCGTACTGGGGGTGGGA
>JBDSND010000056.1:0-17723 GCA_039915505.1 Casimicrobiaceae bacterium
TCGATGAAGGACACCGGCTTGCCGTCACCCTTCATGCTCATCATGATGTTAAGCCCGGCCTTGCGCACTTCCCATAGCGCTTTCTGCGGCACGGGGTCGGTCATCGAGACCACGCCGCTCGGCAGGCCGAGGTCGCCCATCAACGCGACGAGATCGGCGAGATGTGCCACCGCGGTGGCGTGATCGTCGCGGGTGAACTCGACCAGCAGGATGGCCTCCGGCGCACCGATCAGCGCCTTCTCGATCACCGGTCGGAAGGCTGGATTGCCGCGGGCCAGCTCGATCATAGTACGGTCGACGAGCTCGACGGCAGATGGCCCCAGCTTGACGATGTGCTGGGCGCATTCCATGGCGCGGTACAGGGTGGGGAAGTTGACCACTCCGAGGGTGCGATGCAGCGGGAGCGGCGCGAGTTTCAGGGTGAGGGCGCGGCTCCACGCCAGTGTGCCCTCGCTGCCGACCAGTAGATGCGCGTAGTTGACGCTGCCGTCGGCGGTATAAGGCCGCTCGCTCTGCGGATGGAACACGTCGATGTTGTAGCCGCCGACGCGCCGCATGACGTGCGGCACCATGCGGGCAATCTCGTCCCGTTGGTGTGACGCGATGCCGCGAACGCCGTCGAGCAACGTGCGTACCCGCGCCGGCGCGCCGTCCATGCTCGGCTCGGGACCGAACCGGGCTTCGGTGCCATCGGCCAGGATCGCATCGATCGCCTCGACGTTGTGCACCATGTTGCCGTACGCGATCGAGCGCGACCCGCACGAGTTGTTGCCGGCCATACCGCCGATCGTGCATTGCGCCGAGGTGCTGACGTCCACCGGGAACCACACGCCCTTGGGTCGCAACCAGGCGTTGAGCTGGTCGAGCACGACGCCGGGCTCGACGGTAACCGTCATCGCGTCGAGATCGCAGTCGACCACGCGGTTGAGATACTTGCTGTGATCGATGACCAGCGCCTCGCCGACCGTCTGCCCGCACTGCGAGCTGCCTGCACCGCGGGGCAGTACCGGCACGCCGAGGTCGCGGCAGATGGCGAGGGCGGCGCGCACGTCGTCCATCGTTCGCGGCACCAGCACCCCGAGCGGCTCGACCTGGTAGATCGAGGCATCGGTCGAATAGCGTCCGCGCGACGCCGGGTCGAACAGCACCTCGCCGGCGACCGCGGCGGCGAGCCGTCTCGCGAGCTCGCCGTGCGCCGGGGCCGGGTGGAAGACGAGCGGCCGGGTGAGAGGAGCGTTCATCACATGCCTTGCTGGAGCAGCCTTCGTCGGGCGGATCGCGGCGACTCGGGCGTCACCGCTGCACATCCTCGGACGCAGCGTCGGCCTTTCGCCCCGGCGCGGCATTCCTGCCGGCCATGATGCCATCGAGCACCGCATGGCCCTTGTCCTGGAGGTGGATGCGCAGCAGGCTGGCGAGCCCCGCCGCATCCCGCGCCGCCAGGGCCTCGACCATGCGGGTGTGATCGCGGGCCGCCCGGTTCCACTTGTCGGGATCGAGGTTGGACTGGAAGCGCAGGTGCTGGATGCGCCGATTCAGGCGCTCGTAGACATCGGCAAGCAGCCGGTTGCGCGCGGCGCGAACGATGCGCTCGTGGATGGACCGGTTGATGCGATAGTAGTTGGGCAGGTCCCGCCGCGCATGGCACGCGAGCATCTCGAACGTCAGGGCCCGGATCTCGGCAATCTCGTCGTCGGTGACGTGGGCACACGCGAGCTCGCCGGACAGCGCCTCGAGGCTGCTCATCACCTCGAAGCTCTCGCGGATGTCGGTGTCCGAAAGGGCGACGACCACGGCGCCGCGATTGGGCGTCTGGACCAGGAGGCCGTCGGCGGCCAGTAACCGGAACGCCTCGCGCAGCGGGGTGCGCGACACCCCGAGCCGGAGACACAAGGCGCGCTCGTGGAGTCGTGCCCCCGGGGCGAGCTCGCCCTGGGTGATGAACTCACGTAGCCGCTCGGCGAGACGCGCCGGCAGGGTGCCGTCCCGGCTGCTGGCCGACTCCGCATCGCCCCGGCCGTGAGGACCGGCAACGACTGTCGCGGTCTCGCTTGCGCTGGCGGTGGACGGTTCGAGGTTCACTGGTATACCGATCGACAGGACCGTCATGGCCCACGCTTTGCAGCCTTGAGGCGAGCCTTATTCCCCGTGATTGTACCCCCGGGACCGGGCGGCGACAGGCCTTGCGTTGTTGCCCACGATGCCGTTAGGATAGGGTTTGTATACCAAAACACCATCGCATGGGGCCCGCCCGAGCACCGCGCCGGAGCAGGGTCGAGTGCTCGCGAAATCATTCATGAAACCGATCAATCGGCGACCTTCGGGTCGTCATTTCCTCCAGATCCCCGGCCCGACCAACGTGCCGGACCGGGTGCTGCGTGCCATCGATCAGCCGACGATGGATCATCGCGGCCCGGAATTCGGCGCGCTTGGCAAAGCCGTGCTGGCCGGGATGAAGAAAGTCTTCCGCACCGACGCCGACGTGGTGATCTATCCCGCGTCGGGTACCGGGGCCTGGGAGGCCGCGCTGGTGAACACCCTTTCGCCCGGCGATCGCGTGCTGATGGCCGAGACCGGCCAGTTCGCCGTTCTCTGGAAAAAGCTCGCCGGGCGGCTGGGCCTGGAGGTGGATTTTCTCGAGGGCGACTGGCGCCACGGCGCGGATCCCGAAGCGATCGCGGCGCGGCTTGCGGCCGACGAGACGCACGCGATCAAGGCGGTGTGCGTGGTGCACAACGAGACCTCGACCGGCGTAGCAAGCCGCATTCCGGCGGTGCGCAAGGCGATCGATCGCACTGGCCATCCGGCACTGTATCTCGTCGACACCATCTCGTCGCTCGGCTCGCTCGACTACCGTCACGACGCGTGGGGTGTGGATGTCACCGTTGCCGGTTCCCAGAAAGGCTTGATGCTGCCGCCGGGGTTGTCCTTCAACGCCATCAGCGCCAAGGCGCTGGCTGCGTCGAAGGCTGCGAAGATGCCGCGGTCGTACTGGGACTGGAGCGAGATGCTCGCCGCCGGCGCGACGGGCTACTTCCCCTATACCCCCGCGACCAATCTGCTCTACGGCCTGCACGAGGCCATCGACATGCTGCTCGAAGAGGGGCTGGACAACGTTTTCGCGCGGCACGCACGCTTCGGCGAGGCCACCCGGCGGGCGGTCAAGGCCTGGGGCCTCGAGATCCTTGCGGCCGACCCGGCCGAGTACAGTAATGTGCTGACCGGTGTGATCATGCCCGAGGGGCACGACGCCGACCGCCTGCGCAAGCTCATCCTCGAGCGCTACGACATGTCCCTGGGCCAGGGACTGGGCAAAATATCCGGCAAAGTCTTTCGCATCGGCCATCTCGGCTGGTTCAACGACCTCATGTTGTGCGGCACGCTTTCCGGGGTCGAGATGGGTCTTGCGGCCGCCGGCGTGCCGCATCGCAAGGGCGGCGTGCAAGCGGCACTCGATTACCTTGCGTCTTCCCCCGCGCCGGCAACCGCACAAGCCTGAAGCCACTTTGGCAGCGCCCGAGTCCGAGGGCGCCGTCCCATCACCACAACGGACAACTATTCTTAGGAGGATGACATGCAGACCACGCAACGCGCCACCGGCACCCGCCGCGGTTTCATGCGCACCGCGCTCGTCGCGGCGGCGCTCCTCGTCGCTGCACCCGCGTACGCCCAGGTCGAGGTCAAGCTCGGCCACGTCGGCGAGCCGGGATCGCTCTTCCAGAAGTCGGCCGACGAGTTCGCCAAGCTGGCCAACGCCAAGCTCGGCAACAAGGCCAAGGTCGTGGTGTACGGTTCGAGCCAGCTGGGCGGCGACAACGAGATGCTGCAGAAGGTGAAGCTCGGCACCATGGACATGGCCCTGCCGTCGACGGTCATGAGCTCGCAGGTCGACCTCTTCGGCATCTTCGAAATGCCGTACCTGGTCAAGGACCGGCAGCACATGGGCAAGATCGAGAAGGACGTGTTCTGGCCGACGCTCGCGCCGGCGGCCGAGAAGAAGGGCCTCAAGGTGCTCGCGGTCTGGGAAAACGGCTACCGCAACATCACCAATAACAAGCAGCCGATCAAGGTGCCCGGCGACCTGCAGGGCATCAAGCTGCGGGTGCCGGAAGGCAAGTGGCGCCTCAAGATGTTCCAGGCCTACGGCGCCAATCCGAGTCCGATGAAGTTCTCTGAACTCTTCACCGCCCTGCAGACCGGGGTGATGGACGGCCAGGAGAATCCGCTCACCCAGATCTACTCGGCGAAGCTCCAGGAAGTGCAAAAGTACCTGTCGCTGTCGGGACACGTGTACACCCCTGCCTATCTGGTCGTCGGCGTCACCAAGTGGCAGTCGCTGCCTGCGGACGTGCGCAAGATCCTCGAGGACACCGCCAAGCAAACGCAGGCGTTCGTGTACCAGACCGCGAAACAGGACGAGGACGACCTGCTCGGCAAGCTGAAGCAGGCCGGGATGCAGGTGAACGAGGTGGACAAGCCTGCTTTCGTGGCCGCGAGCAAGCCCATCTACGAGGAATTCGGCAAGGAAGTGTCGGGCGGCAAGGAAGCGATCGACCGTGCCATCGCCCTCGGCAAGTAACGTCGTGGAGGTCCGCGGCGGCTCGGCCGTCGCGGCGACGATGGAACGCTTTCGTGCGGGCTACGGGCTCGTGCTCGAGTGGGTCGTCGGTGCGTTGGTGGTCATCCTCGCCGTGGAGGTCACGGTCGGCGTCGTGTTCCGTTTCTCCGGGTCGGCGCTGGCGTGGTACGACGAGCTCGCGTCGGTGCTGCTCGCCTGGTTGACGTTCTACGGCTCCGCACTCGCCTCCGTGAAGCGCGCCCACATCGGCTGTCCGGAGCTCGTGCAGCAGCTGCCGTGGCCGGCGCGGCGCGCGGTGAATATCCTCGCGCAGCTCCTGGTGATCGCCTTTTTCGTGGTCCTCGGATATGTCGGGTTCACGATCTGGCCGATTCTCGCCACTGAGTCGATGATCAGTCTGCCGTCCGTGTCGATGGCCGTGGTGCAATCGGTGATCCCGATCTCGGCGATCCTGATCGTGGTCGCCGAGCTCACGCATCTCGTCGATCTCTTCGTCGCTGGGCCTCCCGCCGACGCGGAAGGTGGCGTGCCCCTGGCCGACGGTCTGCACTGAAGGAAGCGCGATGAGCGTGATGCTGGGGCTCTTCGGCGCAGTGCTCGCGCTGATCCTGCTCAACGTACCGATCGCGGTGGCGCTCGGGATCGTGGCGCTGGTGGCCATGGTGTGGACGCACGGCATGGCGATCCTGCCGAACCTGGCACTCGTCACCTACAACGGGGCGACCAGCTTCCCGCTACTCGCCATTCCGCTGTTCATCCTGGCCGGCGCGATCATGAACGCGTCCGGCATTTCCCGCCGGCTCATCGCGTTCGCGTCGTCCCTGTTCGGATGGATCCGCGGCGGGCTCGCGCACGTGTCGATCGGCGCGTCGCTGTTCTTTGCCGAAATATCGGGCTCCGCGGTCGCCGACGTCGCCGCGCTGGGCTCGATCCTGATTCCGGGCATGAAAAGCAAGGGCTATCCGCCCGCGCTCGCGGCGGCGGTGACGTCCTCGGCTGCGACCCTCGCCGTGATCATCCCGCCGTCTATTCCGATGATCCTCTACGCGGTTATGGCGGAGACCTCGGTGGTGCAGCTTTTCGTGGCGGGGATCGTGCCTGGTATCCTCGGCGCCGTCGGCCTGATGGCGGTCGCGTCGGCATTCGCCCGGCGTTACAACCTGCCGCGCGAGGCGGCATTCTCGTGGGCGGTGGTGCGCTCGTCGGCGCGCGATGCCTTTTGGGCATTCCTGCTGCCCATCATCATCCTCGGTGGCATTTTCGGAGGCGTGGTCACCGCCACCGAGGGCGCTGCGCTCGCCGTGATCGCCGCCATCTTCGTGGGCCTCGTGATCTACCGCGAGCTCGATGTCGGCCACTTGCGCAAGGCGGTGCTCGAGGGCGGCATCCAGACTGCGGTGGTGATGCTGCTGGTGGCGACCAGCGCTCTGCTCGGCACCTATCTCACCGAGGTGCAGGCACCGCAACAGCTCGCCCGCGCGGTGGCCGAATTCACCCAGAACAAATGGGTGGTGCTGGCGCTCCTCAACTGCCTGTTCCTATTGCTCGGCATGTTCCTGCATTCCGCGGCGGCGATCATCCTGGTGGTGCCGGTGGTCATGCCTCTGGTAAAGGCGGTGGGCATCGATCCGGTACATTTCGGACTGATCGTCACCATCAACCTCGGCATCGGCCAGCAGACGCCGCCGGTCGCGAGCGTGCTGATGGTGGCGAGCTCGATCGCCAAGGAATCCATCTGGGCCGTGTCGCGGGTGAACGTGTGGTTCGTCGCCATTCTCGTGGCGGTGCTGCTGCTAGTCACCTACGTGCCGGTGGTCGGCCTGGGTCTCGTCGAGTTCTTCTACAGGTAGGCTTCATGTCTTCCAATCTCGTGTCCTCCGATCTCATCCACGTCACGCGCGACGGCGCGATCGCCACCGTAGTCCTCAACCGTCCCGCAAAGCTCAATGCCCTCACCCGCAGCATGTGGGGCGAGCTCGGCAGCGCCATCGACACGCTGTCGGCCGATGACGCCCTGCGCTGCATCATCCTGCGCGGCGCCGGGGAAAAGGCCTTTTCCCCCGGCAACGACATCGGCGAGTTTCCCACCCAGCGCTCCAACAAGGCGCAGGCGATCGAGTACGGCCGCACCATGCACGCCACCGCGCAGGCGCTCACCAATTGCCGGCACCCGCTGGTGGCCGAGATCCATGGCATCTGCGTGGGCGGCGGCCTGGAGATCGCGGCGTTGTGCGACCTCCGGATCTGCGGCGAGGGCAGCCGCTTCGGAGCGCCGATCAAGAACCTGGGCCTGGTGATGGCCTATCCGGAGATGGCGCCGCTGGTGCGCCTGTGCGGCGCCGACGTGGCGCTGGAGATCCTGCTCGAAGGACGGATCTTCGATGCGGCGGAAGCCAAGGCCAAGCACCTGGTCACGCGGGTGGTGCCGGACGCGGAGGTCACCGCCGAGGCGCGCGCCACCGCCCGCCGCATCGCCGAAGGCGCGCCCCTGGTGGCGCGGTGGCACAAGCAGTTCGCGCGTCGCCTCGCTGGCGGCGATCCCATCACGACAGCCGAGTACGACCAGTGCTTCGACTGCTTCGACACCGAGGACTTTCGCATCGGTTATGCTGCCTTCCTCGCCAAGCAGAAGCCGGCGTTCGTGGGCCGATGAGCACGTCGAAAACCAAATCCGCGGATGGGGTGGCGCGCCTTGGGGGCCCGCCGCGAGGCGAAGGGCCGTCCCGAGCCGAGCCTGCTGCCCCCTCGGGGGGAAGCGAAGCGGCGGGCAGTCATGCCGCGAGCCTTGGGGGCCCTCTCTCGGGGATGCGGGTGCTCGAACTCGCGCAGATCATGGCGGGTCCCACGTGCGGCATGCTGCTCGCCGACATGGGCGCCGACGTCATCAAGGTCGAGAAGCTTCCCGGCGGCGACGATGCCCGCGGCTATCGTGAGCCGCGGGTCAACGGCGAGTCCGCGCCGTTCCTGATTCTCAACCGCAACAAGCGCGGCATCGCCCTCAACCTCAAGGATCCGCGCGGCCGCGACGTGCTGCTGAGGATGGTCAGGGACGCGGACGTGCTCACCGAGAACTACCGCCGCGGCACGCTCGAGAAGATGAACCTCGGCTACGACGTGCTGGCGCAGCACAACCCGGGTCTCATCTACGCCGCGGTGTCCGGGTATGGCCGCGACGGCCCGTACGGAGACAAGGGCGGTTTCGACTTGATCGCCCAGGGCTTCGCCGGACTCATGTCGGTCACCGGCGAGCCGGGCCGGCCACCGGCCAAGACCGGCAACTCGGTCGCCGACATCAACGCCGGCATCCTGCTTGCATTGGGGATCGCGGCCGCTTACGTGCACAAGCAGAAGACCGGCGAAGGCCAGGTCGTCGATACCTCGCTCATGGAAGCCGCGCTGCAGCAGACGTATTGGCATGCGGCGATCTACTTCGCCACCGGCGAGTCGGCGGGCCCGACGGGTTCGGCGCATCTCCTCACCGCGCCGTACCAGGCGTTTCACGCCAAGGACGGCTGGGTCAACATCGGCGGCGCCAACCAAGCCAATTGGGAGCGCATCGCCGAGGTGCTCGGGCACCCGGAATGGCGGGACGATCCGCGTTTTGCCACGAACTCGACGCGCATGCAGAACCTCGATGCCCTCACCGAGGCAATGAATGCGGTGCTCTGCACCCGTACCAAGGCCGAATGGATCGCCGCGTTCGACGCGGGCGGCGTGCCGGTCGGTCCGGTGCACTCGATCGGCGAGGCCCTCTCGCACGAACAGACCAAGGCGCGCGGCATGATCGTCGACCTGGATCATCCGAAGGCGGGCGCGACCAAGGCACTGGGCTGTCCGCTGCACTTCTCCGCCACGCCCACGGCGATCACCCGTCCGGCGCCGCTTTTGGGCGAGCACACCCGTGACCTGCTGCACGACTATGGCTACGACGACGCAGCGATCGATGCACTGTGCGCGGATGGCGTGGTCGCCGAGCCCGGATCGGCGTAGGGTTGCGGGCTCCGGCCGCAGGCGCGGCACGCGTCGTCGCGATGGTTGCGTAGCATGTCCCGTTCCGCACGTTCCTCTCCCCCTATCGCTCCGCCTCTTGCGGCACTCCTGGAAGCGGCCCAGGCGGCGCGCGGCCATGCCTACGCACCCTATTCGAACTTTGCCGTCGGCGCTGCCGTGCGAACGTCCGACGGGGCGGTGTATACGGGTTGCAATGTCGAGAACGCATCGTATGGCCTGACGGTCTGCGCCGAGCGCGTGGCGGTCTGGAAGGCTGTCTCGGAAGGCGCGCGCGCGATCGTCGCGGTGGCGGTGGTGACCGACGCGACCGAGCCCGCAGCGCCGTGCGGCGCCTGCCGGCAGGTGCTCGCGGAATTCGCGGCCGACGCCGAGGTGGCGATCGGCAACCTCGAAGGCACCGTGACGCACACGAGCGTCGCGGCGCTCCTGCCGCTGCCGTTCCGACTGAAGGCGTCCTGACGGGTGTCGCCCGTGCCGGCGCCCGCGCCGGCGGTATCCACCGCTCGGCGAGTGCGGTAGACTCGGCGCCCGATCGAGGCAGCCGCGCTGCGCCGCCGCCTTCGCAGGGCGCCTGCGCGACGGTCCGGACCGTCGCACTCGACCTCGACGCCTTCGCCGCATTTGCACCCGAGGTGGGGGCGTTCGGCATCGACCCCCAGAACGACTGACCCCGGAGGAACTCATGTCCACGTCCCTTATGCGCCGCAGTGTGCTCGCCTTCGTGGCCGCGGTTGCGCTCTTTGGCGCGACGACCCCACCGGCCCTGGCGCAGAACAAGGTGCTGCTACGGGTGTCCACGCCCGCGGTCCCCGAGGACTGGCACGCCAAGATGTGGACCGTGCTGAAGGACGAGCTCGAGAAGACGGCGCCGGGCGAGTTCGACGTGCAGATCAACCTGAATGCGTCGCTCTTCAAGCAGGGCACCGAGCCCGCAGCGATGGCGCGGGGAAACCTCGAAATGTCGTCGATCTCGGCCTTCGACATCGCCAAGCTGGTCCCGACGTTCTCGATCTTCACCGCCGGCTACGTGGTGCGCGACGTCGAGCAGCAGCAGAAGATCTTCAACGGGCCGATCGGGGAGGAAATGTTCAAGCCGGTCGCCGAGAAGATGGACGTCACGGTGCTCGCCACGGCCTACCTCGGCACGCGCGAGATCAACTTGCGCGAGACGCGCAACGTGCGAACGCCCGCCGACTTGAAAGGCGTGAAGCTGCGCATGCCGGGCACCAAGGAGTGGCTCTTCCTCGGCGAGGCGCTCGGCGCCACCGCCACGCCGCTGGCGTTCGGCGAGATCTACCTCGCGTTGAAGACCGGCACGATCGACGGCCAGGACAACCCGCTGCCCACGGTGCGCGCCGCCAAGTTCTACGAGGTGACCAGGCAGATCGTGCTGACCGACCACCTGGTCGACGGCATCTTCATCGCCATCGCCAACAAGACCTGGAACAGCCTCAGCGCGGCGCAGAAGCAAAAGCTCAATGCGGCCGCGCAGGCCGCCGCCAAATACAACAACGAGAACCGCATCAAGGAGGAGGGGCAGATCGTCGCCTTCCTGAAACAGCAGGGACTCGAGGTCACCACTCCGGACCGCGATGCCTTCCGCAAGCACGTGCAGTCGGTGTATCTCAATTCCGAGTACGCCAAGGTCTGGCCGAAGGGGCTCCTCGAGCGCATCAACGCCGTGAAGTAAGCCGGCGGGCGCGATGCGCGACGGGCTCAAACGAGCTGCCGAGGTCGTGGCCGCGGCGGTATTCGGGCTCCTCTTCGTGACGTTCATCGTCCAGGTCGCGATGCGCTACCTGTTCGACCGGCCGCTCGCGTGGTCTGACGAGCTCATCGTCGTCCTCTACATTCTGATCGTGTTCTGGACGGCGGCCACGCTCCTCGAGGAAAAGGATCACGTGATGCTCGACCTCGTCTACGCGGCGCTGCCGCCGGGGGGCCGACGCGCCTTCGCCCTTCTGGGCGCGGGACTTACCGCGGGCCTCCTGCTCATCCTCCTACCGCAAGCGATCGACTACGTGCGATTCATGGGGCGCGAGAACACGCCGGTGCTGGACATCCCCTTCTCGCTGGTGTTCGCGCCGTTCCTGCTGTTCGTCGTGCTGGTCGCCGGGCGCTATGTCGTCAAGTTGGTGCGGCTGCTGGGCCGCAACTGGCGACAGGGAATCTGATGGTGTCGCGGAGCGCCGCCGGGCCGTCCCAAGGCGCTCGCCCCCTCCTCGGGAGGGGGGGTGCGAAGCCCGCGCAGCGGGCAAGCCTGGGGGAGGCAACCCCCAGCGCCGCCGGACGTTTCGAATGGGGGGCGGCTCCATGACCCTCGCCCTTTCCGTGCTGCTACTGATGCTGGCGGGCACTCTGGTGCTGCGGGTGCCGATCGGCTTCGGCATGCTGGTGAGCGGCGTGGCGTATTTGCTGGTCAAGGGGCAGGACCTCGGCCTCGTCGCCGAGCAGGTGCTAAACGGCATGTACAACAGCTACGTGCTGCTCGCGGTGCCGCTCTTCATTTTCGCCGCGGGGATCATGAACTCGGGAACGATCAGCGAGCGGCTGTTCGATTTCGCGCTGGCGATCGTCGGGCGCCTGCGCGGTGGGCTGGCCCACGTCAACATCATCGTCAGCGTCATCTTCTCCGGGATGAGCGGCAGCGCGATCGCCGATGCGGCGGGCCCAGGCATCGTCAGCATCCGCATGATGCAGAAGAACGGCTACTCCGCCGAGTTCGCCGGGGCGCTCACCGCGGCCTCGTCGACCATCGGTCCGATCATTCCGCCGTCGATCCCGATGGTGATCTACGCCCTGGTGTCGGGCGCCTCGGTGGGCGCACTCTTCCTCGGCGGCGTGGTCCCGGGGGTGCTGATGGCGGTCGCGCTCATGCTGGCCGTGCACTTCGTGGCGCGCAAGCGGAACCTGCCGCGCGAGGCGGCGATTCCCTGGCGCGCTTTCCCGGCGATCTTGGCCCGCGGCTTCCTGCCGCTGACCCTGCCCGTCGTGCTCCTTGGCGGTATCTACTCCGGCGTGTTCACCCCGACCGAGGCGGCCGCCGTCGCGGCCCTCTATGCGCTCTTCCTCGCAGGCGTCGTATATCGGGCCTTGAGCGCCAGGCGCCTGTTCGAGATCCTGGTCGAATCGGCGAAGTCGAGCGCGACCGTCACCCTTATCATCGCCGCGGCCTTCGTCATCAACTACGCGTTCACGGCGGAGGGCGTGCCGGGGATGGTCGCCCGCTGGCTCACGGCGATGAATCTCTCGCCGCTCGGCTTCCTCCTCGGCACGAACGTGCTCTTCCTCGTGCTCGGCTGCTTCCTCGACACCTCGATCATGCTACTGGTCCTGGTGCCGATCCTGCTACCCGCGGCCAACCTGCTGCACATCGACCTCGTGCACTTGGGCGTGGTGCTGGTCGTCAACATGATGGTCGGGCTGGTCACGCCGCCCTTCGGCATGCTGCTGTTCGTGATCAACGCCCTGGCCGGTGTGCCGCTCAAGGGCATGATCCGGGAGGCTTGGCTCTTCATCTTCGTGCTCCTCGTGATCCTCTTCCTCATCACCCTCGTCCCCGAACTCGTGCTGTGGCTGCCGCACCTCCTGGGTTACGGGGTCAAGTGAACGCCGAAGTCGTCTGCCTGGCGAGCTTCAACGCCGACCTCGTGGCGCACGTGCCGCGCCCGATTGCGCGCGGCGAGACGCTCTCCGCGAGTGCCTTCGCGACGCGCCCGGGCGGCAAGGGCAGCAACGCCGCTGTGGCGGCCGCGCGCCAGGGCGCCCGCGTGACGCTCGTCGCGCGTATCGGCGACGACGCGTACGGCCGCATGGCGCAGGACCTGTGGCGCGCCGAGGGCATCGGCACCGGAAACGTCGAGGTCGCGGTGGGCGAAGCCACCGGCGTGGCGCAGATCCTGGTGTACGCCGACGGCGACAACAGCATTGCCGTCTACGCGGGCGCGAATGCTTGGCTCGCCGAGCGCCATGCACACGCGGCGCGGCCGACGCTCGCCGGCTGCCGTGTCGCGATCGCGTCGTGCGAGGTGCCGCTCGCCGCGACCCTCGCGGCCTTCCGCATCGTGCGCGAGGCGGGGGCCGCCACGGTGCTCAATCCCGCGCCCGCGCAGGCGCTGCCGGACGCGCTGCTGGAGTTGGTCGACGTGCTGACTCCCAACGAGGGCGAGCTGCCGGCCGTCGCCGGCCTGTCGCCCGGCACCCCGATCGAGCTCGCCGCCGAGGCGCTGCTCAAGCGGGGCGTGGGGGCGATACTCGTGACACTGGGTGCGGCCGGCTGTGCGCTCCATCGGCGGGGCGACGCGGTGCATCGCCTACCTGGGCGGCGCATGTCCGTGGTCGACACCGTCGGCGCGGGCGACACCTTCACTGGCGCGCTGGGGGCAGCGCTGGCGCGGGGGGATCCGCTTCCAGAGGCGATGCGCTGGGCGAACGCGGCGGCTGCACTTTCGGTGACTGGGCCCGGGGCGATCGGCGCCATGCCGAGCCTCCAGGCGGTCGCGGCGCTCCTCGCGGAAGACGAGGTGCGTTCCCGCTAGTGAGTCGATGATCTATCCAGATGACCTTTGTCGGCGGCGGCGGCGCTACGGCATCGTGGTCGTGCGTGCACCGTATGGTGATTTTGTGGCGGGCGCGCCGGATCGGGACGAATGCTCCGATGTGAGAACTGCCACGGTCCCGCGTCCGCGCAAGCGTCCGTGCCAAGCTGCCGCGGCGACTGCGAGCGCGCCGAGCGCGCCGAAAATGCCGAGCTCGATCTTGGGGTCGGCGAAGCGGAGCCCAGTGCCCGACACGACGCCGACCGGCAGCGCCGAGCCATCGCCGGTCGCCGATCCGCTCCGCCGGGCCACGGCCGTTGCCTCACCGCCGCCGTCCGACGGCGTTGCGCGGACTTGGTCGGTATCGGTTGCCGCACGCGGCGCTGTATGCCCTTGGCGTGACCCGAACTGATAGGCGTATACCCAGGTGAATTCGGCGCCGAGCAGAAAGATCTGGGCCGAGTAATAGACCCAAACGAGCACCACGGCCAAGGACCCTGCGGCCCCGAATCCGGACACGACGCCGCTCTTGCCGATATAGAGCCCGATCAGGAACTTGCCGACGGTGAAGAGCAGCGCCGTGGTCGCCGCGCCGATCCAGACGTCGTGCCAACTGATCGGTGCCCGCGGCAGCCACTTGTAGATCATGGCGAAAAGCGCGGTGACCACCAGGAAGCTGAAGACGAAGTTCACGGTCTGGAGAAGTAGTTCCGAACCCCCGAACCACGGCGCCCACCAGGAACCCAGGGCGGAGAGGCCGGCGCTGACGACCAGCGAAATCATCAGCAGGAAGCCGATACCGAGGATCAGCCCGAACGAAAGCAAACGCGTGCGTAACAGGCCCCAGAGTCCGTCCGGCTTGGCCGCGGCCGGCGCTTTCCAGATGCGATCGAGTGCCGACTGGAGCTCTGCGAACACCGTCGTCGCGCCGAAGACCAAGGTAGCGACGCCGACTACGGCCGCGAGGGTGCTCTTGCCCGGCTCACTGGCGCTCTTGACCATGCCCTGAATCGCCGCCGCCCCTGCATCGCCGAGCAGGCCCTGCAATTGCGCGAAGATTTGCCCCGACGCCGCTTCACGACCTAACACAAGGCCGGCGACGGCGATCACGATCAACAGCAGCGGTGCGATCGAAAAGACCGTGTAATAGGAGATCGCGGCGCCCATACTGGGAGCGAAATCGTCTATCCACGACGACACGGCCTCGCGCACCAGCTTCCACAGCGCGGCCGGATGACTCAGGACGTAAAGTACCCCGCGCTTCTGGGCGGCTTCTGATGCGGCGCTCGTCTGAGGCATTTGGGTCAACTCATTGGGTCAGCGGCGCGGTGGACTGCTCGCAACTTGCTAGGAACGGCGCGGATTACGCGGGCGGGTGTCCATGTCGTCCTCCTTGTCCTCGACCTTGTCCTCGACCGCAGCAGCCGTCTTGCGGACCTTGCGCGCGTTTGCCTGACCGCGGTCATACCAGCCACGTACGATCTCCCCGGTAGTAGCCTTGGCCCCAGTCCGAACGAAAGCCCGAAAGCGATCACGACAGCCCCACGAATCCCACGCAAGCGTGTTTACGAGCGTTTGCCCCACGCCGATCTGGTTCACGGCGACGATGATGGCTGCCGTGTGCGTGCCAGCAGATTTCGGACCACGTGAGCGACACACGCGCTCGCAATATTCAGCGCTCAATGTCGACCGGTCGTGCGGCGCTCCCACGAATGTCTACCCCGCCGACATCGAACGGCGCTGACCGCAAGCTTACAGCGCTGGGACAAAAACATGATGTCCGATATTGGACTCATGTGCTGGGCCTAACCGAAGCAGAATTGACCAGCAAGTCGGTAATTCGGCGGAGAAGGTCAGGGAATATTTTTCCCATCACGGACATGGGGAAGGGGCGAAAAAATGGGGCGGCTTGGGGAAGGACGTCGGGTCGCAGAAACATATGGGTGTGCCACATGCTCACGCCCGGTGGTATGACGTGGGTTGGTCTCGCGGGGTACTATGCGCGCCCCACCCGAGGTGGGCGTGCACAATGGCTACCATTCGTTCCGCGGGCAACCGTAAAGTGCTCGTATCGCTGGCAGCTATTACACGGTCTTTTCGATAGCAGCGCTCTATTGATCGTGATCGCCGGCGCCGTCGCCCGCCGTGAGTTGGTCGGGAGGGCGGCGTCGGGGCGAATCTGCGCAGTTGCAGGGCCCGCTCGGCGATGAAATCCGTCGGTGCAGAGTTGGTTCGCAGAAGATTTTACGTTGGGAAGGCAAATACGACCTCATGTCCGGGTCACGAGCGGCACGGCGACGTGCCTGGCGGAAGTCCTGAATGGCGCGTGTATGTCTGTGCCTAGTGCTCTAGGGAATCTGTGCTTGTGGTAAAGGCCCGGATCTTGCGCACGCTGCCATCGCGGCGTGCTCTTGGCCGCGCCCACCAACTCCTCCAACACTTCACGCCTCGACACGGAGAACCTCGATCATGAGCGACAACGACGCCAAGAAACGTAACCTCGACCCCCTGACCGGCGCGCCTGGGTCACATCCGGTAGGGACGGGTGTAGGGGCGGCGGGCGGCGCACTAACGGGCGCTGCAGTCGGTACGGCGGTAGCGGGACCGATCGGCACGATCGTCGGCGCGGTCGCAGGCGCGGTCGCCGGTGGCCTTGCAGGCAAAGAAGTCGCGGAAGGCATGAATCCCACGGAGGGCGCCGTGCCGGAGCAGCATCCGGTCGCCGAGGCGACGGGTACCGCGGGAGGGGCAATCGCTGGAGCCACGGTCGGGGCAGTCGGTGGACCGGTCGGCATGGCAGCCGGCGCGGCCATCGGCGCCGTGGCCGGCGGGCTCGCGGGTGAAGGCGCGGGCGAGGTCGTGAATCCCAAACCGAACGATCCACGGTATGAACATAATCTCGCCAAAGGCACGGGAGCTGGCGCTGGGGCCCTCGCCGGCGCTTCAGTTGGCGCGGCGGCCGGGCCCGTCGGCGCGGTGGTCGGCGCCGTGGTCGGAGGTGTTGCCGGCGGCGCAGCCGGCCAGGGCATGGGGGAAGTCGCGAACCCGAGCCCGCGCGATGAACTACACGCTCATCACCTTGCGAGCGGCACCGGGGCGGGCGCGGGCGCGGCAACCGGCGCGGCGTTAGGTGCCGCGGCCGGCCCGATCGGCATGGCTGCAGGTGCCGCGCTCGGCGCGGTGGCCGGCGGGGTGGCTGGTCATGCAGCGGGGGCGGCCGTAAATCCCGCGGTAGAGGACGCCCACTGGCGCGCCTCCTATCACACCGCCCCTGGCTACGTGCAGGGTTACTCTTATGACGGCGACTACGCGCCGGCCTATCGCCTCGGATACGAGAGCCGCGACAAGTATCGCGGCCGCCGCTTCGAGGACGTGGATTCGGAGCTCTCCAGCGATTGGGCGCGCGTGAAACAGGGCTCGCGGCTTACGTGGGAAGAGGCCCGCGAGGCGGTCCGTTCGGCGTGGCATCGCGTTGAACGCGCCCTTCCGGGTGACTTTGATCGCGACGGCAGATAAGCGAGCCTATTAACCGTTCGCTTTCCCACTCGACGCCAATCGCATTGTGCTAGGAGCACGCCCGCGCGGTCGCGACACGCGCCCCGCGGCGTGCTTCTGCCTGCCCACACGTATGCCGATGCGGCAGCGCTGATTGCGGCTGGCTGCCCCTTCTCCCCCAAAATGTTGGCGCTGTAACGGACCAAGAGCGCTCCGCGCTCAAGAAAACGGCGCTTCCGAGGACATTCTAGCGAGTCTCGCACCATTGGTTCGCCGTCGATATCTCTGCGCGAAGTTTCGCCCTCTACGGGGCATTGGTGAGCCGAAACCGCACTTTTTCAAACCTCAAGGCCGACAGGCTCCTAGGCCGGTGGCCGCGCCGCCGCGAGCTCGCGAATAATGTTGCCGACCACGCGCACCGCAGCCGAGGGTCGGCGGGCCGCGCTGGTCGACAGGAAGAACGCCTGGGTGAGAGGCGGCGTGACGATGCGGGCAGCCGCCAGCTCTCCGCTCGCGAGTTCGTCGGCCATCGCGCTCGCTAGGGCGATCGTGTAGGCCACGCCTTCGCGCACCAACTTCTTGATGAGGTGGATCGAGTAGACATCCATCACCACGTCGAGACGAACCCCCCGGCGTCGGGCGATCTCCTCGAGCAGCACTCGGCCGCCGTTGGGCATCACCGCGATCACCAGCGGGATGCCCGCCAGGCGGTCGAAGGCGACGGTACGCTTGCAGGTGAGCGGATCGCCGGCGCGGGACACGAGCTGCAGCGATGGCGCGAACAACGGCTCGAGGTTCGGCAGTTTGTCGTGCGGCGGCTGCGAGAGCACGGCGAGATCGTGGCGACCTTCACGCAGCCACTCCACGATCTGCCCGGTCGGAGCTTCCGTAACTTGCAGGTGGATGGCCGGATAGTCATTGCGTAGCCGTAGGTAGAGGTCGCGCACCATCGGCCACGATACCGACGGTTGCACGGCGAAGCGCACCGTGCCACGTGGACGCGAGGTGTCGGCCGCGACCACGTCGGCGAGTTGGTCGGCGTCGGTGAGCAGCGCCTCGGCCCGAGGCAGCAGCGCGCGCCCGGCGTCGGTGAGCCGGAC
>JBDSND010000035.1:0-9946 GCA_039915505.1 Casimicrobiaceae bacterium
GAGAATCGGCGAGCGCCGTGTCGGCGAGTTCCTCGGCGCCCATGCGCCCGAACACGAGCATAGCGGCGACCGGATAGGTGATCGCGTACTGGGCCTCGTCGGTCGTGCGTGGCTGCAGGCACTGCGAGCCCAGGGCGACCGCTTCGCGGAAGCTTTCGATGCGGATCGCGGCCACGTCGCCGGCCGTGAAACGATGGGCAAGCTGCAGCGCAAGTGCCCCTTCGATCGCTGGCTGCGCCCAGCGGCAAACCGGGTAGGGCTTGAAGTATTGCTCGCGGATGCGCCAGCGCGTGCCGAGGTCCGCCCACAACGGTCCGACGTCGTATGCAGCCGCCGCCTCGCCTTCCACCGTCACCGCCGGCGCACCGGTAAAGCCATCGCGCGCCAGCAGCGCCGCGGTCACCCCCACGTGCGCCCCCCAGCCCGATCCATCCTTCAGCATGGTCGGGTGGCTGCAGACCCGCAGGATCTGGCCGCGCGGGCCGAAGTATTCGGCAATGCCCAGGGCGTGGCGGAATTGCGTGGCATCGAGGCCCATGAGCCGCGCGCCGAGGGTGGCCGCCGCCAAGGCATTCCAGGCACCCGAGCAGTGGTAGTCGGGCACGCTCGCATGCAAGGCGATGCCGGCACGGGTGGCGACCTCGTAACCGATGGCGAGCGCGACCAGTAGCTCGTGGCCGTTGCAGCGCTGCCGGGCCCCGGCATCGCCGTCGACGAACGCCAGTAAGGCCGGCAGGACGGCCGCGCCGACGTGGCCTTTGGTGAGGGGGTGGCCATCGTGGGCATCGATCGCGTCGATGATCGTCCCGCCTGCGAGCGCGGCCCCGGCGAGCCCCGCGCGCCGGCCATCGAAGAGAATGCGGGCGGTGCGCGCGGCGCTGCCGCGCATCTGGTCGGCCACGTAGGCCGCAACCAGCGCAGCGCCGGGTGTGCGCGTGCCCGAGACGGCGACCCCCGCGAGATCGAGCAGGCACCGTTGCGCCATCGCCACGACGTCGGCGGGCAGCGCCTCGAAGCGAAGATCGCGCACAAAGGACCACAGCTCGACCGACTCGGCAGCGGCCGTGGCAGCTGCGGTGCGGGTGGGTCCGACGGGGGTAATCTTCATGGTCGTGCCTCGCACCCCGGGTCCGTCCCGCGGTATCGCGCGAGGAGCTCGCGCTTCATTACCTTGCCGCTGGGATTGGTCGGAAGCGCGTCGACGAACACGATGCATCGCGGCCGCTTGTAGTTGGCGAGATCGGGACTCGCCTTGCAGAACGCATCCACGGCCGCGGCATCGAGCTCGGGCGTGCGGCGCACCAAGAATGCCGTCACTAGGCTGCCCCACTGCACATCGGGCAGGCCCACGACCGCGGCCTCCTGCACGCCGGGGCAGCGGTAGAGCACTTCCTCGACTTCGCGCGGATAGATGTTCTCGCCGCCGGAGACGATCATGTCGTCGACCCGGCCGCGGAAGTAGAAAAAGCCATCGTCGTCCTGGCTGACGAGATCGCCGGTGTAGAGCCAGCCGTCGCGTAGCTTCTGGGCCGACTCGACCGGCTTGTTCCAGTAGCCCCACATGACCTGCGGTCCGCGCACGATCAGCTGGCCGATGTCGCCGGGCGCCACGACCTCGTCCGGCTTGGTGTCGTCCTCCTGGCCATGCGCGATCACCCGTGCCTTGGTGATGAGGGTGGGCTTGCCGCACGACCCGAGGTGCGAAAGCGCGTGCTCGGGATGCAGCAGCAAGGTGAGGCTCGCCTCCGTCATTCCGTAGCCGTTGAAGATGTTGGGGCAGAAGTCGGCGATCACCCGCTCCATGGTCGCGGCGGCGATCGCCGCGCCACCGGTGGTGATCATCCGCAGGCTGCCGACGTCGTGCTGGTGAAACTGGGGATGCAGCAGCATTTCCTGGATCTGGGTCGGTACCGCGAACAACGTCGTCACCCGCTCAGTGGCAATAGTCTCCAGGGTGCGCACCGGCTCGTAGTAGCCGAGCACGACGTTGGTGCCTCCGACCATCATGTGGGGGATAAAGAATGCCTGCATTCCACCGACGTGATAGAGCGGCGCGATGTGCAACGCGACATCGGTGTGCCGCAGGCCATATTCCATGACGCAATTCATGGCGATCGCCACGTCATTGATGTGACTGTGCATCACGCCCTTCGGCCGGCCGGTCGTACCGGATGTGTAGACCAGCGCCGACAGGTGGTCCGACGATGGCGTCGTTCGGGCGGCATGGCTGTCGACGGTCTGCTCCGCGATGGTGTCGAAATGGTGGTGGCCGGGCGGCACGTTGGCGGGGTCGTAGGCGCAGGAGATGTAGTCGTGGACGCTGCGCAGCTGCTGCTGGATCTCCAGGACGTTGGGCGTGAGGTAGCGTCCGTAGACCAACACCCGCGCGCCGGAATCCTGCAGCACGTAGGCAGCCTCGCCCGACGCGAGCCTAAAATTGAGCGGCACCGCGACGGCCCCCAGGACCTGGCATGCGAAGTAGGTGGTGACCGAGTTTTCCGAGGTGGTCACGTAGAACGCCACTCGGTCGCTCGGGCGCACGCCGAGATCGGCGAGGCCCTGGGCGAAGCGACGTACCCGCGCATACCACTCCCGGTAGGTCCAGCGCCGACCCTCGAAGATTAGTGCCGTATGGTCCGGGTAGCGCTCGGCGGCTTGAACGAAGATGCTCGCGATGTCCATGAGGGAGGCGGTACGACGGGATGCGCTACAGGTTCGGCTTCAGCGACGGCAGGTCGGCCGAGGCGATCAGGTAGCGCGCCATTTCGGAGGTTCCGCCGACGATCGGCAAGGCGCGGGCGTCGCGGTAGATCTGCTCGGCGCGGCCATACTCCTTGGTGAGGCCGTCGCCGCCCAGGAGTTGCACCGTGCGGTCGGCGCAGAAGGTTGCGGTCTCGGTGGCGACCAGCTTGGCCATGGCGGCAGGCTTCATCAGCGCCTTGGCGGCTGCTCCGGCGTCGTAGAGCTTGGCGGCGCGGTAGGTGAGCAACTCCGCGGCATCGAGGCGCCAGCTCATCTCGGCGATCGTGCTCCAGACGAGCTGCTTGCAGCCGAGCTTCTGGCCGAACGCCTCGCGTCGCTGCACGTGGGCCTGGGCGATGTCGAAGGCGCTCCGGGCGACGCCCAGCCCCGAGCCGCCGAGGATGATCCGCTCGAAGTTGAACATACCCACCATGATGCGCATGCCCTCGTTGGCCTTGCCGAGCAGGTGGTCGCCAGGGACGCGGCATTGGTCGAAGCTCACCTCGCCGACCACGCACCCGCGCCGGCCCATGAAGGTGTAGCGCCGCGGAAAGGTCATGCCCGCCGCGCCGCTCGGTACCACCACGGCGCCGAGCCCTTTGCCGGGCGATGCAGCCGGATCAGTCACGCCGTAGACGATGTACACGTCGGCGACCGCGGCATTCGAGATGTAGCGCTTCTTGCCCTCGATGACGTACTCGTGGCGCTTCGCGTCGAAGGTGATCGTAGTGGCCATGCGGGACGTGTCGGAGCCCGCCTCGGGCTCGGTGACGCCGATGGCGCCGACCATGCGGCCAGCGACCAACGGTTCGAGATAGCGGTCGCGCACCGGTCCTTGCGCATGGCGATGCAGCGGATACGCACAGGACAGGGCCGTTGCGATCGTAGTCTCGAACGCGTAGTTGAGATACGCCGCTTCTTCCGAAAGAATGGTCGCGTGGGTCAGTCCCGGCGCGCTCAGCGAGCCGCGGTACAGGTCGCGAAACATGAGCCGGAGATAGCCGGCCTCGCCCAGGGCCCGCACCGTGGCCTTGACGGTGTCCCAGTCGTCGTCCTCGATGGCCGGTGCCCGCGGCGCTAGCTCCCGCGCGAGGAAGTCGTGGACCTCGGCGCGGAACGCGCGGTCCTCGTCGGTGAGCAGGAAGTCGCGCATGGCAGTGCTCAGTGGACGGGCAGGCTGCCGTCGCGCGTGAGGCGCTCGATCTCGGCGCGCAGCACCGGCAGGTTGGCATCGCGAACCGTGGGCAGCCGATACCGGGCGCGGCGAACATCGGCGAAGTCGAGCCGTGCCGATACCAGGGTTTCGCGCGCGTCAGGGGCCACGGCCAGGACGGTGCCGAAGGGATCGAGAATACGCGAGCCGCCCCAGAAGGTGAGATCACCTTCCTGCCCGACCCGGTTGGCCATCACGATCGGCAAGCCGTACGTCATGGCGTGGAAGCGCAGGTTCAGGTCCCAGCCACCCGGATTGTCGAAGCCGCTGCCCACGGCCTCGAGCCCGGAACTGACCGGCGCGAGCAGCAGGGTGCTGCCCTGGATCGCGGCGAGGTGGACGAGCGCCGGATTCCAGGTGTCGGCGCAGATCAGCACGCTCGCGTGCCAGCGCGTGTCCCACGCGAACCCGGTGACGTGCCGACCGCCGGCGAAGTGCCGGCCATCGTCGAGTCGCCCGTAGGTCGCAAGATTGACCTTGCGGTGCACATGCACCACCTTGCCATCGCGCACCGTCACCGCGGTGTTGTAGAACTGCGCAGCCGGCGCTTCCTCGATGATGCCGAAGGTGGTGCAAAGCGCACCGGCCGCCCGTGCGATGGTGGCAATTTGCGGGTCGGTCAAGCCGAGTGCCAAGCGCAGGGTGTCCGGGCCGGCGCCATGCCCGGTCATCGACAGCTCCGGAAAGACCAGCACGTCGGCGCCTGCGGCGCGGGCCGCCTCGATCATGTCCAGATGCCGGCGCAGGTTGGCGTCGAGGTCACCCAGGCGCGTGGCGACCTGGGCGGCGGCGACGTGCAGCATCGAGGGGTCGTTCATCGCGGCATCCGGCCGAGGGTGCGTTCAGGCCGATAGCCGGGCCCGCGCGCACGCGCTATTCGCGCATGCACTTTGCCCGGGACGCACCACGAGCGTTGCCCAAGCGGACCCAAGCAGATCGTGGCATCCGGGCGCGGTGACCGAACCGATCGGATCGGTATGGAGCAAAGCGCCCGGATGGGCGGTGTGGCAACAATCAGATGAGGCCCTGCTGTTTCAGGAACGTTTGGGCGACATCTTCGACGGTCTTCTTGTCGACGTCGACACTGGCATTGAGTCGCGCCATCGTGGCATCGTCGAGCTTCGCCGACAGCGAGTTCAGGATATCGGCCAGCTTCGGATTGGCATCGAGCACCTGCTTGCGCACCACGGGCGTCAGGGCATACGCGGGGAAGTAGCCTTTGTCGTCCTTCAATACCACGAAGTTGAACGCCGGGATGCGACCATCGGTGGCAAAGACCAGCCCGACGTCGACCTGCTTTTCCTTCAGGGCTTGATAGACGAGGCCGGTATCCATGCGCTTGACGTTGTCGCGGCCGAACTCGAAGCCGTACATCGTCTCGAGTGGTTTCAGGCCGTCCGGCCGTGCATAGAACTCGGCATTGCTGGCGAAGCTAAGCTTGGCGCCTTCCTTGAGTTTCTTGGAGAGGTCGCTGATGGTCGAGATGCCCATCTTCTTCGCCTCTTCCTGGTTCATCGCCAGCGAATACGTGTTGTTGGCCTTCGACGGATTGAGCCAGACCAATCCCTTGGCGGCGTCGAGCTCCTTCACCTTCGTGTAGGTGTCCGCGGGCGACATGCGCTCGCTGATCTTGTTATAGGTGATCAGCGAGGTGCCGGTGTATTCCCAGTACACGTCGATTTGTCCGCTTTCCTGGGCCTGGCGCAGCACCGCGCTGCCCATGCCCGCCTTCACGTCCGGGCTGAAGCCCTTGGCCTTGAGCAGCTGGTTGGTCATCGAGGCCATGAGTTGCTGCTCGGTGAAGTTCTTGCCGCCGACCACGATGGTCTGGGCCACGGCCGCGAATGCGCCAAAGCCGAGCAGCAACCCGGCGACTGCCGCGGCCAATGTCCTGTGCAATTTCATGTATGCCTCCACGTGTTTGAATGCGCTCGCCGGCGTCCTGCCGGCGTCCTACCGCAAGGGATTGACCCCGCGCGGCACTACCCAGAACGAGACTGCACCTACCAAAAAATCGACCAGCACGGCCAGCAACGCCGTGGGAATCGCACCCGCCAGCATCATGCCTGGCTCGTTCAAATCGATGCCGGTGAAGATGAGCTCCCCGAGGCCGCCGCCACCGATCAGGAAAGCCAGCGGGGCGGTACCAACATTGATCGCCAAGGCTGTACGGATCCCCGCAAAGGTCACGAACAAGGCGTTGGGGACTTCCACCCGGGCGAGCACCTGGCGGGGCCGCATGCCCATGCCCGTGGCGGCTTCGATGTAATAGCCCGGCACACCAAGAATACCTGCATAGGTGTTGCGCACGATCGGCAGGAGCGAGGCGACCCACAGGCCAAAGATGGCCGGCACCACGCCGATGCCGAGCAGGCTCATCGCCAGGGCGATCACCGCGAGTGTCGGGATGGTGCCGCCGACGTTAAGCGCCTGCATGATCGACTCGGACGCGTGACGCATGGCCGGTCGCGAGAGCCACAGGCCCAGCGGCACGCCGATGAGGATCGCCAGGCCGCCGGAAATCGCCACGAGCATCAGGTGCTGCCGCGAGAGGTAGACGATGTCGCTCCAGTACTTGGCGATCTGGTCGAACAGCCCGCTCCGCTGGGTGAGCACGCCCAGCGCGAAGATCGTCGCGAAGGCGAGCACCAGGAGACCCCGGCCGAGCCAGCGGCGCGTCATCGGCTAGGTGACCTTGTCCATGCCGCCGCGGTAGGTCTCGCGCAGCACGCGGGTGATCCCCGGCTGGGTGATAGTGCCGGCGAACCGGCCCTCGTGATCGACGCAGGCCAGCCAGCGCACGTCGTGCATGAACATCGTGGACACAGCGGCGCGCAAGTCGTCCTCCAGGGCGACGGTGGCGGGGATCGGCGCAAAGTGCTCTGCCACCGCGCCACTGCGGTCGCGGCACGTTTCGCGGGCGAGGAAGCCGTGGGGCCGCCCGTGCGCGTCGATCATCACGATGTACTTATGATCGCGCTCCATCATCATCGCCAGGGCGCGCGCGATGGTGTCGCCGCCGGTGACCTGCTGGGTGCCGGGGTCGATCGCCTCGCGCACCTTCACCAGGCGCAGCCGCTTCAGGGTTCGGTCGGCACCGACGAAGTCGGCGATGAAGCTGTTCGCCGGATGCGCGAGCAGATTGTCGGGACTGTCGAACTGCTCGAGCTTGCCCGCGCGAAAGATGGCCACCTTGTCGGCCATCTTCACGGCTTCGTCGATGTCATGGCTCACGAACATCACGGTCTTGCGCAGGCGGTGATGCATCTTCAGGAACTCGTCCTGGATGACCTCGCGGTTGATCGGGTCGATGGCACCGAAGGGCTCGTCCATCAGCAGCACCGGCGGATCGGCGGCCAGGGCGCGGGCCACGCCGACCCGCTGCTGCTGGCCGCCGGAAAGCTCCTTGGGATAGCGCTTGAGGAAGATGGCCGGCTCGAGGTTGATGGTCGCGAGGAGCTCCGCGGCGCGGGTCCGCGCCTTGTTCATGTCCCAACCGAGCAGTTTCGGCACCACACAGACGTTTTCTTCCACCGTCATGTTGGGAAAGAGTCCGATCTGCTGGATGACATAACCGATCGTGCGCCGCAATTCGACCGGGTCGTAGTCGTTGGTGTCCTTGCCGTTGATGGTGATCTTTCCGGAGGTCGGCTCGACCAGCCGGTTCACCATCTTGAGGGTGGTGGTCTTGCCGCAGCCCGAGGGTCCGAGCAGCACGCAGATCTCGCCCTCGGGAACTTCCATGTTGACGTTCTGCGCCGCGACGATGGTGCCGGACGGGGTTTCGAACGCCTTGGTGACATTCTCGAGCTTGATCATCGTTGCCTCGATTTCAGCGTGCCGCGGCCGGTGCCGGCAACGGGGTCGACACGCGCAGACCCCGCGGGGTCAACCGGTGCTGCAGCCACAGGAGTCCGTAGTCGGCAGCGATCGCCAGCAGGCTGACCGCCAGCGCACCGGTGATGAGCTGTCGCGGATCGGTCTGAGAGATGCCGCGGCTGATGAATGCTCCCAGGCCGCCCGCGCCGATGTAGGTGGCGATGGCGGTGATGCCGATGTTGATCACCACGGCGACCCGGACCCCGGCCATGATCACCGGGATGGCGATCGGGATCTCGACTTGCGAGAGGCGTTGCAGCGGCCCCATGCCCATGCCGCGGGCCGCTTCGCGCAAGGCCGGATCGACATTGGTGATCGCGGTGTAGGTATTGCGGATGATCGGCAGCTGCGAGTAGAGCAGGACCGCGATCACCGCGGGCACGTAGCCGATGCCTTGGCCGATCTTGGACAGTATGGGAATCATGATCCCGAACAGCGCGATCGACGGAATGGTCATGATCATCGCCGCGATATAGAGCACGATGTCGGCGGCGCGCTTGCTCTGGGTGATAGCGATACCGATCGGCACGCCCGTCACGACGGCGAGCGCGACGGCGACACCGACGATCGAGAGATGCTCCAACGTGCGCTGCCCGATCGCGGGCAGGTTGTGCAGGATGAACGCCAGCGTTTCCAAGTCCCTCCCCGGGTCGGTCGCTGCGGTGGCATTGCAGCCGTCACTGACAGGATAGTCGGCCGGTGCCGCCGCAAATGGCCCGTATGCGACGCCGGGTATCCTAACCCGGACCCGGAACAAGCGGGTTGGCGCCACAGGCAGGCGGGTGGTGACCGCGTCGCATTGGCGACAGAACGAGTCGCACGGCGACAGGTCGGAAACAGGCCATGGTGGGATAGTCGCGTGGCCCGCCAACTCCGCCGACTCCTCCAGGACCCGCCATGACCGCACCGACCACGAACTCGAAGTCCCTGATGGAGCGCCTCGCCGCAGGGCCCGTCATCTGCGCCGAAGGCTACGTGTTCGAGCTCGAACGCCGCGGCTATCTGCAGGCCGGGGCATTCGTGCCGGAGGTGGTGCTCGAGCACCCGGAGAGCGTGCAGCAACTGCATCGCGACTTCGTGCACGCAGGCTCGGACGTGGTCGAGGCTCTCACGTACTACGCCCATCGCGAGAAGCTGCGGATCATCGGTCGCGAGGGCGACCTCGAACCGATCAACCGCCGTGCCCTGGAGCTGGCGCGCGGCGTGGCCCGCGAGTCCGGAGCTCTGTTCGCGGGCGACATCTGTAACACCAACGTGTACGACCCGGCCGATCCGGCGACCCACAGGGCGGTGCGCGAGATGTTCGAGGAGCAGGTCGGCTGGGCGGTCGACGCCGGGGTCGACTTCATCATCGGCGAGACCTTCTCATGGGGAGCGGAGGCAATGATCGCGCTGGATGTCTGCAAGAAGGTCGGCCAGACGGCAGTGATTACCTTGGCGATGCATCGGGACGACGTGACGCGCGAGGGCTGGGGCGTGGGCGATGCCTGCAAGCGGCTCGCCGACGCCGGCGCCGACGTGGTGGGGCTCAACTGCATCCGCGGCCCGGAGACGATGATGCCGCTGTTGCAGGAGATCCGGCAAAGCATCAACATCCCGATGGCGGCTCTGCCGGTTCCGTATCGAACCTCGCCCGAGCAGCCTTCGTTCCAGTCGCTGCAGGACTCGCACTGGCATCACCACGAGGGCAGCAAACCGTTCCCGGTCGCACTAGACCCGTTCACCTGCAACCGCTTCGAGATCGCCGAGTTCGGCCGCCAGGCCCTCGCCATGGACATCCGCTACCTGGGTGTCTGCTGTGGCGCGGGGCCGCACCATATCCGCGCCCTGGCTGAGGCCGTGGGCAAGCAGCCGCCGGCGAGCCGATATTCGCCGGACATGAGCAAGCACGCCTTCATGGGCACCCATGAACGCATCGCCAAGGTGCAGCGCGACTACGCGCCCAAGCTCTAGCCAGTCGGGTCGCCTTCATCCCCGGCCGCGGAATCGTCTGCAACATTCGTCGGACCGCACTCTTCACTACACGGGTGTCGATGATGCACTCGTGCGCCACCGTCCCGTGCTCGCCCTTGTAGAGTAGCGGGAAATGCTCGTTGAGCCGCCGAGCTATGT
>JBDSND010000082.1:0-26025 GCA_039915505.1 Casimicrobiaceae bacterium
GGCCGATCGCCTGCGCAACCGCGTCCGGATCGATGCTTGCACCCCCCGGAAGGGCGGGCAGCAGAACCTGGAGGTTCTTGCGGGGCAGGAGCGTCGCGGGGTCGGAGATGTACACCGTGTTGCCGGAAAGTTGCACGCTGTACTCGGAGGCGCCGAGGGCGGTCGCTCGAATGCACTCGCCGGCCGGCAGCAGCGGCCACGGCAATGCCCCACCGGCAAGACGTGTGCGCAGTGCGGCCCCGAGACGTCGGCCCATGTCCCCAAAGTCGCGGCTTTCCCGCTCGTACACGTATTCTGCGACCCCGCCGGAGAACATCACCCCGGCGATGTCATCGACCTCGATCAGCGGCTCGGTCAGGTAGAGCTCGGCGACCTCGAGCGCCATCGGCCGGACCCGCACCGCATGAAGCAATGCATCGGCCATCCATGCCGCAACACTGTCCATCGCCTCGGAGGTGATCGCGTCGCCCTTGTGCCAGTCGAATCCCGCAGCACCGGCGAGATGGGCGCCGGCGGGATCGAGGCGGGTGATCCGCTGCTCGTCATCCACCACCAGCAGTCGGCCGCCGACGTGCAACGCGGCAGTCGACACCACCCTGCCGTTCTCGACCAGGCCGAGCTTGGTCGTGCCGCCGCCGATGTCGATGTTGAGGATGCACTTGCCAAGATCATGGGAGACCCGCGCCGCGCCTGAGCCGTAGGCGGCGAGCATCGCCTCCATGTGATGTCCCGCGGTCGCGCAGACGAACTCGCCGCCGTTCTCGGCGAGCACCCCGGCGATGGCCTCGGCGTTCTCTCGGCGCAGCGCTTCGCCGGTCAGGATCACCACGCCCGTATCGATGTCGTCCGGATGCACCCCCGCCGCGTTGTACGCCGCGTCGATGATCTTGCCGAGCCCGGCCTCGTCGATGCGCTCTTCACTCGCGTACGGCGTGAGCGCCACCTCCGACTGGTGCAGCGTCTCGCGCGAGACCACCACGTAGCGGCTGGACAGGTCCTCCCCCAGGCGCCGCAGCTTCAGCTCGGAGAAGATGACCTGCGTGCCCGACGAGCCGATGTCGATGCCGACACTGCGCAGAGTGACGTGGTCGGCGATCCATAGCGGGTTTTCCTCGAGCGGACCCGTATCCTCGAAGTGATCATGGTCGTGATCGGCATCCTCGCCTTCGGCATGGACGTGATCGAACGCCTCCCCGTAGAGGTGATCCTGGAGGCGGTGACCGCGCGGCTGGCTGGCGTCGTCTTGGGGCATCCGGGCTCCGTCAGATCTTGAAGGATTCGAGTGTCTCGGGCGCGAACAGCTCCTCCGGAGAGAGTAGCCGCTTGGACAGACCTTGCTCGTGGTGGTAGCGCAGGAACGTCTCGAGCGTCTTACGATTGCGCGCGAAGCCGTACGACCAGTAGTCGTCGCCCATGAGCGCCCGGGCTTCCTCGACATGGGCCGTGAGCCACGGCAGGCTTGCCTTCAGCGCCGCGGTCTCGTAGAGGTCGCGATAGTTCTCGGCCTGGGCCGCGCAGAACGCCTTGTAGAGTGACTGCGCCACCCAGCGGTTGGCCTCGTAGACGTCGCGGCGGATCGCCACGGTGTGCATGATGGGGAAGATGCCCGTATCACGGTAGTACTGCTGCTCCACCGCGACGAAGTCCTCGAACAGGCGCCGGACCTTGCCACCGCTGGTGTGGAACGACGACGGCATGCGGGCGGTGTAGAGCGCGTCGATCTCGCCGTCGGCGAGCATCCGGGTGAGGGTCTGCTCCGGACCGATCGGGCGGACTTTGATGTTGGCAGGCAGATCGAGCTTGATCTTCTCGTCGCGCCCGGGCTCTTCCTCGCCGCCGGTGAAGTACGTCACGCTGTCGACGGGCACACCGTAGTGGTCGGACAGGATGCCGCGGATCCACACCGGGGCGGTCATCTGGTATTCGGGGACCCCGACCCGCTTGCCGATCAGATCGCGCGGCTCGCGGATGCCGCTACCGGCGTGGATGTAGATCGAGCCGTGGCGGAAGAAACGCGACGGAAACACGGGAATGGCGATGAAGGGACGCTCGGGCTTCGCTGCCGACACGCTGTACGACGACAGCGACAGCTCCGCGGCCTCGAACTCGCGGTAGCGCAGCATGCGGAAGAAGGTTTCCTCGACCGGCATGTCGAGGTAGTTGAGGTCGATTCCGTCAGGCACGATGCGCCCTTCCATGAGCGCGCGGGTACGATCGTAGTTCCAGCAGCCGAGGGTGATGCGAAGCTTGGACACGCGGACTCCTGACGTGATGGCGGCGCTAGGCAGTCTGGCACCGGGTCCTGGCAACAACAGGACCCTAGAAAAATTGGTCGAAATGGATCTGGCTGAAAGGAACTTTGGCCCTGATCAGCATGCGCTGCACCGCGGTGGTCATGGCTGGAGGCCCGGCAAAGTAGTACTCGTAATCGGCGAGACGCTCGCCCAGCACTTCCTGGGCGTACTCATGGATGAAACCGACCCGCCCCTGCCATGCCGCGCCGGTGTCCCCCTCGGCGTTGGAGATCGCCGGGTAGTAGCGAATGCGCTCCCCGTAGCCGGGCAGCTCACGCAGCATGTCCTCGCCGCAAATATCGCGCGGGCTGCGACCGCCGTAGAAGAAGTGCACGGCGCGATCGGCGAGGCGCGCCTCGCGGGCGGCCGCCCGGGTGATCGAGATCACCGGCGACAGGCCCGAGCCCCCGGCAATGCAGACGATGTCGCGTGGGCTGTCGGTGCGAAGGTACGCCTGGCCATAGGGCCCGTCCAAATCGACCTCGTCGGCGACATGCAGGAGATCGAACAGGGTCTCCGTGCAGCGCCCGCCAGGCACGCGCTTCACGTGAAAATGCCACTCGCCGTCGACACCCGGAACGTTCGCCATCGAATAGGCCCGCGCACCGGGCACGCCAGGCAGCGAGAACAGCACGTACTGGCCGGGCAGGAAGCTCGCCGGGCCATCGCCGCTGAACTGGAACTCGCGCAGGTCGTGGGTCAGGTCGCGGATCGCCGCGAGGCGCGCGCGAAAGCGTCGGGGACGCGGCACATCCGCCGGCACCGCGTCGAGCCGCACCTTGATCGTGCAGTCGCCCTTCGGGCGGGACTGGCAACCCAGCACCCGGTGCTTGCCGCGGTCGCGATCGGTCAGCGCCGGTGCTTCCACCCAGAGCGGATCCACCTCGCCGGCGACCAACTCGACCTTGCACGTCCCGCAGCAACCGACGTTGCACTCATAAGGCATGCCCAGCCCCGCACGCAGTCCGGCGCGGGTCAGGGTGTCGTCCGGGGGGCATTCGTACTGCACGCCCGTGTCTGCGATGGTGATGATCGGCATGGCAATGGTGTCCGCCCCGGAAAGCGAAAGGGCGTTGTCGGGCCGGCACGTGCGAGGCACGGCAGGAACGCGCCGACGCGCCGGCGCGCGATGAAGGCGCGCTACGCGCGCCGCTGCAGTGGCGTAAAGCGCATCGGCGAATAGCCGAGGCGCGCCGAGATGGCGTCGGCCGCCGCGATCACGTCCGGTGCAAACGCCGTGAGCACCTTCTTGGTCATGCGCTGGGCCGGACCCGCGACGCTGGTCGAGGCCACGACATTGCCCGAATGATCCCGGATCGGCGCGGCAATGCAGCGCAGGCCAGTCTCGAGTTCCTCATCGTCGATCGCATAGCCGCGGGCGCGCACCGTAGCCGGGTCCTGGCGCAACTCGCTGGAACTGCTGATCGTCTTGGGCGTGCGGCCGGCGAGCTCGATGGTCGCCCGCTCCACGACATCCGGTGCCTGGTAGGCGAGCAATGCCTTGCCGACGGCCGTGCAGTGCGCGGGCGCCCTTACCCCGACGTGGACGCTCATGCGCACCGCATGTTCGCTCTCGAGGTTGTTGATGAACAGCACGCTCGCGTGGTCGAGAATGGCTAGGTGGACCGTTTCGCCGGTCTTCTCGCGCAGCGTCTTGAGATAGGGCTTCGCCTCGCTCGAGACGTCCATCTTGCGGCGCACGAGGGAACCGAGCTCGAAGAGCGACAGGCCGAGCCGATAGCGACCGGTATCGGGATTCTGCTCGAGCATGCCTGCCTCGATCAGCGTGCTGGCCAGCCGGTGCACGGTACTCTTGGCGAGGCCGAGGCGCTTGGCGAGATTGCTGATGCCGATCTCGTACTCGTCGTCAGAAAAAGCCTTCAGCAGCCGGATCGAGTTGGCGACCGACGACAGCCGGGTTTTGGGCTTCGCGGGGGCCTTGGGTGGCTTGACGGATTTGGCCATGCGTTCCATTTACAAGAACCTCATACCGGCATGTGGAACACGACGATAGCAGAGAACCCGACCGCGGACAAGCCCGAGGAGAGCCGCACACCGGTCGGAAACGACGCGCGAGAACGCATCACTTGCGCATGAAGAGGTCGTTCCAGATCTTCTCCCATTTGTCGTTCTCGTCGAGGATGATCGCGGGATCAGCCATCGTGTACTTGAAGTTGTTGAGAGTGCTCTTGACCTTGAGGCTGGATGGGACCCGTCCAAGCGACGCGAATAGCTGCTGGCCGTCCTGTGACAGCACGAAGTCGGCGAACAGCAGGGCGGCGTGCGGATGCGGCGCGTTCTTCAACAAGGCGATGCCCTGCGGCCGGGCAATTACCGGCTCGACCGGCACCCAGTCGATCGGGCCGCCGCGGCGCTTCATCGATTCGGCGTTGGCGTTATAGATCGTCAGGCCGACGGGCACCTCGCCGGCGGAGATGAGCTCGGCCAGCAGCACGTGACCCTTGCGCATATCGGGCTTCATCTCGGCAAGCTTTCGAAAGAACGCCATGCCCTTCTCTTCCCCCCAGATGCGCACGATCGCCGCGAGCCACTCCGAATCGGTGACCTCGATGCCGATGCGGCCCTTCCACTTGGGATCGAGGAAGCCTTCGTACGTCGCCGGAATGTCCTCGCGCTTGACCTTGTTGGTATTGAATGCCACGACGAAGAAGTTCATCCGGTCCGACACCCACAGTTTGTGGGCAGGCACCGCGTAGGGCGGCAGGTCGGCGACCGCGGGGCTGTAGAACGGCGCGAGCAACTTCTCGCGGGCGATCATCTCGAGCTCGGGGCCGTTGGTCTCGACCACGTCGGCGTTGTGCCGCCGCGCCTGAGCCTCGGTGATGGTCCTCTGCACCACCTTGTCGGAGAGCGCCCGCCACAGCTCGACCTTGATGCCGTACTTCTTCTCGAACGCCTGGGTGAGCGGCACGGACTCGGTGGTGGCGAGCGAGGTGTATACGACCACCGTACCCTCCTTTTTGGCCGCCTCGACGAGCTTGGCGTCGCGGTCGGCGCCGCGGTACTGGTACACCGCCTCGGCGCCCGATGCGGGCTGCGCTTGCGCGAATGCGGCACCCGGAGCCGTGGCGAGCGCGGCTGCGCTGACGAGGGCACCGAGCAACATGCGGAAGGCCGCGCGGCGGCCGTCGGGCAGACGGGATCGGTCGATCATGAAACCTCCGAAATTAATGCCGGCAATCGGGGCTTGGTGCGCTTGCTTCGCCGACTTTCCGGTGATGCGCATCGCGTTTGACCGGCCGGCGCATTGTATGGTCAAATCCCGCCACTTGCAACGAAATGGAACTGCGTTCCGTATTGCAGAACTCGGCCCGCGGAGCCGCGCCATCGCGGCGCCAAGCGGCGGATCGAAGCCGCCGGCGATGAGGCCTCCGCACAGGGCCCCACCCAACCCGAACCGCGCAGGACGCGAGCCCCAACCGCACTGATCATCCGCACGACGACCGCGCGACCCGGACTGCAGTCAGTGTCGCATGGTGGTAAAAACTCGGGCTGCGGCGGCACGGCCGCCCGGCATCACTCCAGGAGTCACGCATGCCGCACGACAAGGATCAGATGCACTGGCACGAGCCTTCCGGCAACCAGAAGGCCGGCTTCGGTGAATTTCGCAAGCAGCCGACGCCCTACGACGCCTTCATGGAGTCCGAAGGAGTGCCGGTGTTTCGCGACATCGGGCTACGCACCGTCACCGACCTGCCGCTGGTGCCGTGGAAGCGCAAGGGTGGCCGCGGGCATTACATCCAGCTCTATGGCACCGAGACCAAGTGGGGTTGCTACGTCGTCGAGGTGCCGCCCGGTGGCGCCCTGCACGCCGAGAAGCACATGTACGAGGAGATCTTCGTGGTCGTCGAGGGCCGCGGCACGACCGAGGTCTGGCAGGAAGGCGACACCAAGAAGCACGTATTCGAGTGGCAGAAGGGCTCCATGTTCTCGATTCCGATCAACGCGTGGTATCGCCTGGTCAATGCCACCTCGGGCGGCGCCTTGCTGATCGCCGGGACCACGGCGCCCAATGTCCTCAACATGCTGCAGAACGTCGATGCGGTCTTCAACAACCCGTTCGTGTTCCGCGATCGGTTCAGCGGCGCCGACGATTTCTACAAGCCCAAG
Organism: Casimicrobiaceae bacterium; assembly: GCA_039915505.1. Lineage (GTDB taxonomy): Bacteria > Pseudomonadota > Gammaproteobacteria > Burkholderiales > Casimicrobiaceae > CAIWHR01. The sequence goes on from JBDSND010000082.1 coordinate 6,426, forward strand.
GACGACATCGAGCCCGACCCCGTGCGCGGCCTCGCCATGCGCCGCACCAACTTCATTCCCGACGTGGTCGACTGCGACCTGCCGCTCGACAACCGCCGCTCGGTCGGCTGGCGCCGGGTCGAGCCGTTCATGACCAACAACGTCTTCTATTTCTGGATCGGACAGCACGAGCTCGGCCGCTATAGCAAGGCCCACGCCCACACCTCGGCCGCGGTCCTCATCTGCCTCAAGGGCAAGGGCTATACCTATTCGTGGCCCGAGCGCCTGGGGGAAACGCCCTTTACGGACGGGTACGGCGACCAGGTGAAGCGCCTCGACTACGAGCCGTTCGGCATGGTCACGGCGGCCCCCGGAGGCGCGCGCTGGTATCACCAGCACTTCAGCGTCGGCAACGAACCCTTCCGCCTCACGGCCTGGTTCGGACCCCACAACCCCGGCCGCGACCCCGGCGCCCCGGGCGCCAAGCACACCGACTACACCGCGATCGACGTTAACGAAGGCGGCACCGCCATTCCGTATTGGATGGAGGATCCCTACATACGCCGGGAGTATGAAGAAACGCTTACCCAGAACGGCGTCGCGAACCGCATGGATCCGGCATGGTACGAGCGGCCGGCACAGGCGCTCGGCAACGAGGTCGTGGCATCGCCGCCAAGCCGCGAGGTCGTGCCGTCGCGGTAGCGGTCATGGGTTCAGCGCCGGTTGCGGTGGCGAGCCGGCGCGTGGATCGCGCCCCCTACACCCGGTACCTGACCCCCGCCCTCCCTCACGATGGCTGAAGCTTCCGGCGCGCAGCCGCCCCCCCAGGGCGGCCGCATGTTCTTCAGCAGCATCCGCCGCAGCCTCGAGGAGGAGGACGAGATCCGGCTGGTGTCGGTCGGCATCGACATCGGCTCGTCGACCACCCATCTTGTCTTCTCCCGCATCACCCTCGAACGGCTCGATAACCGCTACATCGTCTCGCGGCGCGAAATACTGCACGAGTCAGCGGTGCTGCTCACGCCCTACGCCGCCGACGCCGCCATCGATGCGACGGCGCTGGCGACCTTTATCACGGAGCAGTACGCCCTCGCCGGAATCGTGCCCGCGACCATTGACACCGGTGCGCTGATCCTCACCGGAGTCGCCGTGCGCCGCCGCAACGCCCGCGCCATCGGCGAACTCTTCGCCGCCGAGGCGGGCAAGTTCGTGTCGGTGAGTGCGGGCGATGCCCTGGAGGCGACCCTCGCCGCATTCGGCTCGGGCGCGGTGGCGCGCTCGATCCGCGAATCGGTCCGGGTGATGAATCTCGACATCGGGGGGGGCACGACCAAGATCGCCGTCTGCGAAGGTGGCGAGGTCGTCGACCTGACAGCGATCGACATCGGTGCGCGGGTGCTCGCCTGCGATGCAGAGGGACGCTTGGTACGGGTGGAGAAAGCCGCGCAGCGCTTCGCCGCCGAGGTCGGGCTGGCGCTCGAGGTTGGCAGCGTTCCCGATCCTGCCGGACTCGATCGCCTGGTGGCGCGCATGGCCGACCGGCTATGCGAGACCATTCGACCCGGGATACCGAGCGCGCCGACCGCCGCCCTGCTGCGCCTCGATCCCTTGCGCAACACGCGCACACCCGACGTGGTGACGTTCTCCGGCGGCGTGGCGGAGTACATCTACGACCGGCAGCCGCGTGTGTTCGGCGACCTTGGTCCGCGTCTCGCCACGGCGGTGCTCGCGCGGGTGCGCGCCTGGGGACCGCGCATCGAGGCGCCCTGTGAAGGCATCCGCGCAACGGTAGTCGGTGCCTCGCAATACACGATCCAGGTCAGCGGCAGCACCATCTTCGTGGCACCACGCAGCACCCTGCCCTTGCGCAACCTGCCGGTGATTACGCCCGATCTGCCGCTGGACGCCGACGTGGTCGATACAGACACGATTACAGCGGCCGTGCAGCAGGCGTTGCGCCGGCTCGATCTCGCCGACGGTCGGCAAGCGGTCGCGCTGTGCTACCGCTGGCAGGGCGCTGCGACGTTCGGCCGCATCGACGCGTTCTGCCGCGGCGTCGTGCGGGCCCTCGACGGCGGTCTTGCCCGCGGCCAGCCGCTGGTGCTGGTCGGTGACGGTGACATCGGCGGACTCATCGGTATCCATTGCCACCAGGAGCTGCGCTTGCCGAGCCCGGTCGTGTCGATCGACGGGGTGACCTTGCAGGCGTTCGACTACATCGACATCGGTGCGCTGCTCGAAACCTCGGGTGCCGTGCCGGTGGTGATCAAGTCGCTGGTGTTTCCATCCTCGACCGCGCTCGGCCGCGCAACCTGAGCGGTCAAGCGCCGCCGGCGAGGCGGCAGCGCCGTCGCAGGGCCCTGCTGACCCTACGGGAGCACGATGCGTCGACAGCGAAAGGCCAGGAACGAGTCGCAAAACGAATCGTTCAGGCCGGGGGCTTGCCCTCGCGGTTGGCCGCCGCCGCGAAGGCGGTCTTGAGCGCCTCCGCGGTGAACGGCACGCGCCGGATGCGCACGCCCGTGGCGTCGAAGATCGCGTTGGCGATGGCGGCAGCCGTGGGCCGGGTCGAAGGCTCGCCCGCGCCCTTTGATTCCGCCTCCGGGGTGTTGTTGAGCACCACGATGTCGATGGCATCGGGGATCTCGGTCATATCGACGATGGGATACGAAACCCAGTCGACGCTCTTCACCCGGGTGGGCTCGAACTGCACCGCCTCGTGCATGGTCCGGCTCATCGACTGGATGAGGTTCGCCTCGATGGTGCCCTGCAGGTTCAAGGGATTGACCACGTAGCCGCAATCGTGGGCGCACACGAAGCGGGTGACGCGCAGCGCCCCGGTATCCATGTTCACCTCCACCTCGGCGACCGTCGCGACGTACGAGCCGGCGCGCGGGGCATAGGCGAACCCGCGGCCGGTGACCATGCCCGACTTCGCACCCGGCTTGGGCGATGGCCGCGCCTCCCAGCCGGCGCGTTCTGCCGCGGCCTTCACCACGGCCACGTGCTTGGGATTGGCGAGGTAGCGCAGCCGGAACGCGACCGGATCCGCTCCCGCCGACGCAGCAAGCTCGTCGATGAACGACTCGCTGGCGAAGCACGTCGCCATCCCATCGGGATCGCGCAGGTGAGCGGTGCGCAACCCGGTCGGCAGCGACTGCTCCCACGCGACGATGTGCGAGGTCTTGCGCTTGTTCGGAAGCTTGTACGACTCGTCCGAGTATTGGAACAAGTCGGTGCTCACCGCCTTGTAGCCGCCGATGAGCTGGGCCCCGATAGTGTCGCCCGCGACCTCGGTCCCGTTGGCGCGCACCCGCCCCGAGAAGCCGCGCGCTTCGTAGTCGAGCGCGACCAGCGCACCCTCCGGGTCGAAGCCGCCGCGCAGCCGGAAGGCGATCGGCGGTCCCTTGGGATCGCCGCCGATGCCGTCGTGGCGCATGTACTGCACACGCACCGGACGGCCGACCGCCTGCGACAGGATGGCCGCATCCATGGCGGCATCGTCGGCGTCGTTCATGCCATACGAGCCCGGTCCCGGCAACCAGGTGACCCGGACGGCTTCGAGCGGCATGGCCAGCATCTCCGCCACGGCCTTGCGCAACGGGTACGGCTTCTGCCCGCCCGACCAGATGCGCGCCTCGCCGCGCTTGACGTCGGCCACTCCGCAACCCGGCGCCATGCACGCGTGCGACTGAAAGGGAAACTCGTACTGGCCTTCGAGCGTCCGCGCCGCGGCCTTGAGCGCCGCATCGACGTCGCCGGTCGCGCCTTTCTGCACCTCCGACACCTTGGGCTTGCTGTTGCGCAGGCTCGCATACAACGCGTCGTACGAGGCCGGGAACATCGGCTCCGGATCCGACCACTGCACCAGGATCTCGCGTGCCGCGCGAATGGCTTGCTCCTCCCGCTCGCAGACCACCGCGAGGTAGTCGCCGCGGGCGACGATCCGCACCAGCCCTGGCAGCTTCTGGTCCGTCGCGACCGACACCAGCCTGGCACCCGCACGCGGCGGCCGCACCACCCGCGCGTGCACCATGGCCGGCAGCTTGTGATCGACCAGGAACGCGTACTCGGCGCGCGCCTTTTGCGCAATGTCGAGGCGCGGTGTCGGCTTGCCCACCAAGCGATACGCGGCAGGCGTCTTCACCTTGGCCTGGCCCGAGAGCTTGCGCTCGAGGCGCTTGCCGCGGACCAGCTCGGCATAGGTCACGCTACGCGCCGGCGCATCGGTCACCCGCACGCGACCATCGACCACGCTCAGGGCTTCCTCGGGAGCGTGCAGCCGCTCGGCGGCCATCGCGAGCAATGCCTCGCGCGCCTCTGCGGCCGCGCTGCGCAGTGCCGGCACGCCCTGGATGATGCCGTTGGACGATCCCGTGCCGCGCTGGTCGGGGGTGGTCGCCGTATCGCCCATGCGGATCCGCACCCGCTCTAGCGGCACGTCGAGCTCTTCTGCAACGATCTGCGCAAACGCGGTGGAGATTCCCATCCCCGCTTCGATCTTGCCGACGGCCGCGACGACAGAGCCGTCGGCGTTGACGGCAAGCCAGGATTCGAGGCGCTCCGCCGGCACCTTGAGAGGCCACGGTCCCCCCGCGCTCTCGGCGGTCGCAGCCATCCCCGGGATCGGCATCGCAAACGACACCACGAGCGCTCCGGTCGACTTCAGGAAAGTGCGTCGGGTGACGCGCCCGTGGCGGGCCGCACCGTTTACGGAATGGGAAGCAGAGGGCGCGCGCTTCATGCCATGGCCTTGCTGGCGCGCTTCACCGCGCGCATCACGCTCATGTGCGCGCCGCAGCGGCACTTGAGGCCGGACAGACCATGGCGGATCTCGGTATCCGAAACGACGGGCTTGCGATCGAGGAGCGCGGCGGCGGTCATGATCCAGCCGTTGCTGCAATAGCCGCACTGCATGGCCTGCTCGTCGATGAACGCCTGCTGCACCGGGTGCAGCCGGGCCGCATCGTCGATGCCCTTCCTGGCGCGGTACTGCGCGGCGAGTCCATCGAGGGTCGTCACCGGCTTGCCCTGCACTGCCACCACGGGCGTCACGCACGAACGCACCGGATCGCCCCCGACGTGCACGGTGCATGCGCCGCACTGAGCGAGCCCGCAACCGAAACGCGGACCCTGCAGGTCGAGCTCGTTCTTGAGCACGTACAGCAGGGGAGTGTCGGGCGTGGCGGCCACGCGATGGCGCTTGCCGTTCACCATGATTTCGAGGGGTCGAGCCATGTAGCCTCCAGATCTGCAGCGAATGTTTTAGCACCCTGGTCGGCGCATCGTCAATGCGCGCGACATGCGCGTGTCGGCCGGTATTCGTTGCCGGAAGGGTACCGTTCTGATATGCGGACCGCCATCCCTTGCCGGCTGTACGCCGCCTGCGCCACGCCGTAAGATGCGTGCCAGTTCGCCTCCCGCCCAGCGCATCGAGATCCCATGCCCCGTCTGTTGCCGCGTTGCGTCCGTGCCCCGCTCGTCTTGATGACCCCGCTTGTCTTGATGACGTCGATTGTCCTGATGACCTCGATGGTCTTGATGCCCTCGATTGCCACCGCGTGGACCCTGCCGGACGACAACGGGACCTTCAGCCCCGACAGCATCGGCGAGGTCCTCGCCGGCAACGATTACCCCGGCATCAGCGGGTATCGCCAGCGCGTCGACATGATCGATTTCGACAGCTACGGTCAGCGCTTCACCCAGGTGGTCGTGACCCTCGTGCCCGACAACCCGCGTCTGCATCGCGGCAAGCACATCGTAGTGGTCGGCGCGGAGCCAGGTAGCGAGTACGCGATGGACTTCATCGCTACCCCGGAAGGCAAGGAAGGTCCGGGCCCATGGCTCGCCCGGCGCGGCATCACGTTCGTGGCGTTGACGCGGGTCGGGAGGTGGAACTTCCTCGCACCCGATGGCAGCGGCTCGTGGGCCAACGTGCCGCTCGGGGAGCGCATGCCGATCTTCAGCCGCGATCAGAAGAGTCACTGGACCCGCGCCGACTTCGAGGTGCAGGAGACCAAGGGCAAGGCCGCGACCTCCGGCGATAGCGCCGTGTACCGGTTTCCGAAAGCGGGCAGCGCACTCTATCGACAGATGCTTGCCGCAACCCCGGTCACCTATCTCACCGGGTATCGCAAGGCCATCGAGCACGTGGTCCCGAAGGATGCGCGCGACGGCGTCTTCCTGTTGTACTGGGGCATGTCGACCGGCGGCGCCTTCCTCTATCCACTCGCCCGCGAGCTGCCGCCCGACGGCTACCTCGGCTGGGGCACGAGCAGCACCGGCCTCGCCTACCTCAACCGGCGCGCCAAGCAGGGCGACCTCGCCGGTCCTTACGCGCAGACGGCGCTGCGCCTGCGCGAGCGCGGCCTCGATGACTTCACGTACTACACCAAGGATCTCGACCCAGCGACCCGCAACGCATGGTGGCAGCGTGCGCAGCAGGGACCGCGTTTCAAGAGCGGCGAGGACGCACCGATGCAGTTCAACGTCGCAGCGCTCACCGAGGTCGCGATGCGGCTATGGCGCTCCGACTGGCTCCCGGCCGACTACCGGCGCGACGGCCTGGGTACCTTTATCGAGCGGATGCTCGCGCCGAGTTTTCCGCCCCCGGCGCTCGCCCGCATCGCCATCCTCGACATGAATGGCACCCGCGACGAGGCAATCCCGCCGGCGACGGTCGATGCCCATCGCGAAGTGATGGAGCCAGCGGCCCGCAAATATCGCGTATTGCGGGTCGCCGACTTCCACCATTACCTCTTCACGCAAGACAGCATCAAGGTGGTCGGCAGCCTCTGGCTGCGGGTCATCGACTCGGGCTACTTCGACTAGCCCGCCCCGCCAGGCGCCGGCCGCCGCCCGGGCACCCACGCGATTCAGGATGAAGCTCGAACCGCGAGCGTGGATGCGCAATAGGAACGTCCCGAAGCTGCGCTTTCATACATCCGCTGCACCCATTCCACGTGCACGCGCGATGCCGCCACGGGTTGGAGCGCGGCGATTCCCACCGCGCCGAGTTCGTTGATCAGCACCGCGGCGTCGCCGAACGCCGGGTCGCGCGACGCGCGTGTAGAGCAACGTCGTCTTGCCGCTGCCCAGGAAGCCGGTCAGGAGGGTCGCCGGAATGCGCTCGCCGCGCTGACTCACCACATAGGCTCGCCGCGTGCGAGGCGCGCGAGCATGTCCCCCTGGAACGCGGGCGGGCCGAATCCGATCTTCTCGCCGTCGTGCTCGTAGAAGAATGGCCGGCGGGTGCGCTGGCTGAAGGCGCGCATCCACACGAGCAGGGCCTCGTCGGGTTGTCGCCCGGCGGAGAGCAGGAGATACGCGGGCTGGTCGCGCCAGCTGATGCGAATGACGATCACACCCAGGCGGTCGGGCCGGAAGTCATCGGGAAAGTCGGCCTCGCCCAGCCAGCCGCACACGAAGTTCCGGCATGGCGACACCGGTCGCTCGGTGTAGATGGTGCACGTTGCATCGACCAGAAAATGGCAATGCTTGCCGGGGTACATGGCATGTCCGCGGATCTCGCCGGCCGCCCATCCCTGGCAGCACGCGGTGCACCCGCCGCAGGCACGCGATGCCGGCGCTGCCGCTGCCGGCGGCTGCGTGCGTGGCGCGGCCGCAGCGGTGACGATCGGGATCGCGGCCAGCGCGGCACCGCAGCATTGCTTGTACTTGCGGCCGCTGCCGCACGGGCAAGAATCGTTGCGGCCGGGGCGCGTCGGAGGATGGCTCATGGGGTTCAAGCAGGCACGAGAGGCGACGAACGATTGGCGCCATGCACCGTGCATTTTGACACGGCTACCCGATGCGCGATCGCATCGAAGGTCGCCGCCGCATGATGTTCCTGTGGGCAGAACATCGGTCCATTTATCAGTCAATGCCAGTACACTACGTCGCCGCGCGCCACGATGCCCAACCACCCGCTCCCTGCTTCGATTTCCGGCCTCCCGGTTTCCGCCCCGACGGCTGCGACCGCGTGGACCGCCTGTGGTTAGCCTCCCGGCGACCGCGCGCGGCCCCCAGCGGCGACGACCGCGGTTGCACGGCCGATGAACATCTACACGGTAGTTGCGCTGTCGGTGTGCACCCAGATCGCCACCAAGGGCAGCAAGATGCTCGTCGCGCTCTCCGCCCTGGAGTTACATGCGAGCCCGTTCGCGATCGGCCTGCTTATCGCTATGTATGCGCTGTTCCCCATGCAGCTCGCGCTCTACGCCGGGCGCGTCTGCGATCGCCGTGGCGTCCGCCTTCCCATGGGCCTCGGATCGGTCGGCGTCGCCGTTGGCCTGGTCGTGCCGGTGGCGTTCCCCGAGTTGTGGGGCCTGTATGCCTGCGCGATCGCGCTCGGCTCGGCGTCGATCTTCTACCAGGTCTCGGCGCAGTACACCGTCGGCGCGGTAAGCGACGGACCGGCCCGCACCCGTAATTTCGCGGTGTACAGCCTCGGCGGCTCGATCTCGGGATTCATCGGGCCTCTCCTCGTGGGATTCGTGTTGGAGGGCGCCGGCCGCACCACGACGTACGCAGCACTCGCGGCCGTGGCCATCATCCCGGCCATTGTGCTGACGCTGCTGCGCCACCGGCCGCTGCCCCGGCAACGACGCGCCGAGCCGGACGACGAGCAGGGCAGCATGCGCCTCACGCGCAACCCCGGCTTGCGCCACGCGTTCATCACCAGTGCCGTGATCCTGACGGGCCTCGATCTCTTCAGCTTCTACATGCCGATCTACGGGCGCGCCCTCGGCCTGTCGCCCTCGTCGATCGGCATCGTGCTGAGCACCCAGGCCGCCGCCGCCTTCGTAGTGCGGCTGTTCCTGCCACGACTGGTACATCGGCTCGGCGATGCGGCCGTACTGCGCACCATGCTGGCGCTCGCCGGGGCTGCCTACCTCTTGTTCCCGTTCGTCCACGAGATGGCCACCCTCGCCGCCGTCGCCTTCGTCATGGGCCTCGCACTGGGCTGCGGCCACCCGTTGTCCATGCAACTCGTCCAGCGCCACGCGCCCACGGGACGGGTCGGCGAGGCCATCGGCCTGCGCCTCACGTTCAATCGCGTCACCCAGATCGCCGTGCCCCTGGTCTTCGGGTCGCTATCCGGATTCGGCGTGTTCGCGGTGTTTTGGGCTAACAGCGCGCTGCTGTTCGCCGGCTCGCTCGTGCGTAGCAAGGTGCAGTAACGTGCCAATTCCGCGCCTGGTTTGCCAACGTCGCGTTCCGCGGTACGGGACGGGTCCGATCGGCGTTGACGGATCGCACTCGCCATGACTATCGTCGCGCGCCCGGCGCCCTCACGTCCGGGTCAATGTCGCCGAGGCCGCACCGGGTCCGACGGCGCTTCCTCGTGGAGGAATTTGATGGCACGCATGCTGTTGCAGGTCAGCTTCGCCGCAGTGCTGGTCGCGGCGTCCGCAAGCGCTCCGGCGCAGGACGGTTCGCCCGAGCGAGGCTACAAGCTGTACATGGAAAAGATGTGTTTCACCTGCCACGGCACGGCCGGCCAGGGCGGCGAGCGCGGGTCCGGTCCCCAGGTCGCGCCCAGCGCATGGCCGCTCGAGGCCTTCGCGCAACAGCTGCGCCATCCGCGCCAGGACATGCCCCGGTACACCGCGAAATTCGTGAGCGACGCCGAGGTTGCCGACATCCACGCCTATCTCAAGTCGATCAAGCCCTGGCGAGCGGCCAAGGATATCGAGCTCTTACGCGCCGCTCCCTGACTCGAGGAATCACCATGAGTGAACACCACCGCAACGGCGCACCAGCGGCGCCTGCCCAGGCGCAAGGTGTCGATCGCCGCACGTTCCTGAAGACCGCCGCCGCCGCGAGCGCAGGGATCGCCACCACCAGTCTTGCGGCCGCCGAGATGGAGGCGACGCGCAAGGCCAACGCCGAGCCGGCCGTTGACAAGAAGGCAAAGCCGGCGCACGGCGACATCGTCATCGGTCGGCCAGGATCGGATTTCATGGTCGATGTGATCAAGACCCTGGATCTCGAGTACGTCGCGGCCAATCCGGGATCGAGCTTTCGCAGCCTGCACGAGTCCGTGGTGAACTACGGCGGCAATCGCAAGCCCGAGCTCCTGACGTGCTTGCACGAGGAGTCGTCGGTGGCCATCGCCCACGGCTATGCGAAGGCCGCCGGCAAGCCGATGATGGTGATGGCGCACGGTACCGTCGGGCTCCAGCACGCCGCCATGGGCCTTTACAACGCGTGGTGCGATCGCGTGCCGATATTCGTGGTCGCCGGCAACGGCCTCGATGCCACCAAGCGCCGCGTCGGCACGGAGTGGAATCACTCGGTGCAGGATGCGGCCGCCATGGTCCGCGACTTCGTAAAGTGGGACGACCAGCCCGCCTCGCTGCAGCATTTTGCCGAGTCGGCGGTGCGCGCCTATCGCGTGGCCACGACCCCGCCGATGGAGCCGGTGTTGCTGATGGCCGACATCGAACTTCAGGAAGACGGTCTCGAGCACGCGGGCGAACTCACCATCCCCAAGCTCACGCCGCCGCGGTTTCCCCAGGGTGACGCCGGCGCCCTCGCCGAGGCCGCGAAGTTGCTGGTGAACGCCAAGTCGCCGGTCATCATCGCCGACCGGGCCGTGCGCAGCCAGGAAGGCGTGGTGCGGCTGACCGCCCTCGCCGAGGCGCTCGGCGCGCCGGTCGTCGACCTCGGATCACGGATGAATTTTCCCAGCCGGCATCCGCTCTGCCAATCCGACGCCCGGCGGGCCCTGGTGCGCGATGCCGACGTGGTGCTACTGCTCGAAGTCGCCGACCCGTTCGGCCAATTCAACTCCATCGGCGATCCCCACAAGGAGCATCGGCGGCTGGCGCGCAAGGACGTCAAGATCATCAGCATCTCGATGGCCGATGCCTACATTCGCGCGAACTACCAGGACTTCCAGCGCTTCATGCCGGTCGACCTGCCGATCATCGGCGACGCCCAAGCCACGCTGCCCGCGTTGCTCGACGCGGTTCAGCGCGAAACGTCTGCCGACCACAGGAACGTGTTCGCCGCACGAACGACCAAGCTGGGCGAGGACCAGAAGAAGCTGGTGCAGCAGGCCAAGAGCGCGGCAGCCGTAGGTTGGGACTTGAGCCCGATCAGCACGCCGCGGCTGGCGATGGAAACCTGGAATGCGATCAAGAATGAGAACTGGTCACTCGCGGTCAGCGACCGCATTCCCTGGGCGCGGCGACTGTGGCCGACGACGCAATATCACCAGATGCTCGGCGGTGCGGGGGGCCAGGGCGTCGGCTACGGTGTCGGCGGCGCACTGGGCGTGGCGCTCGCCAACCGCGATCGCGGCCGCTTCACCGTCACCTTCCAGCCCGACGGCGACCTGCTTTACGCCCCCGGCGTGCTCTGGACCGCCGCGCACCACAAGATCCCGATCCTGTACGTCATGCACAACAATCGCGCCTACCATCAGGAGGTGATGCATTTGCAACGGATGGCATCGTTGCACGATCGCCGCCCCGATCAGGCGTGGATCGGCAATGCCCTCACCCATCCCGACATCGACTTCGCGATGCTCGCCAAGGCGCACGGGGTGTGGTCGGAAGGGCCGATCAGCGACCCTGCAGCGCTGGCCCCCGCTCTGCAACGCGCGGTGTCCGTGGTGAAAGGCGGTGCGCCGGCGCTGATCGACGTGGTGTGCCAACCGCGCTAGCGATAATGGGGTCAGTGTAAGTTATCGGCGCTGCGCGCGGGCGGCGCGGAAGCCGTACCGCATGGGCTCGGCGGAGCCGGCAGGCGCTGTCGCCCCAACGGACCGGTGGCACTGCCGGTGCCGTCGGCCCGCGTGAATGAAGCCCGGATAACTTACACCGACCCCATTACCCCGGAATGTCGGGCTCGACCAGATGGGCAAGCTGGGCGAGCGATTCCTGCCAGCCCAGGTAGCACATCTCCAGCGGAATCACCTCCGGCAGTCCTTCCTGCACAATGTCGATATCGGTGCCACAGGAAACGGGCTTCAGGGACACCGTCACCAGGATCTCGCCCGCCAGGTTGGGATCGTCGAACCTGTCGGTGTAGCGGAGGCGCTCGCCCGGCACGAGCTCGAGATACTCGCCACCGAAGGAGTGGCCGTGGCCGGATGAAAAATTCGCGAAAGACATCTTGAAGGTGCCCCCGACCTTGGCATCCAAGTGATGAACCTTGCACGTGAAACCATGGGGGGGCAACCACTTGGCCATCGCCGCAGCGTCCAGGAACGCGCGGTAGACCTTCTCCGGCGTGGCGCGAAGCACGCGATGGAGGCGGACGGTGCCAGTCGGCATGGAAGATCTCCTGGAATTGGTCAGTCAGAGTTGTCCGACAACCCGGCAGACACGATGACCGATCCGTCGACAGGCTCGCCTCGGATGACACCCAGCCCAGCCGGTGAATTTGTCGGCGGCCCTCGCCGTTCACGCTGATCGAGATCGCCGTATGCGTGGCGGGTCTGGCGCGTACTCCCGCGATCGATCTAGATCCAGCAACCGGCGACGCAACCTGAGTGTTCGGTGATGGGCCGTTGCGGGGTGAAGCTGAAGAGCACGAGCGAGCTAACCGTGGCTACGCTCCGTTCATCCCGATGACGGGTTCTTAGGCACGCACGTTGCGCCCTCCGGCAGCTTGTCCCAAGGTTGGGCCGAATCGCACCAAATGTGAAGGGTCGGTTGGACCCACGACGGGTCATCAAGCGAACCGCCCTTTACGAATGTCATCCCAGCGAACGCGGACGCGTCGGTGAACAAAGCCGAGCCGCACTTAGGGCAGAATCGACGCGAGACGGGCAACCCTGACGCCCCCACAGTCTGGTACGTCTGCGGAGCGCCGCGGACGTCGAGAGAAGCCGCCGGTACACCCACGTTCACGGAGTACCCGCCTCCACCGGCCTTTTGACAGTCACGACAATGGCAAAAAGCCGTAAGAGCAGGTTGTGCGGAAGACGTGTAGTTGATTGCACCGCAGAGACAGCCCCCGCTGATTGTCGGCATCGGTCTTCTCCGATTTATCGGAACCCGATGATAATACTCCTATGAAATGATTTCACGCGACCGCGAACTCTGCTGGGGTCGATTCCGCAACGTCGGCGTTCGCGGTGCATGGTGTGGATGTGAAGGGGCGCACGTGCTGGGCAAAACGGACAGACCGTGGTAGCCATCGCCAACAAGCATGCACGGCCGCTATGGGTGCTGCTCACGCGACGAGCCGTTGCGGCTGCAGGCGGCCGCTCATCGAGCAAAGCGACACTTCCGGCGACTGCGAGAACGCGGCGCTGAGACGCACGCTGGGTCGGTCTGACCGTCATGGCCCGGGCACGCACCGCCGCCCAACACGGACGGATACCGAGTTGCACCCAATCTTTCGTCGGCCTACGTGCTTGCATTTCCGGGGAAGTCCATGCAGCTGGATTAGGCCGTGGACTCAAGGGAAACTTCCCACCCAGGAAAGACAAGAACGGCAGGGTGGGACTTGAGAGCACGTGCGAGCACCTTTGCTCGTTCCACACCCAGATTGACGCGGCCATTCTCACGGGGAAGCTCACGACCAGCCAGCTTGCGGCCCGGTTAGGTACAAAGTAAAGTGAACGCCCGCGCGGGACGTGTTCCGCATGACCGTACCAAATGCACGCAGAGGTTGGACAATGAGAATTGCAGCGGCGATCGTGCTAACCCTCGTTGCCGCCACTTTGGGATCTGCGGCTCACGCATTGACCACCACCACCGTGGTCGACGTTCCGACGCGAGGGACCGCGGTGCGCGTTCTTTACCTGCGTCCCGACGCTCCCGTTGCCAACGTGGTCATGCGGCCCGGCAGCGACGGTATGCTTGGGATCCAGACCGACGGGACCATGACCACGGTGCTCGCCACCTGCAATCCGGCAGTTCGCAATCGGCAGGCTTTGGCGGATCTTGGCTACGCGGTCGCGGTCGTCGATGCAGCATTCGATTCGCAGGTGTTCAACTACACGGATATGCTCGAGGTGATTCGTTACCTGCAAGGACGCGACCGGGTTCCCACCTGGGTGCTGAGTGGAAGTACGGCAACGAATAACACCGTCGACCTGCTGGCCCGGCTGCCGTTGACCAACGGGCTGGGAGCGGTGTTCTACTCGCCGGAAGGTTTTTCTGCCGCGCAGGCCGCATTGATCACGCGCCCGACTCTGGTCGTCTACCACCCCCTCGATTCCAGAAATCTCGGCGCCTCGCTGTTCAATGCGTTGACGGCTGCACTCGCCAAGCAGCAGGTCACGCTGACGGGTGGCAGCAATAATGGATGAGCCGGATACCACACGTTGAACGGCCTCAATGGGCCGTTCGTGGCCGCTGTCAGCGGTTTCATCAGCCAGTACAATCCCACGCTGGTCTTCGCACCGTTGGCAGATTCTGCGCTTGCAGTCGAGTTCTACAACGCCGCGCTCGACCATTATTTCCTTACGCACATCGCCAACGAAATCGCGCTGCTCGATGCAGGCGTTACGATCAAGGGGTGGGTGCGTACCGGCCAGTCTTTTAACGTGTTCCCCACCGCCCAGACCGGCTCCACGCCGGTATGCCGGTTCTACATCCCCCCGGACAAGGGCGATTCGCATTTTTATGGACGCGGCACCGCGGAGTGCGACGCGACCGGCATGGCCAACCCGACGTTCGTCAACGAAGATCCGCAGTTCTTCCATGCCGTGCTGCCGATGGCTGGTTCGTGCCCGGCCGGAACGGTGGCTGTATACCGTGTCTTCAGCAACCGCGCCGACGCCAATCACCGTTACATGGTGAGCCGCTCGCTGCGTGACCAAATGGTCGCTCGCGGCTGGCTTGCGGAGGGCGACGGGCCGGACCTGGTCGTAATGTGCGCGCCGGCCTAGCCGTCAAGGCGCGAGCGTGCACTTCAGGCATCGATAACGCTCAACGCGTTTAGCGGCCACGCGCCAGAGCGAGCGTCACCCGTTCAGCGCCGACTACGGATCGAGATGCCGACGCTTGAGCGAAGGTCAGCCCGCGCTACCCTTCTATGCTTCCCGGACCTTGTCATGGGCCGCGACGGTCGCGCGAAGTGATCTGAACTCGGTGGCCTCAGAATTCTACCTCCGTGAGGGCTCGAACCAGTGGCTGTTGCACTTGCCGCCAGGACATGGTGGTTCCTGCATCGACACACAAGGCGCAAGACCAGCTCGGTTTGGTTCTTCTGATCTCGCAGGGTCGGGCCACAGACAAGAAGTCTGAAAATCAATAGTCATCGGGCGGAAAGCGATCGAATTGGGGAAGCGCGTCCGTGATTTCGTGCCACGGCGCCTTGGACCCGACAAATATATGCACCGAGGGCCGGACTCCAGGATCACCGTCAATGCTTCCCGCGGGGATGCAAACCTCAGCAGCTTCGACCACCGGCATGTTTGAGCCGCACACGCGACAGAAGCAGCGATAGACATTGGGAGATGACTGATAGCGCGAGATCGACGCCTCGCCCCGTAGCCAACGAAACTCGCTCGCGTTTCCGTGTGCAAACGCGCCGAACGGTGCGCCATGGATCTTTCGACACATTGAGCAGTAGCAGAAATTGATGAGGTCAACACCACCATCGAGTTGCCACGCCACTTCGTTACACAGGCACGTCCCGCTGATCATGGGGCCCAACGTTTGACACGAGGAGCAACCTCGATGGAAGGGCTAGGCGACAGGCCTCTCACGCCATGTGCTCGATGCCCGCAGGCAACTGAACCCAGGAATGCATGCGGTCTTCGTAGATCGAGATTGACGGTGCAGGAAAGCCAGGCTCGGCGAAAGCTCCGACCGGAACAGCGACGTGCTCCGGGTTGCCTTCCAGTTCGTAGTACACCGTGGTCCCACACTGCGGACAGAAATGGAAAGTGGTCTTGCCCCCTTCGTCGCCGACACGGACATAGACCGATGAGGAACCCGTGACCTGCACTGCGTTTCGCCGAAAGCGCGCTTGTGCCCCGAACACGCTGCCGGTCCTGCGCTGGCAGGCCAGACAATGGCAAATTGAAACTCGAGCCGGTTCCTCGCTCACAGTAAGCTGGAGCTGGCCGCAACTACATGAAGCAACTCGTCTCATCGTTCAGAGGGAAAAAATGCAGGCTGTGTTGCCTCTTAAAAATGAATCAAGCTTGAGCGACGGGTTGGGCGTCACTCGCCTAAGCAAACCACTGGCTATGCGGTTCACTCCCAGCCCTCGTCGAATGAAAAGCGCTTGGCCCAGAACTCGGCGAGCCGCGGATCCCCGTCGACACGGCGAACTACGGCTGCCATCTTGGGTGCAGCTTCATAGAACCGCGTTCGCCAAGGCCCAAAACGCGAAACGACCGTGACATACAAATCAAGCACGGTGAGCTTGTCCCCCAGGAGATAGCGTCCTGGCTCCAGCTGCGCGTTCATGATGCTCCAGCAGAACGCGATTCGATCGTGTACCGCGTTGACAACCGTCTCGCGAAGCTCGGACGGCGCTCCGATACGCTGTACGTCTGGTTTGATCCAGTGCAAGGAATACACCGCAGAAGAGACGTAGACCATCCATCGCAGAAACTGGCGCCGCAGCGGCTCAGTGGTTGTTGGGGCCAAATTCGCTTGAGGATAGGCGTCCGCAAGGTAAAGCAGTATTGCAGCACTTTCGGTCATGACTTCGCCGCCAGGAAACAGCAGCGTGGGAATTTGACGCATCGGATTGTGTGGCGCAACGCGGTCGCGCGCTGATTCCAACGCCCAAGTGGCCCCTTCGACGAGCGAGTACGGAATGCCCAGTAGCGTAAGTGCCGCTTCCACTGCGATGGAGCCCGAGCCTTCAGCGCCGTACAGAGTGATTGGTGTCAACCTTCTTCTCCGTTCAATGGCCGCGAGCAGTTCGCGGACGTCTCATGCCGCCCGACGTTTGACATGAGCGGGGTGAGTTTCAACCATGGCGACTCCAGCGGCGTATTCAAGGGTCTAAGGAAAAACAGGCTCCCGACGCAAACCAAGCGTCGGACTAGCTAGGTATAAGGCGTCGGACGTACCAAGAGTCCGATGATGCTTGATTTGCACCGGCATTGAGCTCATGCCCTCGCCCCTATCCGCGCATCAGCGGCACCGACGTAAGCGCCTGAAGCCCTTCGAGATCCAGGCCTTCGACCATGTTGACCACCCGTGCACCTTCCGGCGTGATGTCGATGACGGCGAGATCGGTATAGATGCGGGTGACGCAGCCCACCCCGGTCAGCGGGTAGGTGCAGCGCGGCACCAGCTTGCTCTCTCCGCTCTTGGTTTGGTGCTCCATCATCACGAACACGCTCTTGGCGCCGATGGCGAGATCCATCGCCCCGCCGACTGCGGGAATCGCGTCCTTGGCACCGGTGTGCCAGTTAGCGAGATCGCCGGTGGCCGAGACCTGGAAGGCGCCGAGCACGCAGATGTCGAGGTGCCCGCCGCGCATCATGGCAAACGAGTCGGCGTGATGGAAGTACGCGCCGCCCAGAAGCAGGGTCACCGGCTGCTTGCCCGCGTTGATGAGGTCGGGGTCCTCCTGGCCCGCGAGAGGCGCCGGTCCCATGCCCAGCACCCCGTTTTCGCTATGCAAGAAGATGTCACGGTCCTTGGGCAGATGGTTGGCCACGAGGGTCGGCAAGCCAATCCCCAGGTTCACGTACGCGCCTTCGTGGATATCGCGGGCGACACGCGCCGCCATCTGGTCGCGGGAAAGTCGCTGCATGTGTCCTGCTCCTGTCAGGCGGCCGCGCCGGGCGCGCCCAGTATCGCGTCGTCGCGCACCATCACCACCCGTTGCACGAAGATGCCGGGGGTCACGATCGCCTCGGGGTCGAGGGCGCCGAGTTCGACCACCTCGCGCACCTCGGCGATCGAGCATTTGGCCGCACTCGCCATGATCGGGCCAAAGTTGCGCGCGGTCTTGCGATACACCAAGTTGCCCCATCGATCGCCGCGATCGGCTTTTACCAAGGCATAGTCGGCGTGGATCGGATGCTCGAGGACGTAGTGCCGTCCCGCGAACTCGCGCGTCTCCTTGCCCTCGGCGAGCATGGTCCCGAAACCCGTGGGGGTGAAGAATGCACCGATGCCGGCGCCGGCGGCCCGGATCCGCTCGGCGAGATTACCCTGCGGCACGAGCTCGAGCTCGATCTCCCCAGCCCTGTACAGGGCATCGAACACATACGAATCGGTCTGACGCGGAAATGAGCAGATGATCTTGCGCACCCGGCCCGCCTTGAGCAGCGCCGCGACACCGCTCTCGGCATTGCCCGCGTTGTTGTTCACCACCGTCAGGTCCTTGGCGCCCTGCCGGATCAGCGCCTCGATTAGCGCCAATGGCATCCCGGCGTTGCCGAACCCGCCGATCATAATGGTCGAACCATCCGGGATGTCGGCGACGGCGGCGTCGAGCGATTTCACGATCTTGTTGATCATCGAAGCCTCTGCAGATGGCCTACTTATGCGGTGATCGCACCGCTGCTGCCCGTGCACATCGATTATAGAGGAGCGCCGCGGCACCGAAAGCTCCGCTGCCGACGCCCCTCGCTCGCCGTTGCCCGTTCCGCCCGCAGCTGTACCAAAGTCCAACCATCCGGAATTTTCCAGGCTGCCGGTCGCACTGGAGATCGCCGGCCCCCTGCCCTTGAAGCGTACATTCATGAGCGGGCAGCACGCGATCGAGGGTCCGCACGCCGGGCACGGAGCCGCCAAGACCCGCGCAAGCTACGGGGACGTCGTTCCGCATGCGGGAATAATTGCTCCGCGCAATTGACGCCGCCGCGCCCCCCTCGGTATCGTGGCGCATGCTGCGCGTGTACGGTGCGCTGCGTCATCCGTGCCAACGCGCAGTTCCTGCACCGGCTCCCATCGCGGCAGTCAACCCGGCATTCCTCCGCAACGATGCCGGCGTCACGCCACCGGAGACACCATGGCCGATCTCAAGGGTTACCGACGTCCCTTCTGGGACACGCAACCCGACTACCTTTTTCCGCACTACCGCTCCACGGTCAAGCGCGCGCCGTCGCATCCATTGGTGACCATCCCCCAGACGTTGTCGGAAATCACCGGTCCGATGTTCGGCTACGACGAGATTGGCGGCGCCGACGACGACCTCACCCGCCAGCACGACGGCGCGCCGATCGGCGAACGCATGGTGGTGTCCGGCCGGTTACTCGACGAGAACGGCCGCCCCGTGCGGGGTGCCCTGGTGGAGATGTGGCAAGCCAATGCCGCCGGCCGCTACCCGCATGCCGCGGACCAGCATGACGCCCCGCTCGATCCCAACTTCAGTGGTGCGGGCCGCGTGCTCACCGACGATCTCGGGGGCTACCGCTTCATGACCATCAAGCCCGGCTCGTATCCCTGGCGCAATCACAACAACGCATGGCGTCCCGCCCATTTGCACTTCTCGCTGTTCGGGATCGGGCTTGCCCAGCGTCTCGTGACCCAGATGTACTTCCCGGGCGATCCGCTGCTGGCGTACGACCCGATGTACCACTGCATCCCCGATCCCAAGGCGCGCGAGCGGCTGATCTCCACCTTCGACTGGGAGAACACGATTCCGGAGTTCGCGCTCGCCTATCGTTTCGACATCGTCCTGCGCGGACGTGACGAAACGCCGATGGAAAACTTCATTGCACCCGCCGGAA
>JBDSND010000085.1:0-4631 GCA_039915505.1 Casimicrobiaceae bacterium
TGGCTGCGCCGTCTGGCGCGCGACTATGCACCGCATTGCTGCGGCCGGCCTGGTGGTGCGGATCGTTCCCTACGGGCCCGACGTGCCCCACGTTCCCTCGGCACCCGTCGATGCCGGGGTCGGTTGCCGCTGCTGCGCCGAACGCTGCTCGCCGGCCCCTCCTCCCACTAGTCGCACGACGGCTGCGTCCATCGCCTACCGGAATCATCCCGCCCATGTCCGCTCTGTTCAGCCCCCTCAAGCTTCGCGCGCTCGAATTTCAGAACCGTCTCGTGGTGTCGCCGATGTGCCAGTACTCCGCCGTTGAGGGCTGCGCGACCGACTGGCACCTGGTGCACTGGGGGCAACTCTTGCAGACCAGTGCTGCACTGATGTGCATCGAGGCGACATCGGTGAGCGCCGCGTCGCGTATCTCGCCCGGCGACCTCGGTCTCTACGACGATGCGACCGAGGCCGCACTGGGCGATCGGCTCGCCCGCGCGCGAAGCCAGGCCCCGCCGATGCCGGTCGGCTTGCAGCTCGCCCACGCCGGTCGCAAGGCGTCGTCGCGCGCGCCCTGGGACGGCGGCACACTGATCCCTCTGGACAAAGGTGGCTGGCCCACCACCGCACCATCGGCGGTGCCGCACGGCGAAGACGAGCGCGCGCCGATTGCGCTGGATGCCGCGGCACTCGCGGAAACCCTGGCCGACTTCGTGGCCACCACGCGGCGCGCGGAGCGCATCGGCATCGATGCGCTGGAGATCCACATGGCGCACGGCTACCTGCTCCATCAATTCCTGTCGCCGCTTGCCAATCACCGTGACGATCGCTACGGCGGCAGCTTCGACGATCGCGTTCGTTTTCCGCTGGAAGTGTTCGCCGCCGTCCGGGGCGCATGGCCCGAGAGCCGGCCGCTCGGTGCGCGCGTCTCGGCGACCGACTGGGTCGAGGGCGGCTGGACGCCGGAAGAAACGGTCGAGCTCGCGCGCCGCCTGAAGGCGTTGGGCTGCGACTGGATCGACATCTCGAGTGGCGGCGTCTCGCCCCGCCAGAAGATTCCGCTCGGTCCCGGCTACCAGTTGCCGTTCGCGCGCGAGGTCCGCCGCGCCACCGGGATCACCACCATGGCGGTCGGGCTGATCACCGATCCCGTGCAGGCCGAAACCATCATCGCCACCGGCGAGGCCGATCTCATCGCCATGGCCCGGGCGTTCCTGTGGAACCCGCGTTGGGTATGGCACGCCGCGGCGCAGCTGCGCGGCACGGTGCACGCCCCGCACCAGTACTGGCGAGCGCCGCCGCGCAACGCGCCGGGCGTGTTCGGCGACACCACCACGGGTCAGCGCTAAGCCGCTCTCGGGCGTTTGCGCCCGGCCGATATGGGGGGCGAGCTGCCGTCCCTCCGACGCGTTGCGCGGACGCGATCCTCCGGACCGCGCGGACGTGGCGCAGACCGAACGACCGAACGACCGGGCGCCACCGCGGCTAGGGCAGGCGCGCGATCATCTGATGGTGCGCGTTGACCCCGATCTCGCCCCGCGCCATGCCATGCGTGGCGCCGTCGCTGTGATAGACCAGCAGCACCGCAT
Source organism: Casimicrobiaceae bacterium (assembly GCA_039915505.1). GTDB lineage: Bacteria > Pseudomonadota > Gammaproteobacteria > Burkholderiales > Casimicrobiaceae > CAIWHR01. The sequence continues at coordinate 1,572 of JBDSND010000085.1, forward strand.
TGTCGTGGGTGAGCTTCGCCGGAGCCTTGAGGGTGAAGGTCTTGGTCCCGTCGGCCGGGGCGACGAACGAATTGCCTTTGCCGCGGCCGTCGAGCGGGGTGAACCCGACGGGCTTCTGGTTGAAGTGATTCTCGAACAGGGTGTAAGTGCCCTGCGGCCGCAGGTTGGCGAGCTTCACGGTGACCGTCATGCCATCGGGCGCGATGGTCGCCGTGCCGGTCGGAGCAAGCCATTTGCCCAGATCGAAGCCGAGCGCCTTGCCCTTGGCGTTGAACAGCTCAGTACTTGGCGCGTCGGCGATGAACGCGGGCCGCAGGCCGGCATCGTGCTTGATGTTTTGCGGACCGGTGGCGGCGGGCGCGCTCGCGTCCTTCACGAACACCTGCGGATCGAGCGGCTTGGCTTGCTTGGTTTCAGCGGAAAAGAACCCCGCATGCGTTTCCATCTTGAGTTCCTGCGCGCCGCTGTCGGCGGCGAGTGCCCCGCCTGCCATCAGGACAAGGGCCAGGGAGGTCGCTGCGCGTAATGCTGGGATCGCTCGAATCATGATGCTTCCTTTGAGTGCTGTGGATGGAGCCTACAGGTCCGCAACCGCGCTTTGCAGGCCTTCGGCAAGCGTGGGATGGATGTGGATGGCATCGCGCATGACGCCGAAGGGGGCATCCGCGTTCATCAAGTCGACGAAGAGATGCACCAGCTCCGCGCCTTCGAGTGCGAACACGGCGGCGCCCAGGATGCGCTCGGAGCCGGCGTCGACCACGACCTTGACGAAGCCGCGGGTCTCGCCGAGCTCCCGCGCCTTGCCGTTGCTCTTCATCTCGAAGTGGCCGATCTTGACCTTCTTGCCCGCCTTGCGCGCCTCGGACTCGGTCATGCCAACGCGCCCGAGCTCGGGATCGGTGAACACCGCGTACGGCACGATGCGGCCTGCCGTAGTGCGCGTGCCGTCGCCCAGGAGCTGTGAGCGCAGCACCCGGTAGTCGTCCCACGAGGTATGGGTAAACATCGGTCCGCCGCGGATGTCCCCAGCGACCCAGATGCCTTCAGTGCTGGTGGCGAGCCGCTCGTCGACCTGCACGATGCCCTTGTCGTTCACCTTCACCCCGACCATGTCGAGTCCGAGATCGTCGGTGTTGGGGTTGCGCCCCAGGGCGATGAAAACGTGCGAGCTATCGAGCGTCTCGTTGCCCCCGTTGCTCTCCTTGCCTTCGAGCGTGGTGCGTACTCCTTGGCCGGTGCGCGCGAACCGGACGGCACGCCGCTCCAGCACGAATCGAATGTCTTCCGCCTCGAGCATCTCGCGCATCGCCCGGGCGACGTCTTCGTCCTCGTGGCCCATGATCTGCTTCGACGATTCGACCACGGTGACCCGTGAACCCATGCGTCGATAGAACTGCGCCATCTCCAGGCCGACGTAGCCGCCGCCAACGATGAGGAGATCACTGGGGAGTTGTTCGTGCTTCTGGTCCAGCCAGTGATCGGCGTCGATGAAGTCGATCGCGTCGAGACCCTCGATCGACGGCACCAGACTGCGGGTGCCGGTATTGAGCACGACGGTCTTGGCGCGAACCACCTTGCCGTCGATCTCGATACGGAATGTTTCGCCGTCGCGGCCCGCAAGCCGGGCGTGACCGCGCAGCAGCGTCGGCGCATCGTCCCCGGTGAAGCCTTTTTGGAGGTGCTCGACCGATTCGGCGACAATGCGCCGCGCGCGCTCGAGCACGGCCTTGAAGTGGACGGTGACGGCACCGACGCCGATGCCGTATTCGCTCGCACGCCGCGCTACATGCGCCACCCGGGCGGAGGCGACGACCGCCTTGGTCGGCGTGCATCCGAAGTTCACGCACGAGCCGCCGAGATGCTTGCGCTCCGCGACCCCGACCTTGCGACCCGCCTTGGCGAGGTCGTGCGCGAGGGTCGGCCCGGCCTGCCCTGCGCCGATGATGAATACGTCGAATTCAGTGGTCATGGTTGCCTCGGGATCACGGTGCGTAGCGGGCCAGCCTTAGCTCGCCGGGTGGTCGGTCGGGGGATTCCCGGCCGATGCCTGTTTCTTCCGATCGGACCACCACGCCATTGTCGGGCAGCGGGGCCTGCAGGAGTGCTGCCCGTTCAGTGCGTGCCCGCTGCGTGACCGGTTCACGGCGCCTGGCCGAGAAGCTGGTGCACGACCTCGGGCAAGGACCGGGCCGTGACGTCGGGCGGCGCCATGACGCCGAGGTACTGTTTGTCCTGGCGCTGGACCCATCCGGTCATGAAGCCGACCTGCTTCGCCCCGTGCAGGTCCCAGGCATGCGCGGCCACCATCGCCATCCGTCCCGGCTCCATCCCGCAGGTCGTGGCGGCGTGGCGATACACCTCGGCGCGAGGCTTCCAGTGGTTCGCCTCGGCGACAGCGACAGACTTTTCGACGAACTCCGCAAGCCCCGCCCTGGCCAGGAGCTTCCGGGTGTTTTCGGCGCTGCCGTTGGTGAGAGTGATTATGCGAATCCCGGCATCGCGCACCGCCTCGAATGCGGGACGCACGTCGTCGTGTGCGGGCAGTTCCGCAAAGCCTGCCATGATCGACTCGATCTTCTCGTCCGCGCCCGCGATACCCTGCGTAGTCAGCGCCACTTCCAGGGTCGCGCGGGCGATTTCGGCAAACGGCTTGGGGGTGCCCGCCGCATCCAGGGCGAAGGCATCGCGTAGCAGGGCCGCGAACACCGCGCGCAGGCTGCCGGCAGGCATGCCGGCCGCACGCAGCCGAGTCTCGATGGGATCGAGGCTGAACAGGGTTTCGATGACGTCGAACACGATCACGTCGGGCTTGCCGGGCATGGTTTCTCCTTGGGGCCTCAGCGTCTGAGTCCGAGTGTCTGAGTGCTCAGGGCGGCGGAAATTCCTTGGCCCTCTCCGCGCGGCGACCGCAGGTACGCAGGCGGCGACGCCTCCCTCCCTCTCGGACCCGGAATCGGCTAAAATAGTGGGCTGCACTCGTCACCGACCCACCGGAGCCAACCATGGCCGAACGCACCCGTACCCGTCGCAACACGCTCGAGCGTCGTTGCCTCGGCAAGA
>JBDSND010000097.1:0-33092 GCA_039915505.1 Casimicrobiaceae bacterium
GGGGTCGAGCGCATGCGCGCCGCGTACGCCCACGCCATCGCCGCGCGCTACCGCTTCTTCAGCTACGGTGACACGAGCCTGCTGGAGAGCGCACCAGAGGATGGGCGCTAGGCGTGGTCGCCGCCGCGTCGCCGCGGCAATCGAGCTTCGCGCACGGGTGCGGTACCATCGCCCCCCTCGCGCCACCGCCACCGCCATCCTGTCCGATGCAATTCAAGCTGCTCGCCACCGACGGGAGCGCCCGCCGCGGGCGCCTCGAACTGCGCCACGGCAGCGTGGAAACCCCGGTATTCATGCCCGTCGGTACCTATGGCACCGTCAAGGCCATGGCACCGGACGAACTGGTCGGGATCGGCACCCAGATCCTGCTCGGCAACACCTTCCACCTATGGCTGCGACCGGGGGTCGAGGTCCTGAAGCTGCACCAGGGGCTGCATCGGTTCATGGGTTGGGAGCGACCTATCCTGTCCGACTCGGGCGGGTTCCAGGTCTGGAGCCTCGGGGCATTGCGCAAGGTCCGCGAGGACGGGGTGGCGTTCTCGTCCCCGGTGAACGGCGACAAGCTCCTGCTCACCCCAGAAGTGTCGATGGAGGTCCAGCGTGCACTGGATTCCGACATCGCCATGATCTTCGACGAGTGCACACCCTACCCCGCGACGCACCCGGAGGCCGCGGCCTCGATGGAACTTTCGCTGCGCTGGGCGGCGCGGTCCCGGGCGGCGTTCGACGCCCTCGAGAATCCCAACGCGCTTTTCGGCATTGTCCAGGGTGGGATGCACGAGGACCTGCGCGAGGCCTCGATCGCCGGACTTACCGACATCGGCTTCGACGGCTACGCGATCGGTGGCCTGTCGGTCGGGGAACCGAAGCCGGAGATGCTTCGGCTGCTGGCATCGACCGCGCCGCGCCTGCCGGCGGACCGGCCGCGCTACCTTATGGGCGTGGGGACGCCCGAGGACATCGTCGCCGGAGTGAACGCCGGCGTCGACATGTTCGACTGCGTGCTGCCCACGCGCAATGCCAGGAACGGCTGGCTGTTCACCCGGTTTGGCGATATCAAGATCCGCAACGCCGCGTACCGCACCGACCTGCGCCCGCTCGACGAGACCTGCGACTGCTACACGTGCCGGCATTTCACCCGGGCGTACCTCCATCACCTGCAGCGGGTGAACGAGATCCTCGGGGCGCGCCTCAACACCCTCCACAACCTCCATTACTACCTCGCTCTGACGACCGGGATGCGCGCCGCGATCACCGCCGGCACCTTCGCGGCTTACGTGGCGCAGTTCCGGGCAGACAGGGCCCGCGTGTTAGACTAATCAGTTGCCTGCGCTGCCCTCCGCTGCCTTTCTCTGTACGCACGGTGGTCGCCCGAGACCACCGTCTGCCGATGGCAGGCAGCCGGATGCGACGGCGCGCGCAGCGGTTCACGACGACCCCCGTGCCACCACCATGGCGCGGCGCCCGGTAGCCAGCGGGCGCCGTCTGGCCGACGCGGGCCGGCAGTGCCGAATACGAGTCCGACGCCGCGTCTGAACCGAAAACTTGACGTCAACCGCCTCGCTGCCGGCGTGATGACCATCACTAGCCATCCCGAGCCATCCCGGAGGAACCATCGTGCTGCAGAGCCTCATCTCCCCCGCCTACGCCCAAACCGCACCGTCGACGCCGGGCGGCGACCTCATGGCATTCCTGCCGATGATCGCCATCTTCGTGGTCTTCTACTTTCTGCTGATCCGGCCCCAGCAAAAAAAGGCCAAGGAGACGCGCGCCATGCTCGAAGCGCTGCAGAAGGGCGACGAGGTCGCCATCGCCGGTGGCATGGTCGGCCGCATCACCCGCCTTTCGGACCAGTACGCCGTCCTGGAGATTGCGCCGAACGTCGAGGTCAACGTCCAGCGCGGCGCCATCGCCCAGCTCCTGCCCAAGGGCACCATCAAGGCCCTCTAGCCGCGTACCGGCCCGGCCAGCGGGCGCCCTTCGCGCCGCCTCCTGGCCGCCGGTTGCCAGCCTGAATCGAGCTTGCCGCACTCATGAATCGTTACCCGGTCTGGAAATACGTCCTCATCGCCGCCGCACTGCTCGTCGGCATGCTGTACACCCTGCCGAACTTCTTCCCCGAAGTCCCGGCGGTGCAGGTGTCGTCATCGAAGTCGAACATCAAGATCGACGCCAGCGTGCTGGGCAGCGCCGAGGGAGCGCTGAAGAGTGCGGGCATCCCGTATCTGGGCGCGAGCCTCGATCCCACCGGAGTCAAGGTGCGGCTGGCCGACCCCGACACCCAGCTCAAGGCCAAGGACGCGCTGCAGTCGAGCCTCGGCGATAACTACATCGTCGCTCTCAATCTCATCTCGGCGTCTCCCCAGTGGCTGACCGCGATCGGCGCACTGCCGATGTACCTGGGGCTCGACCTACGTGGCGGCGTGCACTTCCTGCTGCAAGTCGACATGAAGGCGGCGCTCGACAAGGCCGCCGACCGCTATACGACCGACTTCCGCTCCCTGCTACGCGAGCGCCGCGTGCAATACAGCGGTGTCGGCCGCGAAGGCACCAACGTGGTGGTGCGCTTCCGCGATTTCGCCGAGCGCGAGAAGGCGCGCACCGCGATCGCCGTCACCTATGCCGATCTGCTGCTGCGGGACGCCGACGCCGCAGGCGGGGAGCTCCGGCTGATAGCGTCCCTCAAGCCCGAGGCGCAGAAGCGCATCCAGGACGGTGCGGTTCAGCAGAACATTCAGATCCTGCGCAATCGGGTCAACGAGCTCGGCGTTGCCGAACCGATCATCCAGCAGCAAGGCGGCGATCGCGTGGTGGTCCAGCTCCCCGGCGTACAGGACACTGCACGGGCCAAGGACATCCTGGGACGTACGGCCTCGCTCGAGATTCGCATGGTCAACGACGATCCAGGCGCACTCGAACAGGCCTTGGCGGGCCAGGTTCCTTTCGGCAGCGACGTGTTCACCGAGCGCGCCGGCCAGCCGGTCCTGGTCAAGCGCCAGGTCGTGCTGACCGGCGACCGGATCAGCGATGCGCAGTCGGGCTTCGACCAGCGCACCAACGAGCCGGCCGTGCACGTGAGCTTGGACGGTGCCGGGGCGCGCATCTTCAAGGAAGTCACGCGCGAGAACGTCGGCAAGCGCATGGCGGTGGTATTGGTGGAAAAAGGCAAGGCCGAGGTTATCACCGCACCGGTAATCCGCGAGGAGATCGGCGGCGGGCGCGTGCAGATCAGCGGCCGGATGAGCACCCGCGAAGCCAACGACATCGCCCTGCTGATGCGCGCGGGCGCGCTGGCGGCGCCGATGGAAATCGTCGAGGAGCGCACCGTCGGCCCGAGCCTCGGCAAGGACAACATCGAGAAGGGCTTCCACTCAGTGATGTGGGGCTTCGTGGTGCTGTCGCTGTTCATCTGCAGCTACTACTTGCTCATGGGGGTGATCTCGACCATCGCCCTGTCGGTCAACCTGCTGCTGCTGGTAGCGATCCTGTCGATGCTGCAGGCGACTCTTACCCTGCCCGGCATCGCGGCCATCGCCCTGACCCTGGGCATGGCCATCGATTCGAACGTGCTGATCAACGAGCGCATCCGCGAGGAGCTGCGCTGGGGTGCGACCCCTCAGGCCGCCATACAGGCCGGTTACGAGCGCGCGTGGGGCACGATTCTGGATTCCAACGTCACCACCCTGATCGCGGGCGTCGCGCTGTTCATCTTCGGTACCGGGCCGGTGCGCGGCTTCGCGGTGGTCCACGTGCTCGGCATCCTGACCTCGATGTTCTCCGCGGTAGTCGTCTCGCGCGGCTTGGTCAACCTGATCTACGGGCGCAAGAAGAAACTTGAGCGCATTTCCATCGGTCAGGTGTGGAAGCCCACGAGCCACGCCGCCTGACCCCACCGCCTATCCGGACTCCTCATGGAATTTTTCCGCTTCCGCCGCGATGTGCCGTTCATGCGGCACGCGCTGGTGTTCAACATCATCTCGGCGGTGACCTTCATCGCCGCGGTGATCCTGCTCGCGACGCGCGGCCTCAATTTCGGCGTGGACTTTCGCGGCGGGACAGTGGTCGAGGTCGCCTATTCGCACGCCGTCGACTTCAATCGCGTCCGCGGGGCGATCGACAAGCTCGGCCTCGGCGAATATTCGGTGCAAAGCTTCGGCACTGCGACCAATGCCCTCATCAGGCTTCCGCTCAAGGAAGGCGTCTCGACCGCCCAGCTCTCCGAGCGCGTCATGAACGTCCTGAAGGCGGACGACCCGTCCGCGACCCAGCAGCGGGTCGAGTTCGTCGGGCCGCAGGTAGGCAAGGAGCTCTACGAGAACGGCGCCTTGGCGTTGCTGCTGGTGTCGCTTGGCATCGTCGGCTATCTCGCGATGCGCTTCGAGTGGCGCTTTGCCGTCGCCGCCATTGTCGCCAACCTGCACGACGTGATCATCATCCTCGGCTTCTTCGCGCTGTTCCAGTGGGAATTCTCCTTGCCGGTGCTGGCGGCGGTGCTTGCCGTCCTGGGCTACTCGGTCAACGAGTCGGTGGTGGTCGCCGACCGGATCCGCGAGAACTTCCGCAAAATGCGCAAGGCGACGGTCACCCACGTCATCGACAACGCGATCACTACCACGATGTCGCGGACCATCATCACCCACGGCAGCACCCAGCTCATGGTGACCTCGATGCTGATCTTCGGCGGGGAGACCCTGCATTACTTCGCGCTGGCGCTGACGATCGGTATCCTGTTCGGCATCTACTCGTCGGTGCTGGTGATGGCGCCGCTGGTGATGTGGATGGGTGTATCCCGCGAGGACCTCGTCAAGCCGGAGCGCAAGAAGACCGGGCCCGAAGGGGAAAAGATCCTGCCCTAGCAGGGTCCAATCGGGGTCGCGCCGCCCACTCCCCCGATCCGCCCATGCTGACCACGCTGCTGTACTCCGTTTTCGCCCTCGACGCGAACGTGGCAGAGCTCGGGATGCGCTACGGCCACTGGCTGTACGCCGTGCTCTTCGTGATCATCTTCGCGGAGACCGGTCTCGTTGTATTTCCCTTCCTGCCTGGCGATTCGATCCTGTTCATCGCCGGGACCGTGGTGGCCGGCGCGGGCCTCAACGTGCACGTGCTGGTCGCGATCCTGATCGTCGCCGCGGTCGCGGGCGACACCGTGAACTACGCCATCGGCCATTTCGTCGGTCCTCGGGTGTTCGACCGGCCCGACTCGCGCTTCTTCCGCCAGCAGCACTTGCGACGCACGCAGGCGTTCTTCGACCGTTACGGGGGCTTCACCATTATCATCGGCCGGTTCATTCCCATCGTGCGCACGTTCGCGCCGTTTCTCGCGGGTGTGGCCGGGATGCGCTATGCCAAGTTCCTGTCTTACAACGTCGTCGGCGCGATCTGCTGGATTGCCTCGCTGACGTACGGTGGTTACCTCTTTGGCAACATCCCCTGGGTCAAGGCGCACCTGCCGCTGATCGTAATGGGCATCGTGGTGGTGACCATGATCCCGGCGGGACGCACGTTCTGGCTGGAACGCAGGGCGCGTCGCCGTCGGGCGGGGAGCCCGACGCCGTCATGACGGCGCAGCGAAACGCGCGCTGGCGCGCCTACACTCGCCGGGCGAGTTCGGCGGCGCGGCCGATATAGGTTGCCGGCGTCAGCGCCTTGAGGCGCGCCTTCGCGTCCGCGGGAATCTCGAGCGTGTCGATGAACGCCCGCAGGGCGGGCTGGGTCATGCCGGTGCGGCCGCGGGTGAGCGCCTTCAGACGCTCGTAAGGATTGGCAACGCCGTAGCGGCGCATCACCGTCTGGATCGGCTCCGCGAGGACTTCCCAGTTCGTGTCGAGATCGGCGGCGAGTCGGACCGGATCCGCCTCGAGCTTCGGCAGGCCCTGCAGCAGCGATGCCCAGCCGAGGAGTGAATAGCCCAGCGCAACGCCCATGTTGCGCAATACGGTGGAATCGGTGAGATCGCGCTGGAAGCGCGAGACCGGCAGCTTCTCCGCGAGGTGGCGCAGCAGGGCATTGGCGAGCCCCAGGTTACCTTCGGAGTTCTCGAAGTCGATGGGGTTCACCTTGTGAGGCATCGTCGACGAGCCGACCTCGCCCTCGCGCGTCCGCTGCCGGAAATAGCCCAGGCTCACGTAACCCCAGATGTCCCGATCGAAGTCGATGAGGATCGTATTGACGCGGGCGATAGCGTCGAACAGCTCGGCCATGTAATCGTGGGGCTCGATCTGGGTCGTGTAGGGATTGAGCTCGAGGCCGAGGCCGGCAACCACCCCGGCCGCGAAGCGCTCCCAGTCGACATCGGGGTAGGCGACAAGATGGGCGTTGTAGTTGCCCACCGCACCGTTCATCTTGCCCTTGAGTGGAATACGCGTGATCGCCGTCACCGCGCGGTCGAGACGGGCGACCACGTTGGCCATCTCCTTGCCAAGGGTCGTCGGCGTCGCGGGCTGGCCGTGAGTCCGGGCGAGCATCGGCAGCGCCGCGTGTTCGTGCGCAAGCGATCGGATCGACGCCGTGATGGCGGCGAGGGTCGGCAGCAACTCGTCGTCCAGCGCGGCTCTGAGCATCAGCGCATGCGACAGGTTGTTGATGTCCTCCGAGGTGCAGGCGAAGTGGATGAATTCGCCCACGGCCGCGAGCGCGGCGCTATCGCCCACACGCTCCTTAAGCCAGTACTCGATGGCCTTGACGTCGTGGTTGGTGGTGCGCTCGATCTCCTTCACCCGCTGCGCGTCGTCGACACCGAACGTATCGACCGCGGCCGTGAGCCGGGCGGCATCGACAGGTTCGAACGCCTTGAGCTCCGCGATCGCTGGCTCGTGCGCGAGGGCGAGGAGCCACGCGACCTCGACCCGTACCCGCGCGCGGATGAGGCCGAATTCGCTGAAGTGCACACGCAGTCCGGCCACTTTGGCCGCGTAGCGGCCGTCGAGCGGGGAGAGCGCGGTGAGAGCCGAATCGGGGGCGGTCGATGCCATGGAAGTGCGCGCGGGCGGGCGCCGCCGGCCTCTACGACGAACGACGACTCGCGGCGACGACGAGCGAGTCTAGCACGCACTTCAGGCGGCTTCGGCCGGTCGCTCAGAACGCCGACCGTTGCGATCGAAGGGCCGATATCCCTGACGCACACCGGCGGCTGCATCAATTCCGACGCCGGTGGAGAGGTGCCCGGATGCAGCATCGAGTCATTGCGGCGCGGGCACGTGAGCGCCGACCCGACGAGCGATGAGCGTTGACGGGCGATGCCCAGGTGCGGCCGATGGCCTGCCCAAGAGGCCTGGGTCGGCGCAGGACCCCGCTTCACCAACCCCGTGGGGCGCTGCCGGCCAGCGGCGGCGCCGGGTCTCGGTTAGGCGGGGATCGAGTGCGTCAGGCCGGGGCGTGCTACCGCGTCGGCTTCATCCGTCGGCGTCACCTGCTCGTGGACCCGCGGCACCGTCGGGAGGTCCGCGACCGCCGACGCACCCGGTGAACCTGCCGGCGCGATGCCTATCGCCACCGGCACGATGTAACCGCCCGACAACAACGTCTCGATGAATGCCGGGTCGGCGCCGATCCCGGCCGCCTGCTCCGCGAGCGCCTCGGCCGATTTGGCGGGATCGACGAGGATAAGCATGGTGCGCAGCTTGCCTGGCAGATTTCTGCGCCGATCGTTGATTTCTTCGCGGCCCCTCGCGGTTTTCGTATAGCGGACGTCTGCCGGCATCCAGATCTCCTGATTGCAGCGCCGTCCTGATTGCAGCGCCAACCGATTCCGTCCGGTCTAGCAAGACCTATGCCACGCTTCGCCAAAGATGCTCGAAGGCGCCGTTAACTCTCGCGTGCGCTTGTACGCTCAATGTTCGAGTGCGCTTTGTACGGGAATTCTCCGGCGTGGCTTGCCGGCGATGCGGCACGACCGCGTCGCGTCCGTCCCCGATGCGGCGCACCTCGACCCAACGCGGCAGGCACGCGCTTGCCAAGGCGCGTCGATTCGCGTCCTCGACCGCGCCGGTTCACTCATCAGGCAGCCATTTCCGGGCACCGACACCGCGGGCGAGCGCCTCCACCGTGTGCATGCCCGCGTCCTCGCAATAGGTGATAACGGCGAGGAGCAACTGTGCCATCGCAAAAACGTCGAACCTCGCGTCGTGAGGACGCTCTCCGCCGGTTGACATGACCGTCAACCAGTGCCGCAGGGATGTCACCTCGACGGCAGGATCCGCGACGACGTTGGCTGCGGCGGCAAGGTCGACCCAGTCGCTATCGATGATCGGCATCCCCGCTTGGCGAGCGTGGCGCGCGATCATCTGCCTGACGAAGCGTGGATTGATCGTGACCAGCGGATGATCCGCGACTACGGCGCGCAGGGCAAGGTAGTCGCGTTGCCAGTCGAGCGTCCGGGGCGCCGGCGGCGCGGCGGCGTCGGTGCCAGTGGTGGCGACCGCGCAATAGCGCAAATCGCCGATGCGGAAGCTCCCGGACTGGATCGGCAAGAGAGCGACGCCGATCAGCTGATCGCGACGGCTATCCGTGCCGGTGACATCGACGTCGATGACCACGAGGGTCGTTTCCGAGAGCCGCCGGTCCGGTCGCTTCGACCCAAGCAGGGATCGCAGGTTGATACCGGTCAGCCAAGTTGGAAGACTCAAGGGTCGAAGTCCAATGCGAGGCGCTCCTGCAGCGAGCCGGCCTGGCGCAGCGATTCCCGCAGGATGCGTTGCTGGAGCTCGTCGAGGGCGTGCGGATTGATCCGGTTCGCGGCGCCACCGTCGCGCAATGCGTCCAGCTGGCGACGTAAGCGCAGCGACTGGGTGAATCGGAACGCCGCGATGTCGCCGCCGATTGCAGCCGGCGCACGCCTGGTCTGCTGGCCGGCGATGCGCAGCCTGCTGACGGTATTGGCCGTACGTATGCCATGGGCGAGTCCATAAATGCGCCCTACGTCCACGAAGAGCCGGGTTCCCTGGGTCTTGAGATCGATTGTGCCGTGATCCTGTCCTCGGGCGGTCGCAAAACCGCTGAAGCGTCCGATCGGCGGAGCGACCGCGAGGGCATTCACCGTCATGTGGTGGAGGAAGATCGTGTTGCCTTTGACGTCACCGAGCAGATGATCGGTTAGCGCCTCGCCGAGCCCCACGACTCCATGCACCGCACGAAGGTCGAAGAAGATCGTGGCGTTCAACAGCGCCTTTGGCGTCGTGGTGCGAATCCAGTCCGAGAACTTGGCCTGCCACTCGCCAAGGGTCAAGCACAGCTCGGGATTGCTTGCCATGATATTGCCCTTGCAGAGCGAGAATCCGCACGCATCGAGGGCGGCATTGCCCGCGCGGGCGAACTCCAACAGATCCTGCCGGGCGGCTTCGACGTCGCGCCCCGCCTCGGGCGCGAACACGATGCCATTGTCCTGGTCGGTGACGAAGCCCTGCTCGTCGCGCGCCTCCGATCCGAATGCGAGCCAGCAGAATGGCGCGAGCTTCCGCCCGGTGCCGAGCATGTCCAGAACCCTTCGGGAAATGCGATCGTTCATCGAGGACATGAGCGCGGTGAACTGACTCACTTCCATGCCCTGTCGAAAGACGCGCTCTCCGAACTGCCTCGACCGCTGTGCCGCTGCGACGAGCTCCGGCAGGCTCCGCGCCTCGTCGATCGGCCGGAACACGTTGGTGATACCCGCTTGCTGCGCACGGAAGATGTCGCGCTCGGACACGATGCCGAGCACGCGACCCTCGGTACCACGCAGCAGCAGATGACGGATGCCGTGCTCCGCCATCTCGAGGCCAGCCTCCAGGACCGAGGCCGTGGCTTCGATCATCCGCGGGTCCGGTGTCATGACCTGCGCGATCGGCGTGTCCTGGGGCGCACCGCGGGCGAGGCCACGGGCGATGAGATCGGTCTGGGTGGCGATGCCCTCGACGGCGGCGACGGACCCGACGATCACCGAACCGATGCTCTTCTCGACCATCAGCGCTGCCACGCTCGCGATCGATGCGCTCGATGGGACGCATACGACATCGGCCGCGCCGACCGAGCGCGCAGGCATCGCCAGCGCGTGGTCGGCATGCTGCCGCGCGCGCGTCAGCTCGGCGGTCATCCGCCGCAATCGCAGTTGATCCTCGTAGAGTTGCCACGCAGCCCACTGCATGACGGCGGGCTCGGCACGCCATGGCGCGAGCTCGGCCATGTCGATTCGCCACAAGTAGCAGTCGTCGTCCGCGCTATAGACTCGAAAACGCTCGGCCGCTCCCAGCAGTCCGCCGGCTGGGAACATCGCCCCGACGCCGAGTCGCTCTCCTTCCGTCGTTGAGGCTGCTTCGGTCCGAGCAGCATCGGTCGCCGTGACCGAGCCCCGCCGGACGACCCATACGCAATGTTCTAACGCGGGTATGTCTGGATGCTCAATGACTGCACCGCGCCTGACAAAAACCATGCTGCAGCGCATCAAAAGCGCCTCCAAGCGTTCCCCTGGAATCCCATCGAACGGGGCGAATGCGCGAAGCGCGGCAGACGCACCGGCCACTAAGGTTGCGGAGGCAGCTTCCATGGATCCTTCATCGCGCCCTGGGGTGCGCGCATGCCCGTCGGCCGCGCCCCTTGCAAACGCGGCATGACGTTGTCCTCATTCCAGCGGAATCCAAGTGGGCGGCGAGCCACGCCCGCTCGACCGCTGTGCACGGAAGTGTTGTTGCCAGCCCAATGGCAGGCTATATTCTCACGCCACCGGCCGGTTGATTGGCGCCCGAACCGCCGCGGCGCGATCGTCCGGACACTCATCAGAACAAACCAGGAGGGGAAAATGGAAGACTCTGGCAGCGCGTACTGGAAGGCGACGCTCAGGTTGCTTACCAAGGTGTTGGTCGTCTGGTTTCTCGTTTCGTTCGGCGCCGGCATCCTGTTCGCGCCATGGCTCAACAACTTCCATCTCGGCGGCTATCCCTTAGGCTTCTGGTTCGCTCAGCAAGGCTCGATCTACGTGTTCGTCGTGCTCATCTTCTATTACGCCGCGAAGATGGGCCAGATCGACCGCGAATTCGACGTTCACGAAGACTAAGGGGCGCACATGGATCTGCAGACAGTCACGTATTTGGTCGTGGGCGCGAGTTTCGTGCTCTACATTGGCATCGCATTTTGGGCCCGCGCGGGTACCACCAGCGAGTTCTACGTCGCCGGCGGCGGCGTACCTCCGGTGATGAACGGGATGGCAACGGCGGCCGACTGGATGTCGGCGGCATCGTTCATCTCCATGGCGGGCCTGATTTCCAACATGGGCTACGGCGGAGCCTTGTTCCTGATGGGGTGGACCGGCGGCTATGTCCTGCTCGCCATGCTGCTGGCTCCCTACCTGCGAAAGTTCGGCAAGTTCACCGTGCCCCAGTTCATCGGTGATCGCTTCTATTCGAAGTCCGCCTCGACGGTCGCCGTGCTGTGCCTGCTGATTGCCTCGCTGACCTACGTGATCGGCCAGATGACCGGTGTCGGGGTGGCGTTCTCGCGCTTTCTCGGGGTATCGAACGCGACTGGCATCTACGTCGGGATGGGCATCGTGTTCCTCTATGCCGTGTTCGGCGGCATGAAGGGCATCACCTACACCCAGGTCGCCCAGTACGTGGTGCTGATCTTCGCGTACACCATTCCGGCGATCTTCATCTCCTTGGCGTTGACCGGCAACCCGCTGCCGCAACTCGGCCTGGGCGGCACGCTCGTGGGTACCGACATGTCGCTGCTCGCGAAGCTCGACAAAGTGGTGACGGAGCTCGGTTTCGGCCGATACACGACCACGACCGCGGGCAGCACCCTCAACATGTTCGTGTACACGCTGTCGTTGATGATCGGCACGGCAGGATTGCCGCATGTGATCATGCGGTTCTTCACCGTTCCCTCGGTCAAGGCGGCTCGCTACTCCGCAGGCTGGGCGCTGGTGTTCATCGCGATCCTGTACACCACGGCCCCCGCGGTCGCGGCGATGGCACGCGTCAACCTGCTGCGCACCGTGAATGCCGCAGTCCAGCCCGACACCAATGTCTTCGCCCCGGAGGCGAGCCTCGAGTACGCGAAACGGCCGGACTGGATGAAGCGTTGGGAGGCGACCGGTCTGCTCAAGTTCACGGACAAGAATGGCGACGGACGGATCCAGTACTACAACGACAAGACCAAGGATCCCGAAGTCGTCAAGAACGCCACGGCCGCGGGGTGGAAGGGGAACGAGCTCGACGTCAATGCCGACATCATCGTGCTCGCGAATCCGGAGATCGCGTTGCTGCCCAACTGGGTGATCGCCCTAGTTGCGGCCGGCGGCCTCGCCGCGGCGCTCTCCACTGCCGCGGGGTTGCTGCTGGCCATCTCGTCGTCCATCTCTCATGACCTGATCAAGAACGTATTCAATCCAGACATCTCGGAAAAGGGCGAGCTCCTGGCAGGCAAGGTCGCCATGGGGGTCTCGATCGTCGTGGCGGGCTACCTCGGGCTCAATCCACCCGGGTTCGCGGCGGGAACGGTGGCGCTAGCCTTCGGAATCGCGGCAAGCTCCCTGTTTCCGGCGATCATGATGGGCATCTTCAGCAAGAAAATGAACAAGGAAGGCGCGATCGCCGGGATGCTGGCTGGGCTGTTCATCACGCTGTTCTACGTGTTCGCGCACAAGGGCTTGTTCTTCATCAAGGGCACCGACTATGTCGACCTCATCGGCGGACCGAATTCGTTCTTTGGCATCACCCCGGAGGCGTTCGGTGCCGTGGGTGCGCTGGTGAACTTCGTGGTCGCCTTCCTCGTCGACAAGGTGACGCCGGAACCGCCCGCGCACATCCAGCAGTTGGTGGAAAGCGTTCGCATTCCGCGCGGCACCAAGGCGGTCGATGGGGCGCATGCGTGAGCATTGAGTTGGCGAAGACGCACCCTGTGCCGACCGCCTGACCCGCAATCGCGCGCGAGAGACCCCGCCGTTACCCGCGGCGGGGTTTTTTTTAGGTGTTCAGCCCGCACCGGCGCGTGACAGGAGCAACGACATGGTTTTCGACGTCAGTGTCGCATTGACCTGGATACTCTTCCTGGCGCTTTTTCCCATGGCCTTCATGTGGCTGCGGCGCGCCTGGCGCATTGTCGTCCGTCGCGATCATTCCGAGGTGGCGCTAAAGCGCGGGGTCTCCCCGCCTCATCCCGAAAAGTTCGCGCCCTACGAGGCCGCTATCAATCTCCTCGCGGGCTCGGTGGCACTGTCGGCAATCGTCGGGGTCGCGCTCGGATCGCTCGACTACGCGACATGGAGCGCGATGGCGGGCTCGACGATCTGGCTCAAGCTGCTGGCAAGCTTCATCCTGGCGCGCCATGCCCATCCATCGGGGGTGCGACGCCCGAGGTGAGGCCCCCGGCACCGGGCCATCGACACGATCTCCGGCCCCGGCGGCTTCCCCTGCCCCCTGACCGCCGGATGAGGTCGCTCAGTACTTCAACCGCGCGAAGAACGTTCGCTGCGATGCCTCGAGTGCTTCCCGCAGCGTCGCGATACCGCGACTCTCGAGCAGCGGAATCAATTTCATGAAAATCTCGGCCGTGACGATCGCGTCGCCAAGCGCGGTATGCCGACCGATCATGGCGATGCCGTATCGCCGGGCACTGGCTTCCAGGCCGTGCTCCTCGAGGCCGGCATGGGCAACCGCCGACAGCAGCAAGGTATCCAGCACGGGCTGCAGGAAGCGGATCCCGGTCGCACCTTCCTTGATCTCCAGGAAGCGCATGTCGAATGCGACATTGTGACCCACCAGTACTGTGTCCTCGGCGAAGCGGGCGAATCGAGCCAGCACCGCATCGATGGTCGGCTGACCCTCGAGCATTGCCGGGGTGATCCCGTGGATCGCCATGGAAGCACGGGAAACCGCGCGGCGCGGATCGACCAGGTGGTCGAACGTCTCGCTGCGCAGCAATCGTCCGTTGACGATGCGCACGGCCGACAGGGAGATGATCTCGTCGCCACCCGATGGGTCGAGCCCGGTGGTCTCGGTATCGAAGACCGTGTAGGCGAGCTCGGCCAGTCGGCGCGTCTGCAGCTCGGGGGTCAGGCCCGGACGATGGAAGAGATCGAAGTCGTAGAACTCCGGACGGCCCGTCGGCGAGGTGGCCGGCTGGTCCGCCGGCGGACTGCGCCGCATCGGCATTAGCAGGCAGAACGCCAGCGTGCCGGCGCCGCGGTCGGCCCGCACCCATTGCTCGCCACCATGGCGCACCGCGACGTCGCGCAGGGTGAGGCGGCCCCGCTCGGCATCCGCCGCGAACGGCTCGGCATCCCAGCCGGCCACGGTCACGACATCGGCGGCCTCGCCTGGCCAGACCAGCTCCAGTCGCAGGAACCGTCCGGCAGGGACGAGATCGAGATCGAGGGCCTGTACCCCGAAACGCGCCTGCAGCCGCCGCGCGAGGTACGCGCAGGCCTGCACCACCGCGAAGCTGTCGACGCAGAGCCATCCAGCCTTCTCCAGGTCGACATGCACTTCGATTCCACTGGCGCGGACGACGTTGCGACGGATCGCCTGCAGGAGCTCCGACGACCGCATGTCCTCCAGTGGCCAGCGCGCCTGCTCCGTCCCCGAATAGTGCGCTAGCTTGACGTCCAGGCGGTCGGAAAGCCGCACTGCTTCGTCGCGGATGATCGCGATGAATTGCTCGCGCCGGGGGGCATCCATACTGTCGTACTCGACGATGGCCTCGACTGCCGCGCGGATGCTGGCGAGGCTCGTGCGCGCCTCCTCCGCAAGCGATGCGATGAGCTCATCCCGTTCGGAGCTGCCGACGATGCTTGCGGTGACATCGTCGAGGGTCAGCACGAATCCGGAAATCGGCTGCTGTCCGGCGGGCACGGCTTGATCGCCGACGACGGGCGCCATCTGCGCCCGGATCATGCGCCCGCCCGGCAGGTTGGTCACGAACTGGGAGATCGGCCGTGGCGCCCCTTGCTCGACCGACTGGCTGACGAGATCGAACGCATGGGCGATGAGCTCGCGATCGATGATGCCGAACACCGAGCGTCCCAACCCGACCAGGCCCACTGGCGCCGCGTCCGCCGGCGCAGCCGGCTCGAAAAGTGCGCGAGCCGCGGCGTTGTAGAGGAGGATCAGCCCTTCCTGGTTGCATACCAGCACGCCCTCGGCGAGCTCGGACATAAGCGCCGCGAGCCGATGCCGCTCCTGCTCGAGCTCTGCCCGCGATTCGCGGACCCGCGCCTCGACATCCGCCTCAAGCCCCTCACACCGATCGGCGAGGGCATTGACCGCGGCGGCGAGGCCCGCCGCCTCGCTCGGGCCGTCCACGCCGAGGCGTCGCGACGGGTTGGCCGCAAGGATGATCTGGACCGCGTCGGTGAACCGATTCATGCGCTGGACATAGTTCCGGAACAGCGCGGCGACGCCCAAAGATAGCGCGACCGCGAAAAAGGCGGTCAACACGACGACCAGACCGGCGCTGCCAAACAGCGCGGCAGCCAGCACCGCCGCCCAGAGCGTCGGCAGCGACTGCAGGAGTACCGCGGCGAGACCTACGACGAAGACGACGGTGAGCAACACCAGCCCGGCAATGGTGAGGGCGAGACGCAACCGGGTGCGCGGCGGGCGCTTCGGCGCACCCGGCGGATCGATCGCTTGCGGAACACTCACGTGGGCGTCCAGCGTGGGCGCCACGTGACCCCTGGCCATGACGGGCGGGGCGGTGCAATGGCGGGCGCTGGATCCGGCGTCCGTACGACCGCAAGGCGTCCTGCGCTCAAGTCACCATCGCCCTGACCTGGTCGACCAGCTCCCGGGTCGAGAACGGCTTGGTCACATACAGATCCGCGCCCATCGCGATGCCCTTGCTGGCCTCGGTATCGCGACCGCGTGCGGTGAGCATGATGATCTTCACGTGCTGCAGGGCAGGATTGTCGCGAATCTTCCGGGCGACCTCGTAGCCCGACTGCATCGGCATCGTCACGTCGAGCAGCACGACGTCGGGAATGAAAGACTCCGCCAGGGCGAGCGCCTCGTCGCCGTTGCGTGCGATACGCACTTCGAACCCCTGCTGGGTCATCAGGAACTCCAGCGAAATGACGATGTTCGGCTCGTCGTCGGCAATCAACACCCGGTTACCCACGGCACTCTCCCGGCAGGCACGGCTGCTTGCCCGTGCCTGCGCTCCAATCGATCGTTTCGCCTCGGCGTCGGCGGGCTCACCTCGACCCGCACGCCGATACGCCATCATGCGCCTCGGTCGCCATGGCCCACTGCCGCCGGCGCGCCCGATTCCGGGGACTCGAGCGCCGCAAGGTCGAACGAGAACATCGCACCGCGACCTGTCGCGCTCGTAACCCAAAGGCGCCCGCCGTGGTGCTCGATGATGTGCCTGCTGATCGGCAAACCCAAACCGGTGCCCTGGGGCTTGCCGGCCGTGGCATCGCCGGCCTGCCGGAAGCGTTCGAAGATGATCGCCTGGTGGGCGGGTGCGATGCCCGGGCCGTTATCGGTGACATCGACCTGCCAGCGTCGTTCGTGCCGATGCAGCGTCATTCGCACGCAGCCGCGGCGGGCGGGCGAGAACTTGGCGGCGTTCGAGAGGAGATTGATAATCACCTGCATCAACCGGTCACGATCCGCGGTGACCATCGCGGCGACCGATCCGGGATCGCACTCGAGCTGCACGGCCCGGTCCCTGAAGATCTGGCCGGTCGCGGCGGCCGCGTCGGCCACGACGTCGCGCAGGTCCACCGGCGCGACGCGCCAGTCGGTCTCGCCCGCCTCGAGTTTCGCGAAATCCAGGAGGTCGTTAATCAATCGCGTAAGGCGTTCGCTTTCCTTGAGAATGATCCCCAGGAATTCCTTGCGCTTCCCGGGATCGGCGTCGGGCTCGTCGAAAAGGATCTCGGAGAAAGCGCGGATGGAGGTCAGCGGCGTGCGCAGCTCGTGGGAAACCGTCGAGACAAATTCGTCCTTGAGGCGGTCCAGCTCGGTGAGCCGCTCGTTCGCTTCGCGCAGCTGCGCGGTCGCCGCTTCGAGCTCGCGGGACTTCTGCTCCATTTCGCGGCCGTGCGCGATCGCCTCGGAAGTCTCGTCCAGGATGTGCATGATGTCGTCGAGGGAAAGCGGCTCCTCCTGGACGACCGAAGCGACGACGGCGTGCGCGGACGCGGCGCCGATCGCGCCCGCGAGCTCGGTCTCCGCGAAATCGACAAACGCAGCGTCCGCCTGCTCGGGTTCGGAGTCCGCTGCACCCGACCGGAGCCGGTAGGCAGCGACTGTCCCGTCGGCCCGACTGGCGCCGAGAAAGCGGCGCAACAGCCTGATGATCTCATCGGTCCGGGCATAACCGCGCCAGAAGCGCGGGCCGCCACCTTCGCGGGTGTAGACGTCGACGAAGCGCACTGCCTGGGCGGCCTCGCTTGCACTGGCGCGCGCGACCAACGGCCACGCGAGGTAGCCCCCAACGTTCACCAGCATGCTCCAGAATAGCGTGTGGGTGATCTGGTCGAAACCATCCAGGCCTAACAACGCCTGGGGCCGGAATAGCGCGATGCCCCAGGGCCCGTCGTCTACAAAGGCCATGGGCAGCCAACCGGACTTGGCGAACGACGGCAGCAGTAGCGTGTAGACCCAGACGGCGAAGCCGCCGGCGAGCCCGGCGAGCGCACCGCGACGCGTGCCGCCTTTCCAGTACATGCCGCCCAGCATCGCTGGCGCGAACTGGGCGACGGCCGCGAATGAAATCAAACCGATGGAGACGAGCGCGTACGCCTCGCCCGCAAGTCGAAAATAAAGATAGCCGAGCAGCAGGATGAGGACGATGGCACCACGCCGGATGCCGAGCAGCGTTCCCGACAGATCACGCACTCCGACCGAGCGTAGCAGTCCCGCCCGCAGAAGCGCCGGCATTACGAGGTCGTTGCAGACCATCGTGGAGAGGGCGATGGTTTCGACGATGACCATGCCGGTTGCGGCCGACAGCCCGCCTACGTAGGCCAACACGGCGAGGCCGTTGGCGCCCGCGGACAGCGGTAGAGTTAGTACGAAGGTATCGGCATCGACGCTGCCGGTGGGGAAAAGCAGGAGCCCACCGAATGCGATCGGCAGCACGAAAAGGTTGATCGCGAAGAGATAGGTTGGGAACAGCCAGATTGCCTTCTCGATGTGACGCTCGTCGACGTTCTCGACCACCGCGATTTGGAACTGGCGCGGCAGGAACAGGATCGCGAACATGGACAGCAAGGTGAGCGAAGCCCAGCCGGCAAACCCGCCGGCCGGGGCGGACATGGTCATGAGGCTGGCGAGATGGGGATTGGCCAACGCACGCTCGAACAGGTCGCCCACGCCGTCGTATAGCCCCCAAGTGACGAATACACCCACCGCGACGAATGCCACCAGCTTCACCAGCGACTCGAAGGCGATCGCCGCAACCATGCCTTCGTGGCGCTCGGTCGCGTCGAGGTGGCGGGTGCCGAAGAGGATCGTGAACGCCGCGAGCAGAAGCGCAATGTAGAGTGCATGGTCTTCCCGCAGCGCAGTCGTTGCCGCGGCCGCGGAACTCGGCGTGCCGTGCAGCAGGATGTTGACGCTGACCGCGATTGCCTTGAGCTGCAGCGCGATGTACGGCACGATCCCCAGCACCGCGATCACGGTGACGAGACCGCCGAGAAGGTGACTCTTGCCGTAGCGCGAGGCGATGAAGTCCGCAATCGACGTGATCCGGTTCACCCGGCTGATCCGGACCATCTTGCGCAACACGAACCACCAAAGCGCCGCGACCAGAGTCGGCCCGAGGTAGATCGGCAGAAAGCCGATGCCGGTGGCCGCGGCGCGGCCGACACTGCCGTAGAAAGTCCACGTCGTGCAGTACACCGCGAGCGACAGCGAATAGATCCATGGATTGGCGATGATGCTGCGCCCCGCGTCGGCGCGCTTGTCACCGACGTACGCGATGGCGAAGAGCAGCCCGAGGTAACCCAGGGATACCAGCGCGATGAACGTGCCGTCGCGCATCGCGTAGCTAGTCGCGCCGTCCGTGGCTACCCTCTACGACGAGCGCGAAAAGGCCGATGAGCGCGCCCCAGGCGACGAAGACGTACACGAAGAGCAGCGGCACGCCCCAGATCGGCTGTTCGCTGGCGAATAGGTACAGCAGCGGAAAGTTGAGCAGGAGCACGCCCAGCAGGAACAACGCGACGAGCCGCTGGCTCCTGAGCGTGTCGTCGTGCATCGCGTCCTCTCCAACGGTGACGGGTAAATGGCAGCCTGCGAGCGCTCGCCGGGTCGCGTGCCCTGGCCGGGTAGCGGCAGTCTAACCAACTGCCCGCCCGTCAGGCAATCCGCCTTCCCGAGCGGCCATCGCGCACTCGCGCTGCGCAGGAAGCACTTGCGCGCGCCAAGCGCCACGGTGCGCTTGCCCACTTCCGCCCGATGCTAAGATTCCATGTTCGGTTCCTCCCCTGGCCATGGCCGCCTCCCCGCTACGTCCGATTCCGCAGTTGATCAGCATGAGCCGGTGGCTGCAGCCGCCGCTTTTCTCGAGGCCTGATCGTCGCCCAGGGCGTGTACGTCCCGGCTACGAGAAGACCTTCACGGTCGAAAATGAAGCTCGGGCGCGGCTGCGGGAAGGGGTCGATCCCATAGGACGCAATGCGCACTGATGCTCCGGAGGATCGCATGACCACCATCCGCCAGCAGGATCTGATCGACAGCGTCAAGGACGCGCT
This sequence comes from Casimicrobiaceae bacterium, assembly GCA_039915505.1. Taxonomy (GTDB): domain Bacteria; phylum Pseudomonadota; class Gammaproteobacteria; order Burkholderiales; family Casimicrobiaceae; genus CAIWHR01. Next base: position 19,676 of record JBDSND010000097.1, read on the forward strand.
CCAGTACATCTCGTACTACCACCCGATGGATTTCATCGAGGCGCTCGGGGAGGCCCATGCCGCCGAGGCGTCGCCGGCAGCCCGTGATGCGATCGCGCAGATTCTCACTAACTCCAGGATGTGCGCGGAAGGCCACCGGCCGATCTGCCAGGACACCGGGATCGTGGTGGCCTTCGTCAAGGTCGGCATGGACGTGCGTTGGGAAGGCGTGACCATGAGCGTCACCTACATGATCAACGAAGGGGTGCGGCGCGCGTACCTCGACCCCGACAACACCTTGCGGGCATCGATTCTCGCCGACCCCGCGGGCAAGCGCACTAACACCCGCGACAACACCCCCGCGGTGGTGCACTACGACATCGTTTCGGGCGGCGCTGTAGAGGTGAAGATCGCCGCGAAAGGCGGCGGGTCGGAGAACAAGAGCAAGTTCACCATGCTGAACCCGTCGGACTCGATCGTCGACTGGGTGATGAAGACGGTACCGACCATGGGTGCGGGCTGGTGCCCGCCGGGCATGCTCGGCATCGGCATCGGCGGCAGCGCGGAGAAGGCGATGGTGCTCGCCAAGGAAGCGTTGATGGATCCCATCGACATTCACGCTTTGCGCGCCCGCGCCGCGCAGGGCGAAGCACTTTCCCGCACCGACGAGCTCCGTCTCGAGCTGATGGACAAGGTGAATGCCCTCGGCATCGGCGCCCAGGGTCTCGGTGGCCTTGCGACTGTGCTGGACGTCAAGATCCTCGACTATCCAACCCACGCCGCGAGCCTGCCAGTCGCGATGATTCCGAACTGCGCGGCGACCCGTCACGCTCATTTCACGCTCGACGGTTTCGGGGCAGCGCGTTTCGACCCGCCGGATCTCGCCCGCTGGCCTGCGGTGTCGTGGGCACCTTCTGCCGAATCGCGCCGTGTCGACCTCGACACCCTGACACCGGCGGAAGTCGCGAGCTGGAAACCTGGCGAGTCACTGCTGTTGAATGGCCGGATGCTGACCGGACGCGACGCCGCCCACAAGCGAATTGCCGACATGCTGGCAAAGGGCGAGCCCTTGCCCGTAGACTTCAGCAACCGGGTCATCTATTACGTCGGCCCGGTCGACCCGGTTCGCGACGAGGTGGTCGGTCCTGCCGGTCCCACCACCTCCACCCGCATGGACAAGTTCACCGAGACGATGCTCGGCCAGACCGGCCTCATCGCCATGATCGGCAAGGCCGAGCGCGGCCCTGCCGCCATCGAGGCGATCCGTCGTCACCGGGCTGCCTATCTGATGGCCGTCGGCGGCGCGGCCTACCTGGTGTCGAAGGCGATCAAGCACGCCCGAGTAGTGGGATTCGCCGACCTCGGCATGGAAGCCATCTATGAATTCGAGGTCAAGGACATGCCGGTGACGGTTGCGGTCGACGCTCAGGGGACTTCCGTCCACCGCACGGGCCCACGCGAATGGCAACGGCGCATCGGCAAGATCCCGGTCCTGGCGGAGTGAGACTGCACGCGCGCGCCGTCCCCACGCGGCTACAGGTGCAGTGCACAAGCGGTGCGGTTTTCGCGCGCAACGCGGGGCATGGTTGCCGTCGGTCGCGACGGCACGAGATCGGCCGAACGGTCATGGCTACTGGTGGTGGCGGCGCAGTAAACTCTGTCGCTGGCGCATCGCACGCCGTGCGCGCGACCCAGCGGCAACTCGCGGACCACGCGCGGCCCGATGTCGGCGCGCGTGCCCCGGGCGGCATCGCATCGCATGCCACGCGGCAGCGAATCGCCTCAATTAATGGAACAAGGAGCGGTAGTGTCAAGTAGCGCGAACCAAAGTGACGTCGCAAGCCGGCGTGGGCATGCAGGCACCGCACGCGGCGCTGATGCGAGCGCGCCGTCGTGCTCCTCGCCGGCACCGCGGTCCAACAAGCGGCCGCGCGTGGCCCGCTGCATGCCGCAAACATCGCGTTGCGCATGATCCAGGTTTTTCGCCGTTTCCGGCTGCATCTCTCGCCGCTTGCGGGCGAGACGCACACCCCCACCACTCTTCCGCCGGTGCGCATGGGGCTTCTCACCAAGCTCAACGTACTCACCGTCGGGCTCATCTTCATCACCGCCGTCTCCACCACCGGTTTCTACCTCTGGCAGCAGTGGCGGGACAGCGAGCAGGAGTTGCGCAGCGAAGGTCTCACCGTCATCGGCATGCTCGCAGAACTCTCCGAGTACGGTCTCGTGACCGGTGACCGCGCCTACGTCGCGGGCATTCTCGACTCGCTCGAGCGCGGCGGCGCCATCGCCTTCGCCGCGGTCCTGGATGACCAGGGACGGCCCCTCGCCCAGCGCAAGTACCGCCAGCAGCTACAGGGCGCGACTGTGCCCGCGTTGCCGGCACAACTGCCGTCGGCCGGGGCCGCGCCCCTCACCTCGCACGTCACGCTCGGCGGCGAGCCCTACGTCGAGATCATCAGCAGCGTCGTCCGCGGTACCCCGGGCGTCATGCGGACCCTCTCCCAGGCGCAGCCGAATGCCACGGTCATGCCGGCGACGCCTGCCGCGACCCCGATCGGCTACGTGCAGCTCGGGATGAGCTTCGCCCGGCAGCAGGAGCAGTTCCGCAAGCACGTCATCGGCGCTCTTACCGTGGTCGGACTACTCGTGCTGCTATCGATCGGCACCACGCTGCTGCTCACCCGCCGCATCGTGGCGCCGATGCGCCGGCTGATCCGTGCAGCGCGCGCCGTCGGCTCGGGCAAGCTGGACGTGTACGTTCCGGCACGCTCGGCCGACGAGCTGGGGCTCCTCACCCATGCATTCAATCAGATGACCCAGCGCCTCGCGGCGTCGCGCAGCGAGGTCGCCAACTACCAGCGCACCCTCGAGGAGAAGGTCACCCAGCGCACCAAGGAGCTCGAGGTCGCGACGGCGCATGCCTACAAGCTCGCCCAGCACGACATCCTCACCGGCCTGCCGAATCGCTCCCTGCTCGCCCAGCGACTAAAACAGCTGCTTGCGCAGGCGCAGCGCGAGCACACCCACGTCGCGTGCCTGTTCATCGACTTCGATCATTTCAAGCGTATCAACGACACCCTCGGCCATGATTGCGGCGACCAACTGCTGCAGTCGGTGGCTCAGCGGCTGACCAGCGCGGTCCGGGAGGCCGACATCGTCGCGCGCCTGGGCGGCGACGAGTTCGTGCTGATCCTGCCGGGGCTCGATCCGGCCCACGCGACCTTCGAGACCATGACGGTGCTGGCCCGGGTGCGGGAGGCGTTCCTCGCGCCGTTCCGGCTCGCGGACCAGATGCCCACCCTGACCTGCTCGATCGGGGTGTCGATGTTCCCGCTCGACGCTGCGGACCCCGGGACACTGATCAAGCAGGCCGACACCGCGATGTATGCCGCCAAGGAAGCGGGCCGCAATGCCTATCGCTTCTATACCGCCGACATGAACGCCCGGGTGCAGCTGCGACTGCAACTCGAGACGGACATGCGCCGTGGCCTGATGGACGACGAGTTCTTCCTCATGTTCCAGCCCCAGATCGACATGCAGACCGGGCGCGCCTGCGGTGTGGAGGCGCTGTTGCGGTGGCGCGATCCGCAGCGCGGAATCATTTCCCCGTCGGACTTCATTCCTATTGCCGAGGAGTCCGGCATGATCCAAACCCTCGGGGCCCGGGTGTTGCGCGATTCGTGCAAGCAGGTGATGCAATGGCACCGCCAGGGCATGCTGCTGCGGCTGTCGGTCAATCTCTCCGTCCAGCAACTGCAGCACGACAGTTGGCTGTCGATCGTCGAGGACGCGCTCAATTCGTCGAACCTGCCGCCGCAATACCTCGATCTCGAGATAACCGAGAGCGTCATCATCACCCACCCCGAGAAAGCGGTCGACACGCTGGTCAAGTTGAAGCAGCGCGGCGTGTCGATCACCGTCGACGACTTCGGCACCGGCTACTCGAGCCTCTCGTACCTCGCGCGCCTGCCCATCCAGGGCGTCAAGATCGATCAGCGGTTCGTAGACGGACTGGGGTCCAACCAGAACGACGAGGCGATCACCCAGGCGATCGTCGCCTTGTCGCATGCGCTCGGCTTGCGGGTGATTGCCGAGGGCGTGGAGAACGCGTCCCAGTTCGCCTTCCTCAAGAACCACGGCTGCGACGAAGCGCAAGGCTTCCTGATCTCGCGGCCGCTCGAGGCCGAGGATCTCGTCACGTGGTGGCGCATGCAGGAAGAGGAAAACCGCATCATCGGCCGGCAGGCCGAGATCTGGGGCACCCAGCGCATCGCCTAGCTAGTCCTAATTCTCGTTGGCGCCGACGACGGGGCTCAGCATTCGTCGCCGGTTCAGGGCTCGCGCCGACGGCAGCCAAGGAGGTCGCTGGGAACGTCGATGTCGCGCAGGATGCCGCGATCCTCGACCTCAATGGCCCGGATCGCGTGGGCGTTCGCGGCGAGCACGGCCTTGGCGCCCTGGTCGCCGCCGAGGCGCCGCAGCGTGGCGCCGAAGGGCCGCGCAAATCCGACTGGATGCCCGCGCACGCCGCCGATCACCGGCACCGCGATCGCGGCGCCCGCCGCGAGCGCGTCGACCACGGCGCGAATCGTGGCGACCGTGATCCACGGCATGTCGGCAAGGGCAATGACCCAGCCATCCGCATCGCTCGCGGCCGCGATGGCGCACGCGAGACTCGCTCCCATGCCCTGCTCTGCCGACGGACACGGCGCGACCCGTGCGCCGCATGCGCCCAGATGCGCGGCCAGTTCATCGGCACCAGGACGCACGACGGCAAGGACGGCAGGGGTCGCCGCCAGCAGATGGCGGCAAGCGGCCACCGCCACGGGCGTTCCGGCCTCGATGTCATCGTGGGCCGGCAGCGGTGCGAGCAGCTTGTCCGCACCAAAGCGCACAGCCCGTCCCGCGGCGAGCAGCACGCCGGCGACGCGTGCGCCCGAAGGTCCCCCGACTACTCCGGCAGCAATCGGAATTTCCCGTCGCGGACAGTCACCAGGACGCGCGCGCGCTCGTCCATGCCGTTGTGATTGGTCGGCGACATGTTGAATACGCCCTGGCAGCCGACGATCTCGCGTTCCTGCTCGATGGCATCGCGCAGCGCGACCCGGAACGCCTCGGTGCCGGGCTTACCCTTGCGCAGAGCGTTGGGTAATGCCCGCTCCAGGATGAGACCGGAATCGTAGGTGTTGGCCCCGAAGGTCGCGGGCTTTTGGCCGAACTGCTTTTCGTAAGCGGCGATGTAGGTCATCGCGACCTTTTTGATCGGATTCGAGTCCGCCATCTCGTCGACCACCAGCATGGGGCCGGCAGCGAGGATCGTGCCCTCGACCTTGTCCTTACCGAGCCGGATGAAATCGTCGGTGGCGACACCATGGGTTTGGTAGATGCCACCCTTGTAACCGGAGTCCCGCAGGGTGATCTGGGGCAGCACCCCGGGCCCGCCAACTCCGGCGATCAGGATCGCATCCGGCTTGGCGGCGATGAGCTTGAGCGCTTGGCCGGTGACGCTCTGATCAGCGCGCTGGTAGTACTCCGTCGCAAGCAAGCGAATGCCCGCCTTTTCCGCCATGGGCGTGAACACCTTGAACCAGTTCTCGCCGTACGGATCCTTGAAGCCGATGAAGCCAAAGGTCTTTACCCCGGTCTTCGCCATGTGCTTCACCAGCGCCGCGGCGATCAGGTCGTCGTTCTGGGTGGTCTTGAACACCCAACGACGCTTGGCGTCGAGCGGCTCGACCACGCTGGAGGTGCCAACGGTCGCCATGAGAGCCACCTTGGCGTCGGCGATGAGATCGAGGATTGCCAAAGCATTTGGCGTCGTGGACGGGCCGATCACCGCGTCGACGTTGTTTTCCTGGATGAGCTTCTTGGCGTTCTGGACGGCACGGGTGGTGTCGCCGCCGTCCTCGAGCTGGATGTATTCGATGGTGGCGTCGCCGACGCGTCGCGGCAGGAGTTCGGCGGTGTTTTTCTGGGGGATACCGATGGCGGAGGTCGGGCCGGTGGCGGACACCAGCAACCCGATTTTCACCTGAGCGCAGGCGAGGCTCGAAGCCAGGATCAAGGACAGGAAACCCATGCAACGCAACGGCACGTCGACCTCCCGGGCGCGAAAAATGGGCATCGTACCACCGTGGCGCCGGCGTCTCGCGATCACCGAGCGGCAGCGTCTCCGCGGGCGCGGCATGACATTGCAGTGGCGATGAGGGACGCGACCAGCACCTCGCCCTAGCTAGCTGGCTCCTGCTGTGACAGCGAAGATCATCGCGGCCGCAGCTAGGATCCGGACATCGCCGCTTCGCTCGACTATGTCGCCAGGGCGGGCGTCCCGCGGACCGCCGACTGCCGCATGCCGGTCGACCCGGGACAATCACTCACCGAAGAACTCGCGCACCTTGTCCATGAACGATTTCTCCCGCGGGCTGTGGGCACCGGGATCGTCCTGGTTGATCGCCTCGAACTCCTGCAGCAGCTCCTTCTGCCGTGGCGTGAGCTTGACCGGCGTCTCGACGACGACGTGGCAGAACAGGTCGCCGGGAGCGCTGCTGCGCACCGGCTTGATCCCCTTGCCCCGCAAGCGGAACACTTGGCCGGTCTGGGTCTCCGCGGGAACCTTGATGGTCGCGTGCCCGTCGAGGGTCGGAATCTCGATGTCGCCGCCGAGCGCCGCCGCGACGAAGCTGATGGGCATCTCGCAATGCAGGTCGCCACCCTCGCGCTGGAACACCGAGTGCTGCTTCAGGTTGACGACCACGTAGAGATCGCCGGGCGGACCGCCGTTCATGCCCGCCTCGCCTTCGCCGGAGAGCCGGATGCGATCGTCCTGATCGACGCCGGCCGGAATCTTCACCGACAGTGTCTTGTAGTTCTTCACTCGTCCCGCGCCATGGCAGGTCGCGCACGGATCGGGAATGATTTTGCCGCTGCCGTGGCACTGCGGACAGGTTTGCTGGATCGAGAAGAAGCCCTGCGACACCCGTACCTCGCCCCGACCGCCGCACGCCGGGCACTGCTTGGGCTGGGTGCCGGGCTTGGCACCGCTGCCGTGACAGGTGCCGCACGCTTCGAGCGCTGGAATACGGATCTTGGCCTCGGTGCCGCGCGCCACATCTTCGAGCGAGAGCTCGAGGTTGTATCGCAGGTCGGCACCGCGGTAGGCCCCGGTGCCACGCCCACCGCGCTGCGCGCCGAAGATCTCGCCGAAGATGTCGCCGAACGCATCGGCGAAGCCCCCGAAACCTTGCGCCCCCGCCGCGCCGAATCCGGCGGCCGCCGACGGATCCACGCCGGCGTGGCCGAACTGGTCGTATGCCGCGCGCTTGCGCGGCTCGGTCAGGACCTCGTAGGCCTCCTTGGCTTCCTTGAATTTTTCCTCGGAGCCCTTGTCATCGGGATTGCGGTCCGGATGGAATTTCATCGCCAGGCGGCGATACGCCTTCTTGATGTCTTCTTCCGAAGCATCGCGATTAACGCCCAGGACCGCGTAATAGTCGCGCTTGTTGGCCATAGTGATTCGCTGGACCGGCACGCAAGCCGCCTGCCGCCCGAAATTCCCTTCAGACCGCAGGCGATGCTGCGGCGATATTCGACAAATGCTCCAGGCCGAAGGCCTGCTCCAGTTCCCTAGCCGACGAGGGCCAAGCCGCACTGCCAGGCCGGCTCAGCGTTTGACATCGCCCGTGCCAAGACACCCCTGACACCTGACACCTGACACCTGACACCTGACACCGGGCCCGTGCACGAAGCCGCATCGTACCCGTAAGAGCGGCCGAGTTGAGCGTCGCGCCGCGACGCTCAACCACGATCAGCTATTCGGTCGCCAATGACAAGAAGCCGGGGCAGCACGCTGCTCCCGGCTTCGCCGTCAGGCGCAACGGAAGTTCACTTCTTGTCCTTCACCTCCGTGTACTCCGCATCGACGACCTTTTCCTCGTCGCGGCCCCGTCCACCACCACCGCCGCCTTGCGAACCTCCGGCCGGCCCGCCACCGCTGGGCTGCTCGCCGTCTTCGCCACCGCCGGCGGCCTGCGTCTGGGCATACATCATCTCGCCCAGCTTCTGCGCAGCCGACGCCAGGGCGGTGGACTTGGACTCGAGGGTGTCCTTGGACGCGTCCTTTTCCTTGAGAACGTCCTCGGCATCCTTGATCGCGGACTCAATCTTGCCCTTGTCGTCGCCCCCGATCTTGTCACCGTACTCGGTCAGCGATTTCTTCACGCTGTGCACCAAGGTGTCGAGTTGGTTGCGGGCCTGGACGACCTCCAGCAGGCGGCGGTCCTCGTCGGCGTGCGCTTCGGCATCCTTGGTCATCCGCTCGATCTCGGCCTCGGTGAGCCCGGAGTTCGCCTTGATCGTGATCTTGTTCTCCTTGCTCGTGGCCTTGTCCTTGGCGGACACGTGCAGGATCCCGTTCGCGTCGATGTCGAACGTCACCTCGATTTGCGGCATGCCGCGCGGCGCCGGGGGAATGCCTTCCAGGTTGAACTGGCCCAGGCTCTTGTTGCCCGAGGCCATGTCGCGCTCGCCCTGCAACACGTGTATGGTCACCGCCCCCTGGTTGTCATCGGCGGTCGAAAACACCTGCTGCGCCTTGGTGGGAATAGTCGTGTTCTTCTGGATGAGCTTGGTCATCACGCTGCCGAGGGTCTCGATGCCCAGCGACAACGGCGTGACGTCGAGCAGCAGCACGTCCTTGACGTCGCCCTTCAGCACACCGCCCTGGATCGCCGCGCCGACCGCAACCGCCTCGTCGGGGTTGACGTCCTTGCGCGGCTCCTTGCCGAAGAACGCCTTCACCTTGTCCTGCACCTTGGGCATGCGCGTCTGGCCGCCGACCAGGATCACGTCGCCGATGTCGGCGAGCTTCACCCCGGCATCCTTGATCGCGATCCGGCAGGGCTCGATGGTGCGCTCGATCAAGTCCTCGACCAGCGACTCGAACTTGGCCCGGGTGACCTTGATCGAGAGGTGCTTCGGCCCGGACTGGTCGGCGGTGACGTATGGCAGGTTGATCTCGGTCTGTTGCGAGGAGGACAGCTCGATCTTCGCCTTCTCGGCCGCTTCCTTGAGGCGCTGCAGCGCGAGCACGTCGTTCTTGAGGTCGACGCCTGCTTCCTTCTTGAATTCGGTCACGACGTAGTCGATCAGACGCTGGTCGAAGTCCTCGCCACCGAGGAACGTGTCGCCGTTGGTGGACAGCACCTCGAACTGGTGCTCGCCCTCGACCGCGGCGATCTCGATGATCGAGATGTCGAAGGTGCCGCCCCCGAGGTCGTACACCGCGATCTTGCGATCGCCTTCCTTTTTGTCCATGCCGAACGCCAGCGCCGCGGCCGTGGGCTCGTTGATGATCCGCTTCACCTCGAGTCCGGCGATCTTGCCGGCGTCCTTGGTCGCCTGGCGCTGCGAGTCGTTGAAATACGCCGGCACGGTAATCACCGCCTCGGTCACTTCCTCGCCCAGGTAGTCCTCGGCGGTTTTCTTCATCTTGCGCAGCGTTTCGGCGGATACCTGGGAGGGAGCGATCTTCTTGCCCCGGACCTCGACCCAGGCGTCGCCGTTGTCGTGCTTGACGATGCGATAGGGCATGAGGTCGATGTCCTTCTGGACCTCTTTTTCCTCGAAGCGGCGGCCGATGAGGCGCTTCACCGCATAGAGCGTGTTTTTGGGATTGGTAACGGCCTGCCGCTTGGCCGGGGCGCCGACCAGGATCTCGCCGTCTTCCTGGTACGCAACGATGGACGGCGTGGTACGTCCGCCCTCCGAATTCTCGATCACCTTCGGTTGACCGCCTTCCATGATGGCGACGCAGCTATTGGTGGTGCCGAGGTCGATGCCGATTATTTTTGCCATTTTGGGTGTCTCCGCAGTCGGAATGCCTAAACCTTTCCCTCAGGTGGGGTTTTGGGCCAGGTGAATCAAGGGATCAGGCGCCGCTGCCATTGCCTTTTGCCACGGCGACCATCGCCGGCCGCAAGACGCGATCGCTCAGGCGGTAGCCCTTCTGCATCACCTGCACCACGGTGTTCGCCGGCTGGTCGCTGTCGACCATGGCCATGGCTTGATGGGCGTGGGGATCGAATTTGTCGCCGCCGGCCGGATCGATGACGCCGAGCTGCGCCTTGTCGAAAGCCGCCGCCAGCTGCTTCAGGGTGAGCTCGACGCCCGCGCGCATTGCCTCGGGCGAGGCATCGACGGCGAGGGCCGTTTCGAGGGCGTCGCGTACGGGCAGCAGGCTTTCGGCGAATTTCTCGATGCCGTAACGGTGTGCCTTGGCGACCTCGGCCTGGCCCTGGCGGCGGATGTTTTCCACGTCCGCCCGGGCGCGCAGATAGGCGTCGCGCATGGCGGCTGCCTCGTCCTCGGCCTTCTTGAGCTGGGTGACGGCGTCATCGAACAGGGTCGTGGCGTCGACCACATCCTCCGGATGGCTCGCCTCGTCGCGGTTGGCCGGATCGGGCATGCCGGCGGCAGGTTCGTAGGGCTTCGGGTCGTTCATGGCTCGCTGGGTAACGGAAAACAGGGGGCAACGCGGGGCATGCCGCGAAGGCAGTGGACTGCATCGACTATGGGGATAGTTCCCGGACGATTCAACCCGTCCGGCCCCGGCTGCGCCCGATCGTCCAACAAGCGACTCCCGGCTCGCGGCCAACGACCGCTGAGGCGGCGCGACCCCTGCACGCGGCACGCGGGCAATTCGCCCCGAGGTCTACGACAAGGCTCATCGGGCCGCGCCGGCGGCCCGGGCTCGGATCTGGGCGAGCTCGCGTGCTTCGGCGGGGACGGGCGCGACGAGCCAGCCCTGCAGGTGGCGCAGAACCAGGTCGGTCAGTGCGGCGATCCACAGCGGCTGCTCGTTGAGGCAGGGGATGGCGTTGAATTCCTGGCCGCCGGCCGCGAGGAAGCTCGCCTTCACCTCAATCCCGATCTCCTCGAGGGTCTCGAGACAGTCGCTCACGAATCCCGGGCAGAACACGTCGACCCGCCGGGTACCAGCCTTGCCCAGGGCCTCGACGGTGGCAGCGGTGTAGGGGGTCAGCCATTCGGCACGGCCGAACCGTGACTGAAAACTGATGGTGAACTGCTTCGGCGCGAGCCCGAGCTCGGCGACTAGCAGGCGCCCCGTTTTCTGGCAATGACAGAAGTACGGATCGCCGAGCTCCAAGGTTCGGCGGGGCACGCCGTGGAACGACAGCACGAGATGATCGGGGCGCCCGTTGCGCATCCAGTAATCGTTGACGCATTGCGCGAGCGCCCGGATATACGCGGGATCGTCATGGAACGCGTCGATCGTGCGCAGGCCGGGCATGCGCCGCATCCGCCCCGCCGCCGCGAGCACTGCCGCACAGGCCGAGCCGGTGGCACTCGCCGCGTACTGCGGAAACAACGGCACCACCAGGATCCGGTCGCAATTCGCCGCCTTGAGGCGCTCCAGGGCCGCCGCGACCGAAGGATTGCCATAAGTCATGCCGAGCTCGACTACGGCGAGGTCGCCCGGCAGCCCCATGCCCTTGAGCCGTTCGCCGAGGAGCCCCCTCAGCAAGGTGCGCTGCCGGACACTGTGCACGAGCAATGGGGAGCCGCCGTTGGTCCAGATCGAGGCGTACTTCCGGGCCGATTTCGCCGGCCGGACCCGGAGGATGACGCCGTGCAGGATCGGCAGCCAGGCCGCGCGCGGGAGCTCGACGACCCGCGGGTCCGCGAGGAACTGCGCCAGGTAGCGGCGCACCGCGGCCGGCGTGGCGTCGTCCGGCGTCCCGAGATTGACGAGCAGTACCCCGACCCGGGCAGGGTCGATGTGATCGTGCGGCGGCTCAGGGCGCAGGAACGACATGCTGGAGGCGACTCGATCAGGTTTGAATGTAGCGCAGGGGCGTGTCGATCAACTTGTGCCCCATAGGCACGGGATGGGCGTATGCCGACGGCGTGCGGCGACGCTGCGGCATGCTTCAACTGCGGTGATCAGGGACGAGGGTCGACACGAGCCGCGGCGCCGCCCGCAGGCTCAGGCATTGCGCTGCGACAGGGCGTTCGACAGAAGCTTCGCGGTGATGTCGACGATCGGGATGATCCGCTCGTAGGCCATGCGCGTCGGTCCGATGACGCCCAGCGTGCCGATCACCCGGCCATCGCGTTCGTAGGGTGCCGCAATCACGCTGCAGTCGTCGAGCGGCACGAGGCCCGATTCGCCGCCAATGTAGATCTGCACTCCGGCCGCCCGCTGGGACGCGTCGAGCAGGTGGATGAGCGAGGTCTTCTGCTCGAAGAGATCGAAGAGGTTGCGCAGCCGCCCCATGTTCGAGGCGAGGTCGTCGGCCTTGAGGAGGTTGCGCTCGCCGGTCACCACCAACTCCTCGTCCTCATGCAGCGCCGCGCCACCCGCGTCCACGGCCGCGGTCATCAACGCGACGATGTCCTCACGCAGCGAGCGCAGTTCGTCCTGGAGGAGCGAGCGGATTGCTTCGAATGGCTGCCCCGCGTAATGCTGGTTGAAAAAATTCGACGCTTCCTGCAACTGGCTCTGGGTATAGTCCCGCGGCATGTTGAGTATGCGGTTCTGAACATCACCTTCGGGCGTGACAATGATGAGCAGCACCCGTCGTTCGGACAGGCGCAGGAACTCGAGATGCCGGAACGCCGCCTCGCGCCGCGGCGTCATCACCACCCCCGCGAAGCGGGTCAGCTGCGAAAGCAGTTGCCCCGCCGCGCTGACCAGCTGCTGCGGACGATCCGCGGTGAACTCCTCCTCGAGACGATGGATCTCCCTCTCGTGCAACGGCCGGACCACCATCAGACTGTCGACGAAAAAGCGATAGCCCTTCGAGGTGGGAACCCGGCCCGCCGAGGTATGCGGACTGGTGATGTAGCCCATCTCCTCGAGATCGGCCATCACGTTGCGCACAGTCGCGGGGGAGAGCTCGAGGCCGGACTGGCGCGACAGCATGCGCGAGCCGACGGGCTGTCCATCCTCGATGTAACGCTCGATGAGCGTCTTTAGCAAATGTTGTGCTCGGGCGTCCAGCATGGTTGCATTTTATGCGAGGCGGGTTGCCGCCGGGAGTTTTTGCGCACCTGGACAACCTCAGGCCATCCGACACGCGGCCTCCCACTCCCTTGCTCCAGATCGGGACGCGACGACAGCGATTCCATGGGGTGAGGTCGCGGTCCGCAGCGCGCGAGGCCGCGCCGACCCCGCACGGCGCTCGGCCCCACCGGCGAAATGTCCGTCGCCGCGTGCAGTGTGGTGTAATCGGCGGCATGCTGGATTCCGTGTCACGCCGGACGCTCTCCCGCGTCGCCCTCATTGGACGCTACGCCACGCCGGGTGTCGCCGAGCCCCTCGGCCGGCTCGCCCGGTTTCTGCTAGGGCGCGGCCACGACGTCGTGCTCGAGGCCGAAACGGCCCGCTTCACCCCGCTTGCAGGCTATCCCACCG